>JAUTXN010000099.1 GCA_030838045.1 Acidimicrobiaceae bacterium
GCCGGCAACGAAAAGCAACGAAAAGGGAGAATGAACCCATGCGGTTTCACCGTGCAGGAGCGACCGGGGCGATGCTGCTCGCAGTGGCCATGTCGGCTGCGGCGTGCGGCTCGGGTGGTGGCTCCACATCGAGCTCGACGACACCGACGACAACAGCCGCCCAGTTGTCCACCAAGCTGGTCTTTGGTGGCCCGCCCGAATGCAAGACTCGCCCGACGTGCCTGCTCGGGCTGGAAACGGTCTACGGGCTGCACTTCAAGGACTTCAAGGCCCTCGATTCCGGGGGTCCGCTGACCAAGTCCGCCCTGTCCAACGGCCAGATCGACGTGGCCCGACTGTTCTCGTCCGACGAGGCGATCCAGATCAAGGGCTACGTGCTCCTCGACGACGACAAGCACTACCAGCTGGCCGGCAACGTCATCCCTGTGATCCGCAACGACAAAGCCACGCCGGAAGTGAAGTCGTTGCTCAACTCGGTGTCGGCGGCCATCACCCAGGACGACCTGACCAGCATCAACAAGGCGATTGACATCGACCACGCCGATCCCGGTGACCAGGCGACCCAGTTCATCCAGAAGAAGGGCCTCAACAAGGGGACCACGCCAGGGCCGAAGGAGTCGCTGACCGTGGGCTCGTTCAACTTCACAGAGAGCGTTGCCCTGGCCGACATCTACGGCGGGGTGTTGAAGGACGCCGGTTACTCGGTGTCGTTCAAGAACAACCTCGGTGCCCGGGAGATCGTCGAGCCCGCCCTCCAGAGCGGCCAGCTCGACCTCATCCCCGAGTACGCGGGCAACGCCTTGAACTTCCTCAACCCCCAGGTCATGGGCGGCCTGACGCTCGACCAGACGGCGCAGCAACTGACCACCGCCATGACAGCCAAGGGTCTGACCGTGTTGGACCCGTCCAACGCCACCGACTCCGACGCCATCGCGGTGACCAAGGCGACCGCCGACAAGTACCAACTGACCAAGATCTCCGATCTCGGAAAGAAGGCCTGACCAAAACACACTCTGGGGAAAAGGGGGCCGGTCGCTCGTCGGCCGGCCCCCTCCCCCGCGCCATCGGCGCGGGGAGCCCCGAGTTCAGTTGCGGCTCACGCGGATCCACACCATTTTGCCGACACCGCCTTCCACCTCGGTCACACCCCACGCATCGGCCAGGGCGTCGACGAGGATCAGGCCCCGTCCGCTCGTCTCGGAGTTGGACGGGGGGATCGGTCGGGGCCGGCCCTCGGCTTCGTCGATGACCTCGAGGACGACGTCGCGCAGGTCGATGACGATCCGCACCTCGATGTCGGAGCCGGCGTGCACGATGGCGTTGGTGACCAGCTCGCTGGCGATCAGGCTGAGCCGATCGGACAGCTGGTCGACCCCAGCCTCGTGCAACTCGGTTCGCACGAACTCCCGGGCGCCACGGGCACTTTCCAATGAAGCGGGAAATGTCGCCGATATATTTGAATGTTCAAGTGATTGGATCATTGGTCCGGGACGTCTCCGCCGTATTTTCGACGTCCGACCTCCTTATTCAATTTGCCCAATTCACCGCGAGGCCGAAACCAATTGGATAATTAACCCATGACGGCGATTCAGCGACCGGTCGCCGTGCTGTTGCGGCACGGGGAAACCACGTGGAGCGCCACCGGCCGTCACACCGGCCGGACCGACCTCACCATGACCGAGCGGGGGGAGGCCCAGAGCCGGACGCTGCGCGACCGGCTGGCGGGACGGCACTTCGACCTGGAGCTGTGCAGTCCTCTCGCCCGGGCCCGCCGGACGGCAGAACTGGCCGGCCTCACCGCCATCGAACTCGAGTCCGACCTGGTGGAGTGGGACTACGGGGACTTCGAGGGACGCACGACCGAGGACATCCGCCAGGACTTTCCCGGCTGGACCATCTGGGACGGGCCGTGGCCCGGGGGCGAGACCATCGATCAGGTGGCGGAACGGGCCGACCGGGTGATCGCCCGAATTCGGGCCCTGGACGATGGCGCCACGGTCGCCCTGGTGGCGCACGGGCACCTGCTGCGGGTGCTGGCCGCCCGATGGATTGCCTCCCCACCGCAGGTCGGCCGCTCGCTGGTGCTGGAAGTGGGAACCATCAGTGAACTGGGTTGGGAGCACGAGACTCCCGCGATCCGGCGCTGGAACACCTGAGCGCGTCGAGGCCTGCGGCGCGGCCGCAAGGTCGCGGCGGTCGGGCACGATAGGGGGGCGCCATGGTGACCTCTCAGCTGCCCGATCGCGTCGCCTGTTACCGGCATGCCGATCACCTGACCGGCGTTCACTGCACCCGTTGCGGCCGGCCCATCTGCCCGGACTGCATGCAGGCCGCCCCCGTTGGCCATCAATGTCCGACCTGCGTGGCCGAGTCGAGCGACACCCCCGCCGCCCGCGCCGCCCGCGCCGTCCGCACGCGTGTATCGCCGCTCGGATGGCGCAGCCGGGCGACGCCGGTCGTGCTGGCGCTCATCGCCCTCAACACGGTGGCGTTCGTCCTGACCAGCGCCCACCCGGCGTGGACGTTCGACTACGCCCAGATCCCCGTCTCGGTCGCCCACGGCCAGCCCTACCGGTTGTTGACCGCGGCGTTCGTGCACGAGAACTTCACCCACCTGCTGTTCAACATGGTGTCGCTGTTCGTCATGGGGCCCCCGGTCGAAGAGGCAGTAGGCCCGAGGCGCTTCCTGGCGTTGTACCTGCTGGCAGCCCTGGGCGGGTCGGTGTGCAGCTTCCTGTTCGGGCCGACCCTCGTGGCCGGGGTGGGGGCATCGGGGGCGATCTTCGGCATCTTCGGCGCGTGGTTTTCCCTCGCCCGGGCCAACCGGTCCGAGACGGGGGTGATCATGCTCTTCATCGCCATCCTCCTCGCCTACTCGTTCTATGACACCGCGATCGACTGGCGGGCCCACGTGGGGGGGCTGGTGACCGGAGTCGTGGTCGCAGCCGCGTACGCCTGGGCGGTCCGCCGGCCCGCCCGGCTGCGGATCATGTCCGAGGCGGCGGTGGCGGTGGCCATGCTCGGGCTCTTCGCCCTATTGGTGCAGGTGCGAGCCGCTCAGCTCTAGCCGGCCGGGTATAGCGTGAGCGTCGCCTCCCCATCAGGGGGAGGATCGGAGGTCTCGCAATGCGTGCTCGTCACCCGTTCGCCGTAGTCCTCTCCGCCGCCTGCGCCTTGGTGCTCGGCGTGGCCGGTCCCGCCGCGGCGTCGGTCGGCCACCGGAGCGCGCTGGCGGTTGTCGCGCCTCCCGCATGCCAGATCGCCAGCCCGGAGAACATCACCGGCGCCATGCTGGTCAACAACCAGATCGTCAACGGGACGTGGAAGTACTCCACCGGCGTCGCCTGTGGCGGCTCCGCCCTGGCCGACATCGCCTTGTACGAGGAGCTCGACTTCAACGGCGTCAAGGTCGACTCCAAGCTCAAGAACTTCACCGGGGTGGCTCGCAACCTCGACGCCATCACGTCGTCGGTCCACTGCAATGTGTGCAACGGGACCTGGCTGTTCAAGTGGGGTCAGATCCTGCAGGCCCCGAGCGGGTTCATGTTCACGAACCCGCCGGCCGGTTGCGTCGTGCTGCAGAACGGGCTGTATCAACTCTGCGTGCAGACCAAGACCGTCGTTCTCTGACGAGAAACTGCCCAAAAGAACTCAACCGATTGCCCGGTCGCGATTGTGCTCGCACAATGATCGAATGCGGCGCTTCCGGTTGTGGGTGGTTGTCTCGGCCCTCCTGGTGGCCGCCGGCGTAGCACCGGTCGCGTCGGCACAGGCCGCAGCCGGCGTGGTGGTCAAGGTCTCGGGGAACAAGCTGGTGGACGGGCTGGGTCGTCCCATCCGGCTGCTCGGTGTCAACCGGTCCGGGTCCGAGTACGCCTGCATCCAGGGCTGGGGCATTTTCGACGGCCCGTCGGACGCCACCTCGATTGCCGCCATCGCCGCCTGGCACACCAACGCCGTCCGGGTGCCCTTGAACGAGGATTGCTGGCTCGGCATCAACTCGACCAGCGCCAACCAGGCCCAGATGGGAGCGGTGTACCGCCAAGCCATCAGGGCCTACGTGCAGCGGCTACATGCGGCCGGCCTGGCGGTCATCCTCGACCTGCACATCACGGCGCCCGGCAAGGAAGTGGCTACCGGCGCCACGTTGGAGCCGATGCCCGATGCCCATTCCACTGCCTTCTGGAAGTCGGTGGCGAAGGCCTTCAAGTCCGATCCCGGGGTCCTGTTCGACTTGTACAACGAACCCAACAACGTCGGCTGGTCATGCTGGCTGTCGGGGTGCATCCTCAACGACGCCCTCAAGCCGGGCGCGACATTCCGGGCCGTGGGCATGCAGGCCCTGGTGGATGCCGTGCGCTCGACCGGCGCCGTGCAGCCGATCATGGCGGGAGGACTCCAGTGGTCGAGCGACCTGTCCCAGTGGCCGGCGGGCCTGTCCGACCCCGCGGGCCAGCTCGTCGCGAGCGTGCATGTGTACGCCTATTCGAGCGAGACCCAGGCCTATTGGGACCAGACGATGGCGCCTGTTGCGGCCGCCTACCCGATGGTCACGGGGGAGCTGGGTGAGTTCGACTGTGCCCACGGGTTCATCGACGGGTACATGGGCTGGGCTGACGCCCACGGCGTGTCCTACCTGGGCTGGACGTGGGACGCCACCGCGCCGGGCGGGTGGACCTGCGGCGGTGGGCCCTCGTTGATCACGAACTACGACGGCACGCCCACCGGCTTCGGTGTCGGGCTGCGGGATCACCTGGCCACCTCGCCGTAGCGCCATGATCGGGCGGTGAAAATCGACCTGTTGTTCGACCCCTTCGGCGCCACCTGGCGTGATGTCCGTGAGGGTGCCATCGTCGCCGAGGGCGAAGGGTTCGACGGCGTGTGGTTGTACGACCACCTGGCGGGGTCGGTGCACGGCCAGTCCCGGGTGCTCGAGTGCTGGACGGCACTGACGGCGATCGCCGCGGTCGTCCCCCGCGTCGCCGTCGGACCGATGGTCCTCAATGTGGCAAACCGCGATCCCGGGGTGCTGGCCGTCATGGCGGCCACGCTGCAGGAGGTGAGCGGAGGGCGCCTCCTGCTCGGCCTCGGAGCCGGCGGCGGACGGGACACGCCCTACGCCCGGGAGCAGGTCGCGCTGGGTAAGCCCGTGGCGAGTGACGCCACCCGGCGGGCGGCCGTCGAGTCGGCGGTGGCGACGCTGCGTTCGGCGTGGTCGGGCACCGTCGGTGGCGTGGGAGGGTTCCTGCAACCTGACCCGGCGCCTCCGGTGATATTCGGCGCCTTCGGGCCCAAGATGGCGGAGTTGGCCGGGCGGGTGGCCGACGGGATCAACCTGCCCGGTGGTCCTTCCTTGCCTCGTCTGCTCGAGGTCGCTCGCACGGCAAGGGCCGCGGCCGGACGTGACCCGTCGTCGTTCGTGGTCACCGTCTCGTCGGATCTGAGCGGGGCGTCCCGCCGGCAGCTCGAGGAGGTAGGTGCCGACCGGGCGGTCGCCTTCGTTCGTGCGCCATTCGCCGACCAGGCCCGCCGTCTCGCCGCCGCCCTCCCCTAGGACCCAGTGAGACGGGGACTGCCGGGTGGGCCGTCTGGGTCTCGAACCCAGCCATGTCGAGGATTAAAAGTCCCCCGCTCTACCCGATGAGCTAACGGCCCCACCGTGAGCGTACCGGGCCGGGAGACGGGCGCCGATGCCCGAAACGCGACAAACTGGCCTTACTCTGAAGGCACGACATCGCCGCCTACGAGGACGTGCTCAGTTCTGGCGTCTTGAATCGGCTTCACTGATCCGCACCGACCGAGCAGTCCGAGGCAATGACCGAACAGTTCCCGCCCTTCAGCAGCGGTTCTTGGGCATCACTTGCACCGCCGTGGCAGCCCTCGCCACCTCCGCCTCGGCGGGGTCGCAACCCGAGTCCGGGGCCGTTGGTGATCACGCTGGGGGTGATCATCGGCATCCTCCTCCTCGCCGGTGGGGTCGGAGCGGCCGTCAAGAGCACCTCGAACGACGACAAGGTGGCCACGGCCCGGCCGCCTTCATCGGAGTCCACGACCACGACCGAGCCCGGTTCGTCGTCCACCGCTTCGCCGTCCACCCAACCGAGCACGACGACCGCCCCCACGACGCCTCCCGGTTCGGTGGCCCCGGTCAGCCCGCTGTACGTGCCGCCCGTGACGACCCAACCCATCGTCCCCCAGCCGTTGAACCTGTCGCCCGCGGTCATTTCGGCGATGGTCAACCCTGCGGTCGTCGACATCGACACGAGACTGGCCTACCAGAACGCGATCGCCGCGGGCACCGGAATGGTCCTGACCTCCACTGGCGTCGTGCTCACGAACAACCACGTCATCGACGGGGCCACGACGATCGGCGCCGTTTCGATCGGCAACGGCCGGTCCTATTCGGCGCACGTCCTCGGCGTTGATCCGTCCGAAGACGTGGCGGTCATCCAGCTCGAGGGGGCATCGGGGCTGCGGACGATCAATGCTGCCGGCACGGTCGTGAAGCGAGGCGATCCGGTCGTGGCGATCGGCAACGCCGGTGGCGTCGGTGGGCCGCCCACCGTCACGACGGGCGTCGTTCAGGCCGTGGACCAGTCGATCATCGCCAGCGACCCGGCCGCGGGCACTTCCGAGCAGCTCGACGGACTGATCGCGACCAGTGCCGCGTTGCATCCCGGCGATTCCGGCGGTCCGCTGGTCAACGGGTCGGGTCAGGTGATCGGCATGGACACTGCGGCCTCGGTGCCCGGGCAGTCGGCGGTGACCGTGAGCTTCGCCATCCCGATCCAACGGGCGCTCGATATCGCCCGCCAGATCCAGGCCGGACAGGCCAGCAGCACGATCCGCCTCGGGCTGCCTCCGTTCCTCGGCGTCCAGGTGGCGCCAGGGTCCGGCGCGGGCGGTCGAAGCGGGGCCCTGGTGAGTGCCGTGGTCGCCGGTGGCCCGGCCGCGGCCGCGGGGATCCTGGCGGGATCGCTGATCGTGTCGATCAACGGCCAGCCGGTCGACTCAGGGCCTGGGCTCACGACGCTGCTGCGGCAGTTCCGGCCGGGTGACAGCGTCACGGTCACCTGGATCGGCCCGGCCGCCAACGCGCGCAGCGCCCGGGTGACATTGGGTACCGGCCCGGCCGACTAGCGAGCAGCGCCCCTCTCGCCGAGGCGGCTAGGAGTCGGCGGCCCTCGCCACCAGCTGTTCGAAGTCGTCGATGCGGGCCCGGATGACCGTCAGGCTGTCGCGCCAGAAGTCGACCGATGTGATGTCGATACCGAAGCGCTGCGCCAGGTCGGCGGCGGTGGCCAGGCCGGTCGCCGAGAGAAGGTCGTCGTAGTGGGCCCGGAACCGGTCCGGGTCCTGCTGGTAGCGGGCGTACAGCCCGATGCCGAACAACAGGCCGAAGCAGTACGGCCAGTTGTAGAACGCGGTGGAGTAGTAGTGGGGTTTCACCGCCCACATGTACGGGTGCAGGGTTGCCGGGTCCAGCCCATCCCCGTAGGTCGCGAGCTGCGCCTCGGTCATGAGGGCGCAGAGCTCCGACGGCGAAAGGGTCCCCTTTTCCCGGCGATGGCTCATGGACTGCTCGAAGAGGAAGCGGGAGTGAATGTCGACCACCACCTGGCATGCCCCCTGAAGGTCGACGTTGAGCAGGGCCAGCCGGCGCTCGTCGTCGGCCACCGCCAGTCCGGCCTGGACCATGATCGTCTCGCAGAAGATGCTGGCCGTCTCGGCCAGTGCCATCGGGGTGCGGCGCTGGAGCGGCGTGCGGCCCGCCAGGTTGGTGTTGTGGTAGGCGTGGCCCAGCTCGTGGGCGAGGGTCTGGACGCAGTCGAGCGACCCGTCGAAGTTGAGCATGACCCGGCTCTCGTCGTGGCGCACCGACATGCAGAAGGCACCGCCCCGCTTGCCTGATCGGGGTTCGGCGTCGACCCATCGTTCGGCCAGGGCCCGTGCCGCCAGCCCTGCCAGGGTGGACGAGTAGGACCCGAACGCCTCTCCGACCGCGGCCACCGCTTGGGGCCACGTCACCAGGCTCTCGCCGGGGACGGGGGCGACGAGGTCCCACCAGGGCAGCCCGGCGCTGTGGCCGAGGAGGCGGGCCTTGGCCCGGAGGAAGCGCCGGAAGTCGGGGAACGACTCCGCCGCCGCAGCCTGCATGGCCTCGAGGGCGGGCCGTTCGACGGAGTTGGCGAACAGGGCGGGCTCCAAGGCGTCGGGCCAGGCCCGGCGGTGGTTGACCGTGTTGGCTTCGCCTTTGATGGCGTTGAGGGCGGCCGCGATCGGTACCTCGGCCGAGCGCCAGGCGGCCAGTTCGGCGTCGTGGGCCCGGCGGCGGATGTCGGGATCGGGGTTGGTGGCCATGCCCCGCAGCTCGGTCACGGGCACGGCCCGCCCGTCGAGGTCGCCGGTGAGGAGGGAGGTGAGATCGCCGTGAAGCTTGTTCCAGGCCACGGCGCCGGTCAGGTGGAGGTCGGCGTACAGGCCCTCTTCGGGCTCGGACATCTGGTGCCGGGCGGCGACGGCACCTTGGCGCAGTGCGTGGGCGTGGTCGGCGGCCACATCGCTGGCGTCGATCAGGGCGTCGGGGCCCAGCCGGTTGACCCAGGCGTCGAGGCGGGTGGTGAGCTTCTGCAGATCGGCCAGTTCGGTTTGGACCTGGGAGAGCACGCTCGCGGCCTCGTCATCGCGGGCATCGGTCGAGAGCCGGCCGCCCAGGTACGACCGCAGGAGCCGTACCTGGTCGAGCAGGCCGTTGGTCGCCGCCACGACCTCCTCGAAGGCCGCGACGGCGTCGGGGGTCAGCGACACCCGATCTCCGCCCCGGACGTCGAAGCGGTCGTACATCGCAGCCAGGCGAACCAGTTCGGCGGTGAGGCTCTCCTGGGCCGCCGCGAACTCCCGGGACCCGATCCCGTCGAACAGCGACGAGAGATCCCAACGAGGTGGCGCTTCGGGGTCGTTGACGACGAGGCCGGTGTCCGCCATGTCGGTGTCCGCCATGTCGATGTGCGTCATGGCGATGCAGGCTACCGAGCGGTTCGCGGTCGCCGACCGTCAGCCGCGGTCACCACGTGTGGGCGATGTCCACGACCAACCTCGGGGAGGGCCCGTTGGCATCGACCACGAAGACCCGGAACGGCAGGCGGGCCCGCACACCGATCCCGAACGATTCGTAGCCCTCGAAGCCGCCGGCGCCTGCGACCTGGCGCAGGGTCTGGAATCCCCGGGCGTTGGGGTACGGCCCGTGGAAGAGCGGCGACGTGCTCGGGGTCCGCATCGACACCTGGAGGAACGCCCCACCGAGGAGGGGAACGGGCGTGCCGGCGCCGTCGGTGGTCACCTGGGTCACGTACCGGACCTCGTTGAAACCGGCCTGGCCGTCGAACACGACCCGGTCGTAGCAGTCGTGGCGCCCGGCCCGTATGGAGGTGACGTCACCTGCGCCGGTGCCCGTCTTGGGCAGGGAGCCCCAAGTGATACCGCACGAGGCGGCGCCGGTCACTGCGTTGGCTCCGGCCGGTGCGAGCAATACCGCCAGCGTGGCCAACATCGCCCCGGCCAGTGCCCGCGTGAGACGTCGTCGGGAGGTCTTCATTGGTGGTGCCCCTTTCCTTGTGGTGCCCAACTGACGCCGGTGGTGGGGCGGGCGTTGACGTCGGGGCGCGCCTCGGTCCGTTCGGGCCTTTCTCCGAAGCGGTGTCAACCGCGAGGCGGCCTCGTGCGTCTGTCGCCGTCCGCCACCACGGCGCCGGTACGATCAGCGCCATGGAGCCGGCGCCCGACCTGTCGATCCTCGACGATCTCGAGACCGAGTTGCGCGACGTCGAGCACGCCCTGCGTCGCCTGGACGACGGCACCTACGGGATCTGCGAGGTGTGCGGCGATCCGATCAGCGAGTCCCGCTTGGAGGCGACACCGGCCGCGCGGTTGTGCCGAGAGGACCACTCGGCGTAGGCGTTGGGGCGGCTGGGGCGGCTGGGGCGCTGGGGCGGCTGGGGCGGCTCGGGCGCTGGGGCGGCTGGGGCGGCTGGGGCGTTACAGCGGGGTGTTGCCGTGCTTGCGGGCGTGGAGCTTCTCCTGCTTCGACGCCAGCATCCGAAGCGCCGCGGCCACGGCCGATCGGGTCTCGGCCGGGTCGATGATCCGGTCGACGTACCCCCGCTCGGCCGCGACGTAGGGATTGAGGTACGCCTCCCGGTACTCGTCGACCCGTCGGGACCGCTCGTCGGCGTCGATGCCCCGATGGAGGATCTGAACCGCGCCCTCGGCGCCCATCACCGCCACTTCGGCACTGGGCCACGCCAGGCAGACGTCGTTGCCCATGGTCTTGGAGTCCATGACGATGTACGCCCCGCCGTAGGCCTTGCGCAGGATGAGCGACACACGGGGGACCGACGCCTCGGCGTAGGCGAACACGAGTTGTGCGCCGTGGCGGATCATGCCCCGCCACTCGAGATCCTTGCCGGGCATGAAGCCCGGCGTGTCGACGAGGGTGACGATCGGAAGGTTGAACGAGTCGCAGAAGGAGACGAACCGGGCACCTTTCTGGGCCGCCGCGATGTCGAGCGTGCCGGCCATGGCGAGCGGCTGGTTGGCGACGACTCCCACGGACTGGCCGTCGACCCGCGCCAGGGCAGTGACCATCTGTGGCGCCCAGGCGGGCCGCAGCTCCAGGAGGTGTCCGTCGTCGGCCAGCGCCTCGATCACCTTGCGGACGTCGTAGGAGCCGGTCGCCTTGACCGGCAGGAGGTCCGCCAGCTCGGGAGTGGGCCGGTCGGGAGGGTCGTGGCGGGGCCCGAGCGGTGCCGTGTCGTCGGTGTGGTCGGG
>JAUTXN010000110.1 GCA_030838045.1 Acidimicrobiaceae bacterium
CCCGGTTGGCCCGCAGTGTGCCCGCACTGCCGAGCAGTTCCGGCTCGAAGACGGTGCGTACCTCAGGCCCCACGCCGCGGCTGGTACGGGCCGCCAGGTGGTCGTCGACCAGTTCGGGGAGATGGTGCAGGTTGACCAGCACCTCGTCGATCCCGGCGCGGTCCAGGGCGTCCAACCAGATGTCGATCAGCGACCGCCCGTCGACGGGGAGCAGGCATTTCGGCATGTGCTCGGTGAGCGGGCGCAGCCGGGTGCCCAATCCCGCCGCCAGGAGGAACGCCTTCACGCCGATGCCTTCCCGCCCCCGCCGGCCGTCCCGCGCACAGCGGTCCCGCCAGCCCCGCCCTCGCCGGCCGTCCCGCGCACGTCGGCCGAGCGGCGCACCACGCCCAGTTGGCGCATCTTGGCGTTGGCCTCCGCCAGGACGCCGTCCAGGCCCTCCATGCCCTCCAGCCACGACGCGTAGGACGCGACCGACTCCGCCGGGCCCCGCCGGGGCGCCCACCCCAGCTCCTTCAGGGCCGAAACGTCGGAGAGGATGTGCCGGGTGTCGCCGAAGCGGTACTCGCCCGTCACCCGCCCGGGCTGGTCGGAGCCGTAGTGACGGCGCACGACCTCGGCGAACTCCCGGGTGGTCACGGCCGCGCCCCCGCCGACGTTGAACACCCGGCCGGCGGCGCCCTCGTCTTCGAGCGCCGCCACGTTGGCGTCGACCACGTCGTCGATGTTGACGAAGTCCCGGACCATCTCGCCGTCCTCGTACAGGGTCGGCGCCTGGCCCAACAGGTAATGGAGGCAGAAGATCCGGCACGCCCCCGAGTAGGCGTTGTACACCGACTGCCGGGGTCCCTGGACGATGCTGTAGCGCATCGCCACCGTCGGGATCCCGTACCGGCGGCCCAGGTTGACAGCGACCATCTCCTGGCCGTACTTCGACATGCCGTAGGCGTTCTGGGGATTGGAGATCCGCTCCGGGGTGGCTTGCATCTCGAGAGGACCGGCGCATACCGGGCACGTCAGGTCCCAGTCGCCGCGGGCCAGGGCGGACTCGGCGCGCATGCCCGGCGTCTGCTCGCCGTGCTCCCGGCATCGGTACAGCCCCTCGCCCATGGCCGCCTGCGACGACGCCACGACCACCCGGGCCAGGTCGAGGCGCTCGGCCACCGCGATCTCGAAGATCAAGGCGGTGGAGACCACGTTGACCTGGCTGAAGCGAGAGAAGTCGGGGAGGTAGTCCTGGTAGGCCGCCAGGTGGTACACCGCGTCGACTCGCCGCAGCAGGTTGGTCAGCAGGTCACGGTTGCCCACGTCGCCCTGGTAGAAGTCGGCCGCGCCCGACAGGTACTCCGGTGGTCGTCCGTTCCGGTGTACCGGCGCGGTGAGGGCGTCGAGGACGGTCACCTGATGGCCGAGCTCCAGGAGCCGGTCAGTGGTGTGCGAGCCGATAAACCCGGCTCCGCCGGTGACGAGCACCCTCAACGGGCGGCTCTCATCGGGCGGTGAACCGAATCCCAGGCCTGTGGGCCGCCAGGCGGGTCGCGAGGCGGGTCGCCTGGCTCGCCGGACCCTGCCGGGTCGCACGGGCCTGCCGGCGGCGCTCGGCCACGTCGCGGTACACGTCGAGTGTGGCCGCGGCGGTGGCGGCCCAGGTGAAGTCCGCGGCCCGGGCCCATCCCCGACGGCGCAGGTCGTCGCCCTCGGCGCCGCACGCCCGGATGATCCCGGCCCCGATCGACGCCGGGTCGTGCGGGTCGACCAGGACCGCCGCCCCGCCCGCCGTTTCGGGCATGGCACTGACCTCGGAGGTGACGACCGGGCAACCGCAGGCCATGGCCTCCAGGATGGGCAGCCCGAAGGTCTCGCTGAGCGACGGGTACACGAAGGCGTCGGCCGCCCGGTAGAAAAGCGGCGTCTCCTCCAGCGGGATCCCGCCCACGAAGACGACATCGTCGCCGATCCCGAGCTCGCCGATCAACCCCCGCAGTTGCGAGACGTACTTCTCGTCGCGCCCCGGTCCGACGATGGCCAGCTGCCGGCCACCCATCTGGTCCCGGACCAGCGCCCACGCCCGCAGCAGGCCGTCGCAGTTCTTGTAGGGCCACAACGACGAGACGAACAGCACGAACGGTTTGGTGACACCGTGCGACGCGACGTGACGGCGGGCGAGCTCCCGGTCCCCGGGCCGGAACACCTCGTGATCGACCGCCTCGGGAATCAGGTGGACCTTGGCCGGGTCGACCTCCAGGTAGCGGTCGACGTCGGTCCTGAGGCTCTCGGAGTTGATGATGACCGCCTCGGCCAGCGCCACCGACCGGGGGTACATCATCTGGCGGTAGGCGCGGGCGAGAGGCGACACCGACTGGGGGGCGGTAAAGGCGTGCATCGTCTTCAGGTGAATGACGAGCGACCAGGTCGGGTTGATCACCGGGGCCATCAAGGTGTTGAGGATGTCGACGCGCTGCCACGGCAGGCGCAGCGGCGTGTAGAAGTGCTCCTCCAGCGTCCGCAGCACCCGGCGTTCGTTGGACCAGGGGTAGGTGATGTAGTGGACGTTGGGCCCGTACCCGGCGTACTGGAGCCGGGAACGGGGGCTCACCATCAGGTGCAGCTCCTCGCCCGCTTCCATGCGGGGCGACATCGCGGGCAGGACGCGGGTCCAGAACCAGTGGGCGCCCGACGGGTTGGCGGGATCCTCGGTCAGCAGGTTGATGGCAACGCGCATGCTCGACGCTTCCGGCTTTCTCCAAGCGACGTCCGGGCCGCGCCGTGGGCCGACGAGCGTAGCCTCAGGCGCTCTCAGAAGATCAGGTCCGCCACGGCGTCGGGCGTCATGCACGACTGGCGGATGTACTGGGCCAGGGCGTGCATGGCGGCCTGGTGGGCGTCCTCGACCAGCCCGTAGTTGTGGCAGTCGACGTGCACCGCGACCTCGGCCAGCTCCCGGGCTCGGCCGCCCGTGAATCCCGTGAAAGCCAGGGTCCGCAGCCCGTGCCCCCGGGCCCACTCGATGGTGCGCACGATGTTGGCCGAACGCCCCGAGGAAGAGATGGCGAACAACACGTCGCCCGGCCGTGCCTGGGCTTGGAGTTGGTGCAGGAAGACATTCTCGTACCCGTCGTCGTTGGCGATCGCCGTCAGCAGCTCGATATTGGCGCTCAAGCTGACGACACGGGGGCGCAGGGCGGTGCCATTGGCGACGCCCTTCATGTGGTCGCACTGCAGGTGATTGGCGATCGACGCCGAACCGCCGTTGCCGCAGCTGAAGATGACGGCGCCGCGGTCGTGGGCCTCCAAGAGCAGCGCCGCCGCCTTGTCGAGCTGCACGGGGTCGATCGACGCCGTGGCGTGGGCCAGTTCGGAGAAATACCCCCCGCAGTACGAGCCGGCGTTGTCGGAGGGTTGGGCCGGGAACTTGGGTCGGGCGGGCCGGGGTGCGGCTTTCGCGTCCAAGCGACCGGAACCATTCCCGTTGGTATGGCCGTTCCCGCGCCCGTTGCCCTTGATGTGGCTGAGGATGTAGGCGGCGGCGGACTTCAGGTCAGGAAAGGCGACCGTCGCGTTGTGCCCGCCCTCCGCCCCAAGGAAGACCGCCGACGCCCCGATGGCGGCGGCCAGACCCATGTCCTCGGGACGGTCGCCCACGACCCACGACGAGGCCAGGTCGAGATCCAGGGCTTCGGCGGCCGCGACGGCCATGCCCGGACCGGGTTTGCGGTCGGAACTGCGCCGGGCGAAGCCGTTGACCGTCCCCTCGGGGTGGTACGGGCAGTACAGGAACAGGTCGACGTGGGCGCCATGCTCGGCCAGCCGCTCGGCGATGTGCTCGTGGACCAGGTTGACGTCCTCGGGGCCGTAGAAGCCCCGGGCTACGCCCGCCTGGTTGGTGACGACGACGACGGGCACCCCGGCGGCATTGAACGCCGCAATGGCATCGGCCGAGCCCTCGATGAACTCGACGCGCTCCACCGACCCGACGTAGCCGTGGTCGACGATGATCGTCCCGTCTCTATCCAGCAAGATCCCGGCCCGGGCCACGGCGCAAAGTGTAGCCCGGTCGTTGCGACATATCGAACGACCGGGACAATTTGGTCAGATGGCCCGGAGTTCTGGAGGGGATCTGAGGTTCTGGAGGGAGTTTGACACCACCAGGCGGTAACAAACTCCCTCCAGAGCCTCAGACCCGGACCAGAATGCCGCGTCACCGGGGTTCCCGGTCGCGCCGCCGCCAAGGGCGCCTCTTCCTGTGGCGCCGGCTCTCACCCATCCGGCTGCGGATGATCTCGCGGCGGGCCTGGAGGTCCCGGTACGTCAGGCGGTCGACGTCGTTGGCCAGACCGAAGCTGGCCTTGACACCCTCGAGATCCACGGCCTGCTCGCGGGGATCGATGCCGACGTCGTGGGCGATGCGCTCGCCGTAGTGGGTGGCGAAGTACATGGCCACCGAGGTGATCTCGGAAAACAGGTCCACGTCGGGCGCGAGCGTCGCCAGGGCACTGTCCAAGAAGAGAAGGTCCTTGACGAAGAGCATCAGCTCCTTGGGCATGGTGGCCCCGTACGCCAGCAGCGCCTTGGTCAGGTCTCGGATCTGGCCGATGAGTTCGTCGGGCTCCATGGTGGTGGGGTCCTTGACCGGCTGGTCGATACCGAGGTCACGCATCACGGCATCCAGGTCGGTGTCCGGGGGCAGGGCGCCGAGGTCGCGCAGGGCGGTCATCTGGAGCTTGACGTCGTTGACCGTTCCCCCCATGAGGAGGCGGAGGAAGGCCAGGCGCCGCGTCTCGTCGAGGCGCCCGGTGATCCCGTAGTCGAGCAGCACGACCTTGCCGTCGGGCCGGACGAACAGGTTGCCCCCGTGCAGGTCGCCGTGGAAGACCCCGTAGAGCATGGCGCCCTCGAGGAACGCGATCATCCCCGCATGGACGACGGCGGAGGTGTCCACTCCCGCCTCGTGCATGCCGGCCACGTCGTCCCAGCGGAAGCCGTCGAGGCGTTCCATGACGAGGACCCGGCGGGTGACCAGGCTCGGATGGGGACGCGGCACGACGAGCGTCCGCTGGTCGGTCTCGGCCAGGATCCGGGCGATGTCGAGCATGTTCTCCGCTTCGAGGCGGAAGTCGAGTTCCTCGACGATCGTCTCTGCGAACAGCTGCACCAACGCGGGAGGATTGGCCAGCGCCGCCACCGGGATGCGACCGACGAGCGCCGGGGCGATCCAACTCATGACACCCAGGTCCCGGCGCACCGAAATGGCCACCGTCGGGCGTTGTACCTTGACCACGACCGGTTCACCCGTCAGGAGGATGGCAGCGTGGACCTGGGCGATCGACGCCGCCGCCAGGGGCACGATGTCGAACTCCTTGAACACCGCGTCGAGGGGCTGGCCCAGCTCTTCCTCGACGATCGCCCGCACCGTTTCATAGGTCTCGGCCGGGACGTGGTCGCGGAGCAGCTTGAACTCGTCCACGAGGGGCTCGGGGAAGATCCCCTGGCCCGACGACAGGATCTGGCCCAGCTTCACGTAGGTCGGGCCGAGCCGTTCGAACGCCTTGCGCAACCGGTGCGACAACCCGGCTTGGGAGATCTCCGGACGGTTGGCCCAGCGGGCGCGCCACCGGTCGAAGAGGTACCAACCGCCCAAGGCCTGCGCCAGCAACGTCGTGACCAGCACCAGCCGCCGAATCGGGGGGACCCGGCGCCGGCGCAGCAACTGGGGCACCTCGGCGGCACTGGCCAGGCGGAGGTCGTCGATGCCGTGGCGCCACTTCAGCTCCGAGGGGACGACTTCCCACGGCGGCGTTTCGCTGAAGGCGCCGATGTCGAAGTCGGCTGGTCGCCCGCTGTGCGAGTCGGGAGTGTTTGAGGGCGACGCCGCCGCCTCCGGTGTCGAGGTCACGCAGTGACGGTACATCGGGTGGGCCCGGTTGCCGCCGCCGGCACCGGCCATACTGGGGCCATGAGCGACAGGCTTGCGGTGGGCGATCAGGCCCCCACGTTCACCTTGCCGGACCAGTCGGGCCAACCGGTCGACCTGGGAGGCTTCGCCGGCCGGCGGGTGCTGGTGTACTTCTACCCCAAGGCGGACACGCCCGGCTGCACCACCCAGGCGTGCGGCCTGCGCGACATCCTGGGCCAGGTCGGTGACACCGCGATACTCGGCCTCAGCCCCGACGCCCCGGCGAAGCTGGCCAAGTTCGACACCAAGTACGGGTTGGGTTTTCCCTTGCTGGCCGACCAGGATCACGCCACGGCCGAGGCCTACCGGGTGTGGGTGCAGAAGTCGATGTACGGCCGCACCTATATGGGCATCGAACGGTCGGCGTTCCTGGTCGGCCCTACCGGTGATCTCGAAGAGGTCTGGTACAAGATCTCTCCGAAGGACACCCCGACCAAGCTGCTCGACGCGTTAGCGGCGCGGTAACTGGTCCAGCTATGCGGCTGCGGCGGGCGCCGCGGCGGCCGGGGGAGCCGTAGCGGGGGCCTCGTCGTGGTCGGCGACGAGTTCGCCCGCCGTCCTCACCATGGGGTTGAACTTCGTTGCCGGGGCCGACGCGGGAGGACCGAAGGGCCCTGCCCACGGTGCACTCTCGTTGTCCCGATCAGACTTGTCGCGGAACCATCCCATTTTTCCCCACCCCTCCATTACCCGTATAGGTATGGAATCGGCATTTGAGCGCTATTACTACAGTGAAACGGCGCGCGTGCCGCGGACATTCCTCAGGCGGGGGAAATCACCAGGCAGCCGTTGTGGCCGCCGAATCCGAAGGAGTTGGAGAGGGTCGGTCCCGGTTCCCACGGGCGGGGTTCGCCCATGACGACGTCGAGATGCACGTCGGGGTCGAGTTCGGTGAGACCCGCGGTCGGCGGGATGAGCCGGTGGGTGATCGTAAGCACCGACGCCACGGTCTCGATGGCCCCGGCAGCACCGAGGGCATGGCCGATCACGCCCTTGGTGGAGGTGACCGGGGGGCCGGGTGTTCCGAAGACCTTGACGATGGCCTCGGCCTCGGCCGCGTCGTTGAGCGGTGTCGACGTGCCGTGGGCGTTGATGTGGGCGATGTCGGTTGGTGTCAGTCCGGCGTCGGTGATGGCCTGCTCCATGCAGGCCGCCGCGCCCGGACCGCCGGGTGACGGTGCGGTGATGTGGTAGGCGTCGGCGTTGGACGCCCCGCCCGCCAGCTCGGCGTAGATGGTGGCGCCTCGTGCGACGGCCCGGCCCCATTCCTCCAGGATGACCACGGCCGCGCCCTCGGCCATGACGAAGCCGTCGCGAGTCGCGTCGAACGGCTTTGAGCGGCCGCTGCGCGACAGGGCGGTCATGTTGCCGAAGGCGGCCTCGGCGACGCCGGTGCAGCTGGCCTCGGCACCCCCGGCGAGCATCACGTCGGCCCGGCCGGTGGCGATGACACGCGCCGCGTTGGCGATGCTGTGGGTTCCGGACGCGCAGGCGGTCACGGTCGTCTCGCAGGGCCCTCGCATGCCGTAGCGCATGGACACCGCGGCGGCGCCGGCGTTGGCCATGATCATGGGCACCATGAACGGCGACACCCGCCGGGGACCCTTCTCCTTGTACGCCCAAATCTGGGTTTGCAGGGTTTCGAGCCCGCCGACACCGGTCCCGATGAACACGCCGACTCGGTCGGGGTCAGCCGCCAGTCCTTCGAGGCCGCCCGCGTCGGCGATCGCCTGTTCGGCGGCTGCTACTGCCAGCTGGCCGAACCGGTCGATGCGTCGGACTTCCTTCGAACCGAAGTACGGCGTGGCGTCGAAGTCCTCGATGCGGCGGATGCCGTCCGCGGGCGTGGCGAGGAGGCCTTCCCAGAAGGCTTCCTTCCCGACGCCGCAGGTCGCGAAGACGCCGAGTCCAGTGATGGCGACGCGCCGCCCAGGGATGGAACCTGTTCCGTCGGCTCCGCCGACCAGTGCCAGCATCAGAGCTTCGAGGTGACCAGCTGAAATGCTTGTTGGACCGTCTCGATGCCTTCGAGCTCGGTTTCGTCCACCGTGACCTCGAAGGACTCCTCGAGCGCCATTACCAGCTCGACCAGGTCGAGGCTGTCGGCGTCGAGATCGTCACCGAAGCGGGCTGCAGGGGTGACCTTCTCGGGGTCGACCTGCAGTACTTCAACGGCGCACTGCTTGAACTTGTCGAACGCGGCTTGGTCGTCCATCTCATCCTCCGGTTTGAATCACGCGAATCTACTTCGTCGGGGCCCGTGGTAGCTCCACGGTGCTGACAGTGCTGGTTGGGCTGCTCGTTGCGCTGGTGGCTGGGCTGCTTGTGCGGCTCGGCTTGGGGCGGCTCGGCTTGTGCGGTTGCTTGGCTTGTGCGGCTCGGCTTGTGCGGCTCGGGTTGTGCGGCTCGGCTTGGGGCTCGACGAGGTGCTCGTCGTCACCCGCTCGCCGGTCGCTCGGCGCAGTCCTGGAACGGATCGCTGCACCAGCGCCAGACGGCAGACGCCCAGGTCATGCCGGCGCCGAAGCCCGACATCAAGATGAGGTCGCCGTCGGCCACCCGGCCCGCGTCCACCGCCTCGCACAGGGCGAGGGGGATCGAGGCCGAGCTGGTGTTTCCCGTGCGATCCAGCATCACCGCGGCCCGCTCGATCGGGATCTCCAGGCGGGCGCACGCCGCCTCGATGATCCGCGAGTTGGCCTGGTGGGGCACGAAGAGGGCGATGTCGTCCGGCGTGACCTTTGCCCGCTCCATCGCCGCCTGCGACGACTCGACGGTGGCCCGCACGGCCCGGCGGAACACCTCTTTGCCGACCATCTGCAAGGACCCGCCGTGGTCGGCGTAGAGGATGGGTTGCAGCTGGCCGTCCACGCCGACGTCCCATCCGAGGAGGGAGCTGTCACCGGGGACTTCCTCGACGACGACTGCTCCCGCCCCGTCGCCGAAGAGCACCGCGGTTTCGCGGTCCGTCCAGTCGACGATCCGCGAGAGCGTCTCGGAGCCGATCACGAGGACTCTGTGGGCGCCTCCGGTGATGAAGCTGGCCGCCGTGACCAGGCCGTACACGAAACCGGCGCAGGCGGCGTTGAGATCGAATGCGGCGCAGTGCAGGCCGAGGGCGCTCTGCACGACCGATGACGTGGCGGGCACCGCCTGGTCGGGCGTCGTGGTGCACAGGATCAACAGGTCGATGTCCTCGGCACCCAGGTGAGCCGCGTCCAGGGCCTTTCGTCCGGCCTCGATGGCCAACGACGCCGTGGTGCCGATCCCCATCGGCGGTGAGGTCCACGTCAATGGGTCAGCCGGCCGGGGGGCGAAGGGCCCGTAGATCACGCGGCGTTCCCGGATACCGGTGCGGTCGACGATCCAGCTGTCGCTGGTGTCGAGGTAACGGGAGAGGTCCTCGTTGGTGACGATGGTCGGGGGGAGCGCCATCGCCCAGCCGGTGATGGCGCTGCCGCGGTTGGGGGCCATGGGCGCCATCAGCCGGCCCGCAGCCAGGCGACGGGCTGACCACTCTGGACCCGTTCGCCGGGGAGGGCGAGCATGCCCATGAGCCAGCCGGCGAAGGGCGACCGCACGTCGGTGCCGCCGACTCGGCCGAGGACCGTTCCCACCTCGATCGGTTCCCCCTCGGCGGCGGCCGCGGCGCTGGCGCCGGTCGGCTCGAAAACACCGGCGCACGGGCTGATGACCATGCGCTCGGAGACGTACAGGTGCTCGCCGTGGTGGCTGACCGCGTAGGTGTGCAGGGCGCTGTGGCCGGAGATGGCCTCGACCAGCATGTCGAGGTCGGCGGGGGTGGAAACGGAAATGGCAGTGGCTCCTGGGACGATGCGGCGGGTGAGGCCGGTGAGTACGCCACCCGACCCGAGTTCTACGAAAAGGCGTTCACCGTCGGACGGGGTCGTAGCGGTTGTAGTGCTTGCGCCGCTTGTGGTGCTTGTGCCGCTTGTGGTGCTTGCGGTGCTTGTCGTGGAGGGGGCGGAGCTCGTGCCGGTCAGTCCGGGGAAGCCGCTGTGGAGGCCTGGGAGGCCGGCCAGACGCAGGACGCTCTGGCGCCACCGAACCGGGCTGCACAGTTGGGCTGAGGAGAGGCCCTGCCAGTCGTCAGCCGTCTTGTGGGGGAGGGCATCGACGTTGGCGACGACGGGCACCTCGGGCTCGCGGAACGTGGCGGCCCGCAGCGCCTTGCGCAGGCGGGGACGGGCCGAGGCCATGAACGGAGTGTGGAACGCGCCGCCCACCGCCACGGGGATCACCCGCTGGGCACCCATGACGAAGGCTTCGTCGAGGGCGGATTCGACCGACTCATGATCGCCGGCGATCACGACGTTGTCCGGGGCGTTGTAGTTGGCGACCCACACCTCGGCATCGGCCCGGTAACAGGCCATGTCGACCGAGTCGTCGTCCAGGCCGACGATGACTTTCATCGTGCCGGGCCGTTCGTCAGCGGCTGCCTGCATGGCCTCGCCGCGTTCGGCGACGATGGCGACGCCGTCATCGAACGACAGGGCACCAGCTGCGACGAGGGCGCTGTACTCGCCCAGGCTGTGGCCGGCGCAGGCGGTCGGCTCGATGCCCAACCGCTCCACCGCGTCGAGAACGATGAGGCTGAAGGTGAACGTGGCGAGCTGGGCGTTGCGCGTCTCGGTTAGTTCGTCAGGGCCGGCATTGAGAAGGAGATGGGCCAGGTTTCGGCCCGCGACCTCCGACGCGTCGGCGACGACATCCCAGGATGGGTGGTCTCTCCACGGCTGTCCCATTCCTGGGCGCTGTGAACCCTGTCCGGGGAACACGAATGCTGGCACGCCTGACTCTCCTCCTGTCGCCCTCTTGCGCTATCTGACTATCCGATGTTGTCGGAAGTAACAGATGTTGACTGTTGCGTAGAAGTTGAGATTGTGTTGCGTTTGGTTACCGACGGGTCACTTGCGGGGGAGGCGCTCGAGCGGTCGCTCGTTGGCCGAGATCATGCGGTTACGCCAGACCGTCACCCCCGCCAGCACCACTGCCAGCAGGGCCAACCGCCGCACCCGTCGTCCCATCGGACCCACCAAATGACTCTACACGGCGACCCTCAGCGCCTTGACCGATGGCCCCGGTCTCGTCCAGCCCTTGTCGGGGCCACTTGTTCGGGCCCTTGTTCGGGCCTTTGTTCGGGGCCGTTGCTCGGGCACTTGTCGGGCCGTTGTCGGCGCCCTTGGCGGGGCCGTTGTTAAGAGCCGTTGCTAAGAGCCGTTGCCGGGGCCGTTGCCGGAGCCGTTGCCGGAGCCGTTGCCGGAGCTGTTGCCGGAGCTGTTGCCGGAGCTGTTGCCGGGGCCTGTTGTGGGCGCCCTTCCCGGGGCCGTTCTTAAGGCCCTTGTCGGGGTCGTGGGGGCTTGTGGCAGGAGCTGGGGGTCTTCGTTGGCGAGAACCCACCGTCGCGGTGGCTTGGCGCGGTGAAGGCCCGCGGGGTTGGCGAGGGGCTGCTGTTTCGTCAGCCGACGGCGCGCATCGAGAGCCGCTCGATTGCGGCTGCGGGCGGGTACTCGGGCAGGAACCGGCTGTATTGCGAGTCCAGCAGCGGCGACGAGATCAGGAAGTCGGCGGTGGCCCGGTTGCAGGCCACTGGCAGGTTCCACACCACTGCGATGCGCAGGAGGGCCTTCACGTCCGGGTCGTGTGGCTGGGGTTCCAGCGGATCCCAGAAGAACAGGAGGATGTCGATCAGGCCGTCGACGATCCTCGCCCCGAGTTGGAGGTCACCGCCGACCGGTCCGCTGTGCAGGAGCGCCACCGGAAGTCCCAGCTCTCGCTCGATGAGGGCGCCGGTCGTGCCGGTGCCTATGAGGTCGTGGCGGGCCAGGATCGACCGGTTGAACTGGGCCCACTCGAGGAGATCTTGCTTCTTGTGGTCGTGGGCGACCAAGGCGACGCGCCGGCGGACGTGGGGCTGCTCGGCCGGCAGATCAGCGTGATGGAGGACGTTCATGGCTACCGGTCTAGCGACCTTCGACACGAGAGCGGCGGCGGCCGCGTGAAATCTATGTGGAATCTACCGGGGCCAACCAGACTGTCCTTGAGCCCCTGCGCCAACGGTGCCCGAGGTGGATTCGAACCCACCAAAGCCACGATGGCTCGTACTCGCGAATCCTGAACCGGAGATTCTGGCAACGAGCCGACTGATCCGGAGTGGCTGACCGATTTCGCTGGGAAAACAAGATCTGCTTGGCGCACGCCTGGTCACAACCGGGAACTGACGACCGGCCGCCCGCGAGCACTGCGGCTTGCCTGGCGGCGCCCCGCTTCCGCTACCACGGTCGGCCCGCCCACTCAACGGCCGGCTCGACGGACCATGGGCGGTATGACACCATCACAGACGCTCGCTTCGTCGTTGCATCGAGCGGTTCACCTTCGGGTGGGTATTTGACCGGCACTGCTACGGCCCCTCGGTGCCGTTGCCATGCGGCATGGAGCACCTCGTTTTGGGATCAGTTTGGGATGACCCTTGTGCTGAAGCCAGCTTGTGGGAGGTGCCCGAGGCGGGATTCGAACCCGCACGCCCTTGCGAGCAATGGATTTTGAGTCCACCGTGTCTACCATTCCACCACCCGGGCGACGCTGCCGGATGGTAGCGCGACTCGGTTCAGGGACCGGCGAGAAACCGCTCCTGCGACGTGGCGCGGCAGCCGGATCGGAGGGGCGGGCTGCCGATCCGGTTACCGTGCCAACGCCGGTCAGTTCAAGGGTGCGGGCGGCCGAAGCCGATTCCCGGGAGCTTGCCTGCGGCAACGCCGGGCCCGGCCTGTTGGATGTTGCTGGCCGTGATCGACCCGTCGCTGTTGGGCGTCCCCCCGACCGCGATCGGTTGGCCGGTGACCAAGTCGCTCACCGCCGCTGCGACTGTTTTCGAGAAGGTTGTCGACGAGGACGTGGTGATGGTGACGGTGCTCCCGCCGGACAAGACGGTGAAGCCCGAGGCAGAAACGCTCTGGACCGTTCCGACGGCGAAGCCGGCTCCTTGGGCCTTCGGGCCGAAGGCGCCGGGACCCTTACCGGCCGGACCCTTACCGGGCGGTGCCGGGGTATTCGCGGGCAGCACCGCCACCTGCTCGGCGGCGATAGCCGTGGTGCCCTTAGGGGTGCCGTGGACGGCGACGACAGCTCCGGACGTCACGTCACCCAAGCCGCCCTTGACGATCTTGGTCACCTTGGTGTTGCTGTCGGTCTTGACCGTGACGTCGCCGCCGCGCGGTGACGTCACCGTCAAGGTGGATCCACTTACCGACTTCAGCGTGCCGCCGGCGGCCTTACGGGGCCCGGCGCAGGCGGCGTTGCCCGGGCCGGTGGGTGCAGAGGCCACGGAGTTCAAGGCGCTGAGCGCGGTGGCAGTCGGGAGACTCGACGGCGAGGCGTGCGCCGTGCCACGGCCGAGTAGGAAGGCGCCCGCGGCCAGGAGCAGCGCCCCCGCGCCCAATGCTCCTCCCAGCCAGCGGCGATGCGGACGTGCGGGCGGGTTGGGCGGGGGTGGGGGCGCCCCCCACGTGGGGTCGGGAGGGAAGGCGTAGTTGGGAAAAGCAACGCCGGGATACGGAGGTGGGGAATCGAACGAGTCGTTCATCCCAATCAGCACAGCGCATCCAGCTAAGAGACATCTGAGCTAGAGATAAGAGGGAGGTGAGAGCTAGATAAGAATCGAGTCGTTTGTATCCGCTCCGGCCCCGGCCTCGGCCGGGGCGCCGGCACCGCCACTGATGGAACTGGCGCCATCGGTGGCGTCACCGGCGGCGTCACCAGGGCCTGAGGCCGCATCGGTCAGATCCACCGCAGGCAGGTCGATCCGGACAACGGTCCCTCCGTCGGCGGCGTTGATCGCGCTGACGGCACCGCCGCTCGACTCGACCACTTGGCGCACGATCGCCAGGCCCAGGCCGGATCCTGGAAGCCAACGGGCGGTGGCGGAACGGTAGAACCGGTCGAACACATGGGGCAGGTCCTCGTCGGTGATGCCGGGGCCGTGGTCTCGCACCTCGAGTCGCCACGAAGGCCCCGAGCGTCCAACGGTGACCTCGACAGTCGAGGCCTCGGGACTCCATTTGGCCGCATTGTCGAGCACGTTCAGCACCGCCCGTTCCAGCAGCGCGGGCTGGGCGCGGACCAGGGCATCTTGGACATCCAGGTTGAACGTGAGCATCGGCGCACGCCGGCGGGCTCGCTCGACGGCGTCCTCGACCACCAAGTCCACGCGCACGTCCTCGGGTTCCGGACGCTGCTCCTCATCGCGTGCCAGTTCGACCAGGTCCCCAACCAGGGTGCTCAGCTCGGTGAGCTGCGCCGTGATGTCACCGAACAGCGCCGTCCGGTCGGCATCGGGAAGATCGTGGGCGCGCAGCAGGACCTCGATGTTGGTCCGCAGGCTGGTGAGGGGCGTCCGCAGCTCATGGCCCGCGTCGGCCACCAGTTGGGTCTGCTGCCGGCGTGATTCGCCAAGGGCTGCCAACATCTGGTTGAAGCTGGTGGCCAGCCGCGACAGCTCGTCGTCGCCGGTCACGTCGATGCGCTCATCGAGATGACCGGTCGCCCCGACCCGTTCGACCGCCTCGGTCAGGTCCTCGACCGGCCTCAGGCTGGTCTTGCCGATCAAGTAGCCGAGGACGAGAGAAAACGCGACGCCGGTCGCGGCCACCAGAAGGAGGATCAAGGCCAAGTGACGCAAGGTCCGATCGATGTCCACGAGTGGACGGGCGAGTTGCACCGCGTACCCACCGCCGACGGAGACGGTGAGGACGCGGACGTGGTTCGCTTTCCCGGAGCTGCCGACAGATCGGAAGGTTTCGCCCTGCTTCCCCGCGGCCACGGCCCGGTCGGTGGCGGTGATCGGGAGGGCGGGCGTGTTGGGGATCACGACCGTCCCGTTGGCCGTGATCACCTGGAAGGTCATGAAGCTGTTGAGCCCGCTGCGCTGCAGCGGACCAGTGATGCCCGCCAAGCTCGGGATTTCGGGGCGGAAGCGTCGGGTCTCGATGAGGTCAGCCTGGCGGCGGAGTTGGTTGTCGACCTCGCGCACCAGCGTCCGGCGGACCCCGACGTAA
This sequence comes from Acidimicrobiaceae bacterium, assembly GCA_030838045.1. GTDB lineage: Bacteria > Actinomycetota > Acidimicrobiia > Acidimicrobiales > Palsa-688 > JALYXV01. The sequence continues at coordinate 15,028 of JAUTXN010000110.1, forward strand.
CAGGCGGCCGATGCCAGGGCAACCGAGATGCCGACCGCGGCGGCGGCGAGGGCGACCAGGCGGGTCCGAAAGCTCACCCGGCGGGGCAATTTTCTGTGCCGATTCAGCGCTTTGTGCCGATTGGAAGCGCGTAGAGCGCGTCGAATCGGCACAGTCGCTCCAATCGGCACAGACGTCCCCC
>JAUTXN010000159.1 GCA_030838045.1 Acidimicrobiaceae bacterium
GCCAGCCATCTGGGCAACGGGTCCAACGGTCAGTTCCCGGCCGGGACGATGCGGGCCGGCCAGGGCTAGGGACTCTCGAACACAATGGCCGACGACGGCGGCCAGCAGGACCAACCACCCGGCGGGGACGCCAACCCGGGACGGAGCGCCAGCGGCCCCCCGGCTCCCGGCACGAGCGAGCCCCGGCCCGCTGACCCAGGCGCCCGCAGCCGCCCTCCCACAGCCGCCGGCCCCGACACAGCCGCCGGCCCCGACACAGCCGCGGGTCCAGGCGCCACAGCCGCCGACCCAGGCGCCACAGCCGCGGGTCCAGGCGCGCCAGGGGCCCGCAGCCCCGGCGGAACACGGGCCGCCCCGACCCCCACTCGAACCTCGCCACAAAAGGCCAACGCCAAGGCCGGCCGAACCCCCCGCCCACCGCGGCGGAGCGGAGCCGGCCGGCATTCCTCCCCGACCGGACGCGTCGCCCTGCCGCGCTCGTCGGTGGTGCTGGCGCTCGTCGTCGTGGTCGTCCTCGTCGGCGCAGCGCTCGTGGTGATCACACTCACGCGCTCGAGCGGCGCCCCGGCCAAACCCGTCGCCGACTCCTACCTGGCGGCCTGGTCGCGCCGCGACTTCGCCGCCATGGCCACGCTCGTCGAGCACCCCCCACCGGACTTCGCGGCCATGCACCAGCGCGTCCTCGACGACCTGAGCGTGACCAGCTGGCAGTACCGGCTGGGCACGGTGAAATCCCACGGCAGCACCGCCGACGCCAACTACACATCCCACATCGTGCTGGCCGGCCTGGGCACATGGGACCACCCCGGCACCATCCACCTGGCCCGGGTGTTCGGCCGCTGGATGGTCGAGTGGTCGCCGGCGGCGATCTACCCAACCCTCCCCACCGGCGGCCACCTCAGCCTGCAACGTACCTGGTCTCCCCGCGCCGCCGTCCTCGGCACCGGCGGAACCGTGCTGGCCGGACCGGCCGACGTCATCACCGTAGGGCTCCAGGGCAACGCCATCGCCAGTCCCGCCTCGGTGACGACCGCCCTGACCCAGGCCGGAATCGACTCGGCCGCGATCGCCTCCGCCCTCAAGTCGGCCGCGGCCCACCCCAGTCAGTTCGTGCCCGTCGCCGACCTCTCGGCCGCCCGCTACGACCAAGTCAAGCCGATCATCTTCCGCGTCCCGGGGACTCGTTTTCAGCGCCATACCGGCCAGACGAGCGTCACGCCCGACCTGGCGGCACACGTCGTCGGCTCCGTCGGGCCCATTACCGCCGAACAACTGAAGCAGATGGGGGCGCCGTACGAGGCCAGCGACAGCATCGGTCAGGTGGGGATCGAGTCGCAGTACGAGCGGCAACTGGCAGGCACGCCGAGCGGCACCATTCTGGTCGTCGCCGCCGACGGCCGAACCGTCGGGGCCGGGCCCGTCTTCACCTTCACGGGCAAGGCCGGAACACCGGTCCAGACCACCATCGACCTCCACACCGAGCAGGCGGCCGAAGCCGCCCTGAACGGTCTCAAGCAGCCCGCCGCCCTGGTTGCCATCCGCGCATCGACCGGCGAGGTCCTCGCCGCCGTCAGCCGGCCCGACACGACATCGTTCGACCGGGCCCTGAACGGCCAGTATCCGCCCGGTTCGACGTTCAAGGTCGTCACCAGCGCCGCCCTGCTGGCCAGCGGACTGACCCCCGACAGCCCGACGACGTGCCCCAAGACCGTGACCGTCCAAGGCCGGACCTTCAAGAACTTCGAGGGCGAGTCGGCGCCCGACATCTCGTTCCAGCGGGCCTTCGCGATCTCCTGCAACACCGCGTTCATCAGCCTGGCCGGCAACCTGCCGGCGAAGTCCCTCATCGACACGGCCAGCCAGTTCGGCTTCGGCACCCCGCCCCAGCCGGGTTTGCCGGTGTTCGGGGGTCAGATACCCGCGCCCGTGGATGAGGTGGAGAAAGTGGCGAGCGCCATCGGGCAGGGCCGGGTACTTGCCAGTCCATTGCAGATGGCTGGAGTGGCGGCCGGGGTCGCGGCGGGCACCGTCCATGCCCCGCGGCTGATAGTCGGCGCACCGGACGACACCGCCAAAGGCGTCGCCCTTCCGCAGCCCGTCGCCGCCGGCCTGCGCTCCATGATGGCGGCCGTCGTCGCCGGGGGTTCAGGTACGCCGGCCAAAGTCGCCGGTGGATCGACGGTCTACGGCAAGACGGGCACGGCCGAGTTCGGCAATGCCACTCCGCCGCTGACCCATGCCTGGTTCATCGGCTTTCGCGACGACGTGGCCTTCGCGGTGGTCATCGAGGGCGGCGGTGTCGGCGGGGCCGTGGCGGCACCGATCGCCGCCAAGTTCCTCAAAGGACTCTGACCCCCACATTCTTGTATGGATTCATGTCTCTTGGAGGACTTGTTACCGCCAGGCGGCATCAAACCCGCCAAGCTGAGCCCAGTAGCCCCGCCGCCCCCGGCGCCCGCCGAGCCCGCCGAGCCCTCACGACCTCACGACGGTGTCGGTGTCGGCACCGGGCGGCGGTTGGGGAGGCGGATCATGAAGCGCCGGTCCTCGTAGGTCAGGCGCCCCCCCTGCGCCTCGATCAGACCCCGTGCGATCGGCAGGCCGAGCCCACTCCCGCCCTTCCCATCCAGGCTGACGAACCGCTCGAACACCCGCTCGCGACCCCCGTCGGGCAACCCCGGGCCATCGTCGGCCACCCCGATCTCGACCATGGCCGGCGTCGCCCCGACCTCGACGGTCACCTCGGCGCGCGCATGGCGGCGGGCGTTGTCCAGCAGGTTGGCCAGGGCGTTCTTGGTGGCCTCGCTCGACAGCAGCACCGGCTGCGGCCGGGTGCCGCGCACGACCAGGCTGGTCTTCACCGTCTGGTTGCCCGACCGGCTGCGATCGAGCTCCGCCTGGCACAGGTCGACCACGTCGATCGTCTGCAGCGTCCCCACCTCGCCCTGGTCGACGCGCGCCATCTGCAACAGCGACGAGAGCAGCCGGCCCGCCCGGTCCGCCTCTCGCGACAGGTTGACCAGCAGCCGTTCCTGCTGGCTGGTGGCCCCGTTGACGAGCAGGGCATCGGTCGACGCCCGGATCCCCGCCAGGGGCGTGCGCAGCTGATGCGCGGCGTAGCTGAGGAACTCCTTGCGTTGCCGCGCCGCGTCGCCCGCGGCCAGTGCCTCCGCGCGCGCCGCCGCGATCAGCACGACCAGCACCGAAAGGATCGTGAACAGGAGCACCCCGTTCGACACGAACACAAACGGGTCGTCCTTGTCGCTGAAGAATGCCGCGATCGTCGTGGCCAACCCACTCTCCAGCGCCAGCAGGATGCCTGGCAGCCGACCACCGAGGAACGTTCCGATGGCAGTGGGGATCAGGTAGAACGCCGCCATCGACAGCACCGGTCCGGTGATGTGGTCGGCGACACCCAACAGGGCCACGAGCATCGCCAGTACGAACAGGGACGCGCCCGGATTTTGCCGGGCGGGAGCGACGTCGCTGCCCCACCAACTACCGGACAGCAGCCGCTTGGCGGCCCGCCAGAGCTCCGAAATCCTCGACATCAAAGGCGGAAGACGTAGCCGCGGCCGCGCACGGTGTGCACCACCCTCGGTCCGTGGGCGTCCAGCTTGCGGCGCAGGGCGCTCACATGCACCTCGACCAGGTTGGGATCGTACGAATCGAAGCCCCAGATCTGCGACAGCAGCTGCCCCTTGGAGAACACCTGATTCGGTGCTCGGGTCAACACCGACAGCAGTTCGAACTCAGTCGGGGTGAGGTCGAGCTCCACGCCTCCCCGAAGGGCCTGCTTGGCGTTGTCGTCGATGAGCAGGTCGCGGATCTCGATGACCGGTGAATCCAGCCGGCCGCTGCGGCGCAGCACCGCCCGCACCCGCGCCAGCAGTTCCGCCATGGCGAAGGGCTTCACGACGTAGTCGTCGCCGCCCGCCTCGAACCCCGCCAGCCGATCGTCCAACCCGTCGGCCGCCGTGAGGAACACCACGGGCACGCCGGCCTGGGCGATCACCTGGCGGGCCAGCTGGAACCCGTTCGGTCCGGCCGGCAGCTGGATGTCGATGATCGCCACGTCGGGCCGAAACTCCGAGACCATCTGGCCCATCGATTCTCCGGTCGGCTCGGCCCGCACCAAGAAGCCCAGCCCCTCGAAGGCGATAGCCACCGCTTCGCGCACCGAAAGGTCATCTTCGATGAGCAGCGCTCGTGTGGACGCGCTCTGGAGGTCGGTCATCGGGTAGGCCCCCCGTTTCGTTCGGTCAACGTCACGGCGAGGATTTTCCCACCTGCGCCTTGAAGTTTGTTGCCGTCAGCCACAGACTCAGCGCCAGGAGCGCCAGGTCGAGGGCCACGGCCACGCCCGTGAGGCTCATCAGTCCCGGCGGCGGATGGGCCAAGGCGGCGCAGCGGCACCCTCCCGGCAGGTGGGCGGTCCAGTGCCGGGTCGCCGCCACGGGCGCCGGGATGAGGACCAGCACCGCGGCCGCCGCGGGCGCAGGCGGCGCCGGCCAGGCCACGATGGCGACTCCGAGTGCCAGCTGGGCGGCGCCGATGGCCCACCCCCACCAGCCACCGATGGCCGAGACCATGACGGCGGACACGATCAAACCGGTCGCCAGGAGCAGGCGGGCGGCGGTCACCGCTGGGCGACGGGCCGCGCCGGGCACGGCCGGACTGTACCGCCGATCAGTTGCGCTGCACGGCCAGGACGGCCACGTCGTCGCAACGGGGCGCCCCTGCGATGCGGGCCTGCATCAACGCCTCGCACACCGAGTCGGCGCTTCGGGGGGCTCCGGCCGCCACGCCGAGCAGCCAGTCCATCCCCGGCCCGACCCCCGTGTCGCGGTCCTCGACGAGGCCATCGGTGTAGAACACGACCAGGTCCCCCGGGCCGAGGAGCACCTCGTGCAGCGGGTAGTGCATCGGCGCCACGCCGAGCAGCGGGCCCGGGTCCAAGTCGACGAACCACGGGGCGCCGGTGGTCGGTACGACGAGCTGCGGGGGATGGCCCGCCGAGGCGAGGGTCAAGGTGCCGGCCGGCAGCTGCAGCACGCCGAACAAGACGGTCGCGCTGCGTTCCAACCCGAACTGCTCGGTGAACCCGCCCAGCTGGCGCAACGACGAGGCGGGATCGGGATCGAGCCGGGCGTAGGCCCGCAAGGCGTTGCGTAGCTGACCCATCACCGTGACCGCCGTCAGGTCGTGGCCGACCACGTCGCCGACCACCAGCCCGACGCACCCCGGGGCGACGGGAATCACGTCGTACCAGTCACCCCCGACCCGGGCGCCCTCGGTGCTCGGCAGGTAGCGGGCGGCGGCGGTGATGCCCGGCAGTTCCGGCAGCCGGTCGGGGAGCAGGCTGCCCTGGAGGGTGCGGGCGACCTCGCGCTCGCGGTCGTACACCCGGGCCCGGTCGATGACCGCCGCCACCTGTTGGGCCAGTTCCTCGGCCAGGGCCAGGTCGGATTCCCCGAAGTGCCGCCCCGATCCGGCTGCGACCAGCGTGACCGACCCGAGCACGCGCCCCGAGGCGATGAGGGGGACGCTCATGTAGGACGTGAACCCCAGCCGGTTCACCACCGCCAGGTGGTCGTCGCCGCGGGTGGTCCGCTGGAGGAAGTCGGCCGACATGTCCGAGGACCACATCGATGTACCGGTGCGGATCACCTGCACGCTCGGATGGTGGCCTTGGGGGTCTGGGGAAAACTGGTCGCGCAGCTGGTCGGCCAGGGATTGAAACTCAGGCGAGGCGTGGCGAGCGACGACCCGTTTCAGGCTCCCGCCCTCCACGAGCATGTCGATCAGGCACAGGTCACCGAGAATCGGGACGGCCATGGTGGCCAGTCGCTCGAGGGTCTCCTGGAGGTCCCTCGCCTCGGCCAGGACGCGGCTGGCGCGTAGGAGGAACTCGCGGCTGCGGCGGGTCTGTTCCAGTTCGAGCCGAAGGTGGGTGAGGAGGGCGCTCTCGCGGTCGTCCCCGGTGTCGCCGCCGCCTCGGGCGACGCTTCGTACCACGGCGATGGCGACCGGCAGGTCGGTGTCCGGCAGTTCGGTGTCCGGCAGCTCGGTGTCCGGCAGGTCGGTGTCCGGTGCCGCGGTGTCGCGTCTCCACGCCGTGACCGATATCTCGACGATTTCTTCCGAGCCGTCCGGGCGTCGGCCCGGAAGTTGTACGGGCTCTCCGGTAAATGGCCGCCATGCCGGGATGACTTCGAGTAGGGACCGACCGAGGAGGTCGACCGGATCCCACCCCAGCACGGCGGCTGACGCAGGGTTCGAATAGACAATATGTCCGACGCCATCGATGACGATGATTGCGTCGCTCAACTGCTCCGTAACAACCGCCCAAACCTCAGATGGACAACCGGTGTCTTCTCGCGTCGCATTGTCGGGTTCGGGTGAAACCAGTGGCGCATCAATTGTTTCGGCACTGTGAAACCTCGGCTTTACCGACTCGCAGGCCGGCGCGCCCGGTTCAAGGTGCGCGCCACTATCCGGATCCCCATCCATCATGGCGTGCGCCGAGCGCTCAGACCTTCGACAGTTTCCTCAAATCGCCCAACAGTGTTCGGACAGTAGGTCTTACACCCCAGGACTGTCAACCAATCCGCCCGCCCATCGCCCCGGCCGGGTGCCCGAACCATGTCCCGATCCGCACCGAATCTGCACGGTTTCGCACCGCTTACTCGCAGTCTCGCAGGCCATCGCGTTCATCGTGATGCAATATTTGATGTCGTTTGAGTGATTTGACGGATTGGTGCCCTTAGGTGTCAAAGGGGGTGTATATTCGAGCTCGCACTGGCAGCGAGCGGAATTGTTCTTTTCGGATGTTTGACGTATTTGCAGCGGGCCGACCGTCACCATTCACGGGCATGACGGGATCTGGGCCGTTGGTTTACTTCACGTCATGACCTGCCGATGACGTGGGGGCTTAGCCACCAGCGTCTCTGCATACCGATCAAGAGAGAAGGACGACATGATCCCCGCCGTCGGGCACTTGATGACGAAATCGGATGGTCATTTGCCCCCCAGCACCACCGGTATGACGCGGGGGGGACTTCGACGTCTCTGTATTTTGATCGCCGTAACGTCGGTGACCGTCGTTCTCGGCGCCGGAATGGGCATGGTCCGAGCCGGTGCTGCGCCCGCCGGCGCGGTCAGCGCCGACGGCGGTTCCAGTGCGACGGCGGCCCAGCTCACGGTTACCGCGTCGGGAGCGACCAGCGTCGGGCTCCAGGTGTTCGCAAACGTGAACTTCTCCGGTGCGACCAACCCGACGGGCAGTTTGACGTTCCGCCTTTTCGGCCCGAGCGACCCGTCGTGCGTGTCGGCGCCGGTGTTCACTTCGACGGTGGCGGTGGCGGGGACCTCGGTCAACTCGGACCGGTACTCGACGACGATCGCAGGTACCTACCGTTGGGAGGCCACCTACAGTGGCGATGCCGGCAACGGAGCGGCCGGCCCGACGCCGTGCGCCACCTCCACGGCTGCAGTGATCGTCGGCAAGGCCATGACCAACGTCGCGGTGACCGCCGCCGCACCGTCTGCGGGGACGATCCGGGCGTCGGCGGCGGTGACGGGCTACAGCCCAACGGGCACGACGACGTTCTATCTGACGCCTCCCGGTGACACGTTCTGCTCCGGGACGCCGGTGTTCACCTCGACGATCTCGGTGAACGGGACGGGGTCCTACTGGTCGGCGCCCTACACCCCGACGGTGGGCGGCCAGTACAAGTGGCGGGCGACGTACACCGGCGACTTCAACAATCAGCTCAGCCCGATGTCAGCCTGCCTCGATTCCAACGCCGCGGTGACGGTGACCGCCCCGGCAACGCTCGCCACGTTGAGCTCGCCCGCCGACCGCCAGGCCGGCGTGGACACGACGACGCCCTTCACGTGGGGTCCGGTCGGATCAGCCCAGGGGTATCGAGTGGCGATCGGGACCAACCCCCTCGGTTCTGACCTGGCCGACTCGGGCGTCCTGTCCGCCAGCCAGCTCAGTTACCTGGTGCCCCCCCTGCCCACCGGGAAGACGCTGAACGCAACGCTGTACACCGAAGTGAGCGGCAGCTGGGCCGGGTACCACTCCATTACCTTCACCGCCGCCGCCGGTCGGGCGACATTGACCTACCCGCTCGACGGTCAGGCCAACGTGGACGCCTCGGTTCCCTTCCGGTGGCAGACCATCCCCCAGGCCCAGGCGTATCTGTTGAGCATCGGGACGACCTACGGCGGCTCGGACCTGCTCTGGAGCGGTGCGTTGCCGGCGTCGCAGTCCTCGTATCAGGTGGCCGCCCTGCCCGCCGGTGCGCTGTCGGTGGTCCTCTACACCGAAGTCAACGGCAGTTGGTACGGCTACCAGGTCATCGGGATCACGGCGATCCCGACGGAGGCCGCATTGATCTCACCGACGAACGGGCAGACCGATGTCGACCCGACTGGGACCTTCTCCTGGACGGGCGTCAGTGGCGCCCAGGGGTATGCGTTGTGGATCGGCACGAGCTACGGCGGCATCGATGTGTTCAACAGCGGGGTGGTTCCCGCGAGCCAGCATTCGGTGACTCCGACCGCCCTGCCGGCCGGCAGGACCTTCTACGCCACCATGTACACGATGCGCAACGGAGCTTGGACCCGCCAAGTGGTCACCTTCACGACCGGCGCCTGACACGCCGACTGAGCCATGGGGCGCCGCCAACGTGCTCGGGGTCGTGGTCGGGGGCGGTACCATCCTGACCTGCATTTGACCTGCATTGACATCCCGGGCACGGGGACGTAGCTCAGTGGCTAGAGCACCTGCCTTGCACGCAGGGGGTCGTGGGTTCGAGTCCCATCGTCTCCACCCACCCACCACCCCTGAGGTCTCTCTGACTCTGCCCGGGGGGAGTACAAACCGTCGTGTGCACGACGGTTTGTACTCCGGCCCCCGGGTGACACCGTCCCTCAGTTCTGCGCCGGGGCCGTCGTCGTCGGTCCGGGCCGGCTGGTCGCCTGAACCGTCGTCGCGCCGTTGGCGGCCGCACCCGTGGTGCTGCCGGTGGCCTTCTTCAAGGCGTCGAGGATCGACATCCCCTGGCCAACCAGGCCGACCAGTACCTCGTTGACACCCTCGGTGCCATTCAGGATGGTGAGGTTGGACCCGGACAAACCCCGGGCCGCCGCCTCCACCAACGCCGGGAGTGACTCGATGATCCGGTTGGCCGCGATCAGTTCCTGGTTGCCCTGACGCAGCGATTCCGCCCGGGCCGTGTTGGCCGCGGCCTGCGCTTCCGCCGTGGTCCGCTCGGCATACGCCGCGCCGTCGGCGGCAAACTTGGCCTGGTCGCGCGACGCCTCGGCAATGGTCCGCTGCCGGTACGCCTCGGCATCCGCCGGCCGGCGCACATCCGCCTCGAGGCGTTGGGCCGCCAGTTCAGCCTGGCGCTCGGCCAGCTTGGTCTGCTCCGCGATCACCGCCTGGGACGCCTGGGCCGCGGCCAGCGGGCCCGCCTGGGCCGCGGCGGCCCGGGCCTGCTCGGTCTCGGCTGCGAACCCGGCCGTTTTGATGGCCACGTCCCGTTCGTACTCGGCTTTCAGCGCCATGGCCTCTTGCTCGCGCTGAGTCGCCTCCTGGTCCGCCTTCGCCTGGGCGATTCGGGCCTGGCTGGCGACTGCGGCCGCGTGGGGCGCGGCCAGGTTGTTGATGTAGTTGGTGTTGTCCTCTATCTCTTGGATCTGGAGGGCGTCGACCACGATGCCGAGCTTCTCCATCTCGCTGTGGCTGCCGTCCTTGATCTCCTGGGCGACCCGGTCGCGCTCGCGGATGATCTGCTCCACCGTCAGGCCGCCGATGATGGACCGCAGGTGACCGGCGAACACCCGCCCGACCAGCTCCTCGACCCGGTTCTGCTCGGCCAGGAAACGCCGGGCGGCATTGGCGATCGACATCGGGTCGTCGCCCACCTTGAACACTGCGACCGCCCGTACGTTCAGCCGGATGCCCTGGATCGTGATGCACTCCTCGACGATCTCCGCCTCCCGCAGCGCGAGCGACAGGATCCGCGCCTTCTGTTTGATGGGCAAGACGAAGGTGCCGTGCCCGGTGACGATCCGGAATTGCGTCTCTTGGACCTGGCGCTTCGACCCGGAGATCAGCAGCGCTTCATTGGGAGCAGGAACATGCCAGAAAAACATCGGGAGGACCCCCTTGGGTCGGGTTACGGAAAGGGAGTGACGATTACCGAGCGAGCCGAAGTCGTCTCGACGACGAGCACTCGAGCGTGCTTTTCGATCGGCTCGTCCGACCACGCCGCGAACGCTTCGGTGCCACCGCGCACGGGCAACAGCACCTCACCTGGCCCGTCGGATGGGATCGGTACTGTCACCCGCCCGATGACTCCGACCAAGTTCGCGGCGTCAGCCGACACGTTCGGACCGCCTTGCTCGCCTTTTTGGCGAATCGCACTCCCGGTGATCCACTGTACCGAGCGCCCGTTATCTGGCGTCAGGGGTCGATCAAAAGCGACATCGAGCGCGCCATTGTCACAAGCCGGCGGCTCAGCCGACGACGGACACCGTGACCGAGTACATGCCCCTGGTGCCGGTGCACAGCAGGCCTTCGCCGCAGGTGGTCCGCGAGGCGGTGATCTTGGCCTGACCGGTCCCCACAGCTTTGTAGGTCGCCGAGGCGGTGCCACATCCGCCACCGGGGACACAGCTCCCGAGCGGCGAGGGCACGACGGTCACAGCACCGACCTGTTGGAGGACCGCAGCGTTGGGTGGGTTCGGAAATCCCCAGTAGGTGCTGGTGAGGACCACGACGATGGTGGTGGCCTTGGTCACGACAGTCGTCGTTCCGTCGTCCTTGTCCGTGAGTTGAATGGTGCCGCTGGCCGCTGGTCTCGTCGCGGCCGTCGTGCTTGGTGACCGAGTCGCCGCAGTGGTGGTGGGGCTGGCCGGCGTCGTGGTGCTCGAGGGCGTGGTCGCAACGGTCGTCGTCACGGTCGTCACGGTCGTCACCGTCGTCGCAACGGTCGTCGTCGGGGCAGATTTCGCCGATTTGGCCGACCCGCAGCCAGCCAGCATGACCGCGGGTAGGACGACGGTCGGCGCCAGGATCGAAAGCCGTCGGATGACATTGCGCGTTGTGCTCACGCTGCACCTCACTCTGTGGTCGACGGTATCAGGCAGGTTCCGGCACCGGTGGCGCGACAGATTCAAAACACATTCGAAGAGATGTTCCTTCCTCCATTTGCTTGACAGTGCAACGACCCAACCTTTACAACGGCGGGGGGAGAGGCTTTCACATCTCCACACTCTGTTCCAATCGTTGTAAGGGGTAATCATGCGGTTTAGGTGCATCGTATCGCGTTCCTTCGCGGGCGTAGCTCTGGCGGCTTCGACAATGGTCGTCGGTTCGTTCTTCCCTGCCCTGGCGGCGGTGGCGGCTGCAGCCCCCGCCCCGAGCACCGCGGCGAGTCCGAGCCCACTGGCCGCGCCGGCCGCAGGCGCCGACTCCTCCCATAACCGGGCGCCGGGCACGACCGGCATGGCCCTCCGCGCCGGCTCGGCGGCGCTCAACTCGCCCAAGGCACCCACCACCGCACCCACCAACACAGCACCCAACTCGCCCAAGGCACCCACCAACGCACCCAACGCACCAGCCGCGACGGCGACATCGGGGACCAGCAATCAGCAGAGCCCAGCGGCCAACCCCGCCAGTGACCTGGTCCAGGGCAGCGGCCCGGTCATGACCAACCCGGTCATCTACAACGTCTTCTGGCTCCCCGCCGGCCAGCACTACGAGAGCGACAACCTGGCGACCAGTGATACCCGGTACGAGAATCTCCTCAACCGTTTCGCGCAGGACGTGGGCGGAAACGACTTCTACAACATCGTCACCCAGTACTCCGGGAGCAACGGAACCCCGGCCAACGCGGTGACATTCGGCGGCTCCTGGGTCGACACCGCCGCCTACCCCCACGCGGGCACGCAGGCCGACCCGCTGCTCGACGTCGACATCCAGAACGAAGCCACCAACGCCGCGACGACCAATGGGTGGACCAGCGACATCAACCACATCTACCTGGTGTACACGGGACTCAATGTCTTCGAGTGCCAGTCGTCGACCGCGGACTGCAACTTCTTCAAGACCGGCCACACCAACGCCTACTGCGCCTACCACTTCTTCTTCGGCGGAAGCCCGACCGTCTACGCGTTCATGGGCAGCGACGGGATGGGCGGCTGCAGCAACGGTCTGGCCCCCAACGGTGACGCCACGGCGGACGCCGAGACAAGCACGGCGTCACACGAGTTCATCGAGGCGGTCACCGACCCGAAGATCGACAACTGGCTGTCGTCGGTGGCGACCGGCCAACAGGAGATCGGCGACCTGTGCAACCGCAGCGACGGGCCCACCAACACCCTCGCCCCCGGAGCGGACGTGTATCTGAACGGGAATCCCTATGAGGTCCAGATGGAATGGAGCAACGCCGTCCACGGCTGCGCCACGGACCTGAACGCCGCCCGGAACGGCATCGTCTCGCCCACGCTGTCGATCAACAAGTCGGCGCCGACCAACGTGGTCACCGGCGAGCCGATCAACTACAGCATCACCGTCGCCAACCCGAGCAACACCGATGCCTCGACACTGACGACCGTCACCGACACCCTGCCCGCGGGGGTCAGCTACGTCGCCGGCTCAGCCAGCCCGGGGCCGACGTCCACCTCCCCCTTGACCTGGAACCTTGCGACGATCGCCGTGCACGACTCGATCACCCTCACCTTCCAGGCGAAATCGAACCCGCAGGCGATCAGCAACTGCGCCGGCGTCGGCTACGCCGACCAGCTCCAGATCAACACGACTCTCACCGGCGGCCCGGCGTGCGCGGCCACGACCATCGCCAAGGCCCAGACCACGACGGCAGTCACCTCCGACCACAACCCGAGCGTGTTCGGCCAGCCGGTCACCCTCACGGCCACCGTTTCCGTCAACGCCCCGGGGGCGGGCACCCCGACGGGCACAGTCCAGTTCTTCGACGGTGCGACACCAATCGGCTCGGGCTCGCTCACCGCAGGGCAGTTCGCCATCACCACGGCGGCCCTCAGCGTGGCCACGCACCCGATCACGGCGACCTACGCAGGTGACGCCAACTTCCTCGGGAGCACGTCGGGCGTGCTCAACCAGGTCGTCAACAAGGCGCCCACCTTGACCACGCTCACCGCCAGCCCGCCCGGCTCGGTCGGCTTCGGCCACCCGGTCACGTTCACCGCCACCGTATCGGTGCCGCCTCCGGGAGCGGGCAACCCCACCGGACCCGTCATCTTCTCGGTGGACGGCACAGCGGTACAGACAGTCAACCTCAACGCCTCCGAGCACGCGACTGTCACCACCTCGGCTCTGAGCCCCGGCAGCCACCTGATCGCCGCCGCCTACCAGGGGGACGGAAACTTCCTCCCGTCGACCGGCACGCTCACCTACCTGGTCACGTGCACGGTCACCATCACGGGCAACTACCCGTCCGCACTCATCGCCTCCGGTGACAGCACCTGCGTGGTGAACGCCACCGTGGGCGGCTCGATCACGGTTCCGAAGGCGACGTCGCTGGCGGTCGTCAACTCTGCGGTCCACGGGTCGATCAACGCCACCAACAAGGCCGATGCCATCGAGATCTGCGGGAGTCACGTGGTGGGCGGATCGGTCGACATCGTCAACGCCCAGGGCCTCGTCATCGTGGGTGACCCCGGTGACGCCAACTGCGCCGTGAACACCATCTCGGGCACCCTGCTCCTGCGCAACAACACTCACGGACTCGAAGCCATCGGCAACACCGTGGGCGCCCTCGTGGTCTCGGGCAACTCCGGGCCCGGCCCCTACCCCGGCGACGTCACCACCATCGCCGGCAACATCATCAGTCACTAGCGGGGGCAGCTTGTGCGGTGCCGGCTGGCTGGGCAGGCCAGCCGGCACCGCCGCGCCCGGCGCAATGCCCAGTCAGCGCCTGGACCAGGGAGTAGCCTGCTCACGGCGGATTCGATCGTGGTGATTCGGTTCGCCTGCTGGAGTAATTGGAACCGTTCCCTCAGCTTCGTCCAGGAACTGCAACCCTCCAGCCTGCTGGGGGGTCAGAACACACGGCCGACGACCGCGTGTCCCGACGCCCCAGTTCGACCACCGCCGGTGACGCAACCGGCGCAGCCGGCGCAACCTGATGCTCTTCCCCACACTCTCCTTCGCTGCCTTCTTCGCTGTCGTGTTGCCGGTCAGCTGGCTGCTGATGCCCAATCGCGTCCGCTGGCGCCTGTTCATGGTCGCCGCCAGCTGGTTCTTCTACGGCGCCGCCGACTGGCGCTTCGTCCCCCTCCTGGCCGGCTCGACGGTCGTCAACCACTACTTCGCCCGCCGCATCGACCGCGCCACCGGCCAGGCCCGCAAGACCTGGACCATCGTGGCCGTCACCACCAACCTGGTGGTCCTCGCCTGGTTCAAGTACATCGGGTTCCTGTCGTTGACCAGCCAGAGTTCGCTGCGCTTCCTCGGGATCCACGCCCACCTCCCACTGCCCGAAGTGCTCCTGCCCATCGGGATCTCGTTTTTCACCTTCCAGGCGCTCAGCTACGTGATCGATACGTCGCGGCGCAAGATCAAGCCGGTCTCGCTGCTCGAGTTCGGCGTCTACCTGTCCTTCTTCCCCCACCTGGTGGCGGGCCCGATCGTGCGGGCGACGGAGTTCCTGCCCCAGATCAAGGAGCGCATCGACCCCCGCCACGTCGACGTGGGCAAGGCGTTCTGGCTGATCTCGCTCGGCCTGTTCAAAAAGGTCGTCATCGCCAGCTACCTGGCCACCCACGCCGCCGACCCCTTGTTCGGCTTCCCCCGCCAACACGCCGGCGTCGAGGCCCTCTTCGGCGTGTACGCCTACGCCATCCAGATCTACGCCGACTTCAGCGGTTACACCGACATCGCCATCGGCCTGGCCCTCCTCCTCGGCATCCGCTTCCCCCAGAACTTCAACGCCCCGTACTCCGCCGCCACCCTCCAGGACTTCTGGCGCCGTTGGCACATGACCCTCTCCCGCTGGCTGCGGGACTACCTCTACATCCCCCTCGGCGGCAGCCGCCGGGGCCGGGTCCGGACCTACGTCAACATCATGATCACCATGCTGCTGGGCGGCCTGTGGCACGGCGCCGCCTGGACGTTCGTCGCCTGGGGCGCCCTCCACGGCGGCGGCCTCATCGTGGAACGCCTGCGCAGCGAGCGCCGGACCCCGCCGGTTGGGGCGGCGCCGGTCGATGAACCGCCTGATCTGGGAAAAGGGGCCGCCCCGGTCGCGCCGAGCGCCCCGACTGCCCCTCCCGATCCCGTCGCCGTCCGGCCGACCGGGCGGCGGCCCAAGGTGGTAACCCTCCCTCGAGGTGACGTGCTGGTCACGGGCCGCGTCACCACGCTGCCTCAGGCCGTCGAGGACGATTCAGTCGAGACTCCGCAGGGGACCGCACCCCCCGGTTTCGGCTCGGCGCTCGCCGGTTGGCGATCGGCCGTCCCCCGCCCCACTCGACCGGTCAAACGGGGAACCCCCGACGCCCGCGCCGCCATCTCCGTTCCGCCGCCCCCGCCCGCCAATGCCCCGGACGCCTCAGCCGCCACCGGAGCGTCGGCGTCCGCTTCGCCGTTGCCTGGCTCCCCCGCCCCGGTCGTCCGAGCGTCTGCACCCGGCGATGCGGCCCCGGTTCCCGGAGCGTCTGCGTCCGCCTCGCCGCCGGCCAGCAGCACGATCGCGGTCGCCGAGCGGCCCCACGCCGGGCCCGATGTCTCGACCCGTTCCTCCAACGGGGCGAGTCCGATTCGGCCGCCGAAGCTGCCGCCCGGCGCTCGGGTGTGGGTCGGCCGGTTGATCACCTTCCATGTGGTCTGCCTGGCTTG
>JAUTXN010000231.1 GCA_030838045.1 Acidimicrobiaceae bacterium
CCGGACCCAGAAGGCCTGCGGTTTCGGGAAAAGGAGCGATCCGGGGTCGATCTCGTCGAGCTCTTCGAGTTCCCCGAGGAGGTCGCCCGCCACCGGGGGCGCCGTGGGGGTGCTCACCGTGGGCAGCAGTGCGCTCGGCGGTGCGCTCGGCGGTGCGGGCAGCGGTGCGCTCGGCGAGGAGACGCCGGGCGGCGACGCCTCGACTACCTCGGGTGCTGGCGGCGCCAGCAAGCGAAGCCGCCTGGCGTTCCTGACGCTGGTCGGACGGGTGCGCGCAGCCGGCGGGAGTTGGTTCGGCTCTCCCATCGAGGATGGAAATGCGTCCAGCGGATCTCCTCAGCCCGGGTGCGACAATCGCACGGTTGGGCGCATGGTAGGCGGATCGGCTAGACCAGTCAACTTGCTAAAATCGGACAACATCGCTCAGCACCCCTCCCTCCGCACCGGGCAGGCCGGTGCCCTACCGGCAACAACGGTAGACCGGCCACTACTGACCTATATGTCCGAAATATTCGGGTAGCCCGCCGAAGTGCCGGAAGCCCCAACGCGCAAGGGAGGTGTCGATACGTACAAGTCCGACCATCACTGGCGGCTGGGTCTGGGATTGGCTACCATCAGGGCGAACTAGCAGGATTGCCCGTACAGAGCAATGTGTCTGGTTCCAGGACCAGGGAAAGGCGACAGGCGACCAGATGAGCGATATGGCTCAAGAGACGGTCCCAGCAGGAGACGACTATGTGACACCGGGCGAGGCCGCTCGGTATCTCCATGTGTCTCCGAAGACGATCAACCGCTGGGCCAATGACGGGCGGATCCCCTGCATCGTGACTTTGGGTGGCCACCGCCGCTTCCGTCGCGAGGATGTCGACGCCGCGGTCCGGCAGATGTCCGAGCGGGGCGCGGCTCTCGGGGACTAGCACCTCAATTTGATGCGTCTCGGCGTCGGGGCCGAGACGCGCGGGGCGACGGTCGCGGTGAGGTCACCGAGGCGGACGACTCCAGGCGAGACAAGGCCAGGCGGACAAACTCCAGGGTCGCGGTGGCGCGCTCCCGCGCTCGCGGCTACCGGGGACGCCCGAGCAGCACCAGGGTCCGCTTGGCATCGTCGATCAGGGGCGGCAACCACCGTTCGATAATCAGTCCGGCGACGCTGAAGCTCTCCGCCATGGCATGCAACTGCTCGCCCGGTGACGTCGAGAGATCGACTGACACCATTCCCGGAACGTTGCGCCGCTGGCCGACATTGACCCGGCCGCCCACCGCGAGCACGAACCTGACGAGTACATCAGTCACTTCGGCAGGTGTGGATGCGCTGAGTAACGACCGCGTCGCTTCGTAGACCTCGATCGAAATGAGAGCTTGAGCAGCCCCGGCGGGCAGGGTGGCGCCCGTGGCCGCCGCCTCATGCCAGCTCTCCTCGAACTCCCCGAGTGTCAGCACCTCGGCCCGGGTGAATGCGGCCGTGGCGCCTACGGCGTGGACGGCGTGCTCATGGTACGAAGCGGCGATTTTCAACGCGTCATCGGCCGTGGCGGCAGGAATGTGCAACTGGACGGCGTAGCGGTCGGGGTTGTAGAGCCCCGAGGGATGCCACTCACGGAGCCGTTCCACCAACGCCTGAACCACACCCAGTTCGAAGGGGCGTTCCCCGCGGAAAGCGCTGAACTCGAGGACGACGACCCAGTCGCCCATTCCGCCCCTTTCGTTGTCCGTCGCCGCCAACCGCTGTCAAGTTATCGCACTTTAAGGATCGATCACAAGCATCGAAAACCAGGGTATTTACGGAATATCGTTGCACTGAGACAACCGGTTTAGCCTTAGTTCCCTGAACAGACAACTCGGTCAGACAGGTCAGGCACTGTGCCAAACATTGTCTGGAGGCGCCTGCTTCAACACACTTATCCGGGTCGCGTGCTCTGTCCATCTTGTCGCCCCATGAGCCCGTCTGGCGGCTACACTCGTCCTCGCTTCCCATGCTGGGAACCGAAACGCCGAGTAGACCCAGCGAACGCGCAGCGCGCCCCGCGCTTGTGCCGCCGTGCCCCTCGAACATGTCCAACCGCATCCTGCTCGTTGAAGACGACGCCCACATCGGCGAGATGCTCCAGCAGGCATTGACGCGGGAGGGCTACGAGGTGGAATGGGTTGCCGAAGGAGAACCGGCGATCCGATCGGCTGTCTTGGCGACCCCCGACCTGATTCTCCTGGATCTGAAGCTGCCTGATGTCGACGGCCTCCAGGTCTGCCGCCGGCTTCGCGCCCAGTCCGACGTGCTCCCGATCATCATCCTCACCGCCCGGTCCGAGGAGATCGATGTCGTCATCGGGCTCGACGCCGGCGCCGACGATTACGTCGTGAAGCCATTCCGGCTGGCCGAGTTGCTGGCTCGGGTCCGGGCTCACCTCCGGCGGCCCGTTCGGCCCTCGGAGTCGGAGGTGATGGAGGTCGGAAATGTCGAGGTCAACCTGGCGGCGCGCCGGGCGCTGGTCGCCGAGCGGGGGGAAATGGCGCTGCGCCCCAAGGAATTCGACCTGCTGTCGTTCCTCATGCTCCACCACGGCCGAGCCCTGACCCGGACCCGGATCACCGAGGAGGTCTGGGGTTCCAAGTCCGACTCGACCACCAAGACGCTCGACGTGCACATCGGGACCTTGCGCCGCAAGATGCTCGACGGCGGCGCGTCGGCGCGCATCGTCACCATCCGGGGAACCGGATACCGGTTGGACCCCGCCGAATCAAGTGACGGACGGTCCGCGTCCTCGGGCCAAGACCACTCGTAGAACCGCCTAAGGCGGCGGAGCCATCTCGTGGCTGGAAACGGCCTCGATGTCGGTCGCCCATCCGGGCACGGAGAACATGACCGTGGGCATCGGACCCGGCTTCGAGACCTGTACCCGAGCCCCCTCGGCATCGGCGAGCGAGCGCGCCAGGCGCAAGCCGATGTTGTGGCTGGCCCGATCGCGGGCGGCGGTTCGACCGGGCGAGAAACCCGGGCCCTCGTCGCTCACCTCCATCACCACCCCGCCGCCCATCTCCCTCGCTGTCAGCGTCACCCCTCCGCCGCCGTGCTGCAACGCATTTTCGAGCAGCACCCCGAGCACCTGTCGGACTGCGGCCGCCGAGATGAGGGCCAAGGGCAGGTCCCGTTCGACTCGGACGGTGAGCACCCGTCCCGCCTCCTCGATCCTCGGCTGCCAGGTGGCGGCCGCTTCCTCGACCAGTGTCGCCACGTCGAGCGGCTCGGCCGACTGGAGCCGGCTGGGAACGAGCAACAAGAAGTCCTTGACGGTCACCTCGAGGCTCTCGACACCACTGAGCAACTCGACCAGCACGGTCCGCCGGTCCTGGGCGGTTGGCTCGCAGTAGTCCAGCGCCACCAGCTCGTTCTCGATGCGCAGCCGCAGCCCGGTCAACGGCGTTCGCAGTTGGTGCGACGCCTCGGTACCGAACGCCCGCCACCGCTGCTCACTGGCCCGCAGGATCTGCTCACTGTGGCGCCGTTCCGCCAGCTCCCGCTGCGCCTCGCCGAGGAGCCGGGCGTTGTCCAGTGCCAGCGCGGTGCGCTCGCTGATGTTGACGAGGAAGGCGTAGTCGTCGGAATCGAACGGTGCCTGGGCCTGGCCCCGCAGCGCCACCAGCAGGCCCACCGAGGTGCCCTGGGTGCGAATCGGAAAGGCGACCGAGCGGCAGGCCTCGGCGTCCTCCAACGCTCGGAGCCCCTCGGGCGTCAAGACGCAGGGGATGGCAGGCACCGTACCGGCGTGCAGGACGACGCGGGTCGCTTCCTCGAACGGGCGCGACCACTCCCCTACCACCCTGGTCCAAAGTTCGCCGTCGGGGCGGGCGATGACGATGGCGCACGTCGCGCCCAGGGCCGACGACGTCTTGGTCATCACCTCGTCGATCAGTCGATCGGTGTCGAAGGTGCTGTGCAGGATCGTGGCCCAGAGCTCGGCGCTGGCTCGTTGTCGACGGGCCATGGCGCGGGCGCGTTGTTCGCCCAGCACCCGGTCGGTCACGTCGGTCGCAATCGCCAGCAGACCGCTCGGACCACCGGCGAAGCCGACCGAGGAGGCGTTCAGCTGGAATGTGCGCCCCTCGAGCACCACGTCGGCCGAAACGGAATCGACCGCGCCGCTCAGTAGGGGCGTCAAGGCGTCCACCATCGGCTGGCACGACGGCGGGCCACTTCCCAAGGGCCGTCCCACCAACTCGCCTGGCCGGAGGTCCAGGTGGCTCAGGGCCAATCCCTCGGAAAGGGTGCAGGTTCCGTCGGCATCGCAGGCCAGCAGGACGATCGGCAGATGGCCCGCCGCCGCCCGGAGCTGCTCCTCCGACCGTTGCACCTCCCGGCGGGCCTCGAGCCGATACTTGATGTCGCGAACATTGAGAACGATTCCGTCGAGGCCGTCCTCGCCCCCGTGGTCGACCGCCGTCACCTCCGTCATGGTGTGGCGACCGCCGGGAAGTGCCAGCCGCAGCTCGGCTCGTGCCGGAGGCAATGCGCTGGCCCGGCGGGCGCCCTTCAGTAGTGACCGGAGGCACGGACGGTCCTCCTCGATCACCAGTTCCTCGACCAGTACGCCCGGGCTGCCGGACCCGTCGAGGCCCGAGTCCGACTGCTCGATGATCCCGGCCAGGGCCGGGCTGGCATAGATCAAGTGATCGGAGCGGTCCAGGATGCATATGGCATCGGTGGCATGTTGCACCAGCGACCGGAAGCGGACTTCGCTGCGGCTTCGCTCGCGGTGACGCTCGCGGTCGGCGCTGATCGCCCCTACCTGAATGAGCACGACCGTCACGATGACGAGCGTGAGCAGTTCCAGCCCGATCAGCCGTTGGTCCCGCTCGTGGATCTCGCCGGCCAAGGCCAGGCATGGCCCGAGCAACACGGCCAGACCGATGATGGCGGTATGCACGGCCCGGTGGGGGCGCCCGGGCCGCGCCGGCGGGTCGCTCACCCGGACCATCGACGGATGGAGGGCCGCGGCGCCGAAACAAGCGAACCACACCACCCACCCGACGCTCACCAAATGCGGTTCCCTCCCGCCGTGCTGGCGGGCGACCGCGTAGCTGAGGTCGGAAGACAGGAGTGCCAGAGTCCCGAGCGACAGCAGCCGGCCCGACCAGGTGTGGTCGCTGCGCAAGAAGGTCAGGTGCACGACCATGGTCAAAAGGACCAGATCGATGACCGGATAGACGACCACCAGGACCCGCACCATGGTCAAGGGACCGCCGCGGCTCACGGTGTGGCTGACCGAGAAGTACCAGAGCAAGATCGCTCCGGCGCCCGCAACGATCACGGCATCGAACAAAGGCTCGATCCTGCGATCACCCTTTTTCGCCTTTGCAAGCACTCGAAGGGCAAGGAACAACACCACGCCGGAGCCCAGATAGAAGGCGTCGGAATAGCCGAATGGATCTCGGACATTGAGTGCCGAATGTTCGAAATACCAGATGCACTCCCCCACCGCCCACAGAAATAACGAGAGCGCGATCAGCCCCCAAGGCCCTCTGGCCTCAGGCTGGTGCCTCCGTATTGCGACAAGGATGACCACGGGAACCGACAGCGCCAGTGCGAGGTAGAGGATCGTCTGCTCGAGCTCGGTCCCGACGTCCAGGGCGTTCAGCGCCAGGAGCGCCGCGCCCAGCACGATGTAGCGCAAGCTGCTGACGACCGGCCGGCGCAGGCCCGCCCCTGCACCCGCCCCCCCGCCTTCCCCGCCCGAGCCGCTCGGAGCCGACCCCAGCGCACCTCGACGCGACTGTCCCCGAAACGAGGGATTCACAACGCGAGGTAAAGCAACGGGCCTAAGATGCTAAACGTGCCTGACAGCCAGCAGGGCAAGACAGGTTCGGGCGGCGACGTGACCCCCGACCGTTTCTTGGCCATGTCGCCGACCACGGTCACGCGCTGGGCACGATCCGGCCGGTCGTTCAAGCCCCTCGGGCCGCCACCGCCATCCGACGACGAGGTAGGCGGCCCGTTGGATGTGGACGGGGACACCGACCCGGCCTGAACCGGCCCCGAGACGCCTGACATCCCGGGCGCGAGCATCACTGCGGGCGACCGTACCAACCGCCCCCGGAGTCGGCAACGGCGCCGGTGGGCAACGCCGAGCCGCCACCTGGCCCGGGGCCAGCCGCCTGACC
>JAUTXN010000234.1 GCA_030838045.1 Acidimicrobiaceae bacterium
GGGCGCGGACCGTCGCCTCGACGCCGCCGTCGACGACCTGCGCCGTCAACTCGGCCGCCCCGACGATCTCGAGGCGCGGGCCCGCAGGATCGTCGAAACCATGGCGCTGGTCCTGCAAGGGGCGCTCCTCGTCCGCTACGGCCACCCTGCGGTCGCGGACGCCTTCTGCGCGTCGCGTTTGGGCGGCGACTGGGGGAGGGCGTTCGGAACGCTCCCGACCCGACTCGACATCGGGGCGATCCTGGCCCGCGCCACTCCCAAGGTCGGTTGACCTGCCGGGACGGTCGCCGCGCTCCGCCGGCCCCGCGGCCCGCGGCCCGCTGGGCGGCTGGGCGGCTGGGCGGCTGGGCGGTGCTCCCGTGCCGGTGATTAATTCAGACGTCGCTCGGCCAACGAATGGATCCGGGCTACGGCTCCTGGCCACGCTGACCGGTCGTCGCCCAGGGCTGACTGGGGGACCACCCACTCGTCCAGGCCGGATTGCCGTGGTCGCTCGTCGCCCAGCGCGGACACGGTGATGGTGCCGCGATCCCGACCGGCCTGACGGCACGACGCTTCGAGTGCGTCGAGTTCAGCATCGATCTCTTCAGGGGTGCCCGTGATCGTCCAGTGATCCGCCTCGGCCGCGGCCAGGGCGGCGCTGCCGCCGACGAGCAGGATCGGGAACGGTTGTTGGATCGGTTTGGGGTCGAGGGGGGCATCCTGCAGTTGGTAGAAGGTGCCGCGAAAGGTGGTGCGGTCGTTGCTGGTGAGGCTCCTCACCACGTCGATCGCCTCGGACAGCCTGGGCCCATCCTCGGGCCCGGCAGCGGGCGCCAACCCAAGCAGGAGGCGGCCGCCACTCAACTGGTCCACCGTGCTGGCCAGCTTGGCCACGACGGCGGGGTGGCGACCGCGACCGGCTTCATCCCGCACCACCGCATCCAGGCGGACCCGGGGCACTTGCTCGGCCAGGGCCCCGATGGCGGTCCAGCACTCCAGGGCCCGACCTGTCCCGTGAGGCGGGTCGCCGATGCGCAGAGCGTCCCAGCCGCCGATCTCCGCCCGGCAGGCCAGCTCGAGCAGGTCAGGCCAGGGATGCCGGCCGTCGAGCCAAAGGGTGACGCGCATCCCCGGACGCTATCCTCACCGCGGTTCGCCGGTTCGGAGGTGGCACATGGGTCGACTGCGGTGGTGGAAGAGGTTCGGTGGCGTGGCGGTGCTGAGCGCGCTCGTGCTGGCGGGCTGCGGCGGGAAGGGATCGTCGTCGACGGCGACGACGACTGCCGCCAGCCCGACCACGACGGTGGCGGGGGGCTCGACGACGACGCCGTCGTTCACCGGCTCGAAGAGCTCCAAGTACTGCGAACTGGCCCGGCAACTGCCCAGTGCGGCCACCGCTGACCTCAGCGACGCCGCGAAGATGAAGGCGCTGTTTCAGCAGTTCGACACGTTTGCCGCTCAGTTCCTCGCCGTTGTCCCCGCCGCGATCAAGACCGATGCGGACACGGTGGTGAATGGTCTCAAGCAACTCGAGACTTCGTTGAAGGCGGTGAACTATGACGTCACGAAGGTCGATCCCAACGCGTTGTCGTCACTCACCGATCCCAACTTCATCGCCGCGACCGACCGTATCGATGCCTATGACAGCCAGGTCTGCGGGATAAACACGACGTCGACTACCTGACTCTTCAAGGGCCTTGGCGACGGTCGCGATCATGGCATGACCCGACATTCCTGGCGGGCGAACGGATCCGGCGACGCCGGACTCCAATGGACAGTATGAGAACGTCAGCCCCAGATGTCGCGGTGCACGTTCAGCACGACCCGGGAGCCCAGCGAGTCGATCTTCACCGGTAGTTCGGGCATCGAGGAGAGCGCGTCGCGCACGTCCTGCTGGTGGGTGACAGGACAAGTAACGAAGAGGAACCCGCCGCCGCCGGCGCCGGTCACCTTGGCGCCCGACGCCCCGGCGCGCAGCGCCGCCTCGATGGCTTCGTCGATCTGGGGACTGGACACGCCCGTCGCCAGGCCACGCTTGGCTTCCCAGCTGAGCCGGACGGCCTTGCCCACGGCTTCGATGTCGCCCCGAACCAGCCCGTCGACGGCTTCGCCGGCCAGCTCCCGGAGCTGGTGCAAGGCGGGCAGGACCTTGCTGACGTTGGCTGTTTGCTCGGCCAGGATGGTGTTGGCGCTGCGGGTGATCCCGGTGTAGAAGAGCAGAATCTGTTGCTGCAGCGCCCGGCGCTGGGCGGCGGGCAGGCGGACCTCGTCGGCGACCACGCGGTCGCCCGGGCCGAAGCGGATGTCGCGGATCCCGCCCAAGGCGGCGATGTACTGGTCCTGCTTGCCGATGGGTTTGCCGCAACGGTCGATCTCGATGGTGCAGGCCCGTTCGGCCAGTTCCTCGCCCGACACCTGGCGGCCCTGGTATGCGAACAGGGCGTGCAGCAGCCCGACGGTCACCGACGACGACGAACCGAGGCCCGACCCGGCCGACGGGATGTCGGCCAGGGTCGTGATCTCCACCCCGGTGCGCACCCCGGCCATGTGCATCGCCTCACGCACCAGCTCGTGTTCCAGGTCCTCGACCCGGGACACGATCTCCTTCTTCGAGTAGTTGACGTAGATTTCGTCGTCGAAGCGCTGCTTGACGATGACGTACACGTACTTGTCGATGGCGCAGTTGAGGACCCGGCCGCCGTGTTCCCGGTAGTAGTCGGGGAGGTCGGTTCCCCCGCCGACGAGGCCGATCCGCAACGGGGTCTGGGTGATGATCATGTCGCTCCTACTGTTGCCGCCCGGCTGGTTCTGGTCCGCCATTCGGTTTGCGCCAGTTCGTACGCCTCACCGGTGCCGATGTCGCGGAAGTAGCCCTCCACCAGGACGCCCCCGGCCCGGCCGACCAGCAACGGCAGGAAGTGGTAGCCGATGTCCACCGACGCGGCACCGCCGACGCCGTCCAGCAGGTCGAGCGCGCTCGGGTCGAAGGCATACATGCCCGCGTTGGCCAGGTCACCGACCGGCGCCGGCGGCTTCTCGACGAATCCGGCAACCAGCCCGTCGGGTCCGAGTTCGACGATGCCGCAAGCGGAGGGAACGGGCGACTTGAACAGGGCGAGGGTGGCCAGGACGCCCTGCCCGCGGTGCGCCGCCATGAGTGTCCGAAGGTCGAAGTCGGTCAGGTTGTCGGCGTTGAGGGCGAGGAAGAACTCCTCGCCCTCAACCCATTCCCGGTTGGCCCGCAGTGTGCCCGCACTGCCGAGCAGTTCCGGCTCGAAGACGGTGCGTACCTCAGGCCCCACACCACGGCTGGTACGGGCCGCCAGGTGGTGGTCGACCAGTTCCGGGAGATGGTGCAGGTTGACCAGCACCTCGTCGATCCCGGCGCGGTCAAGGGCGTCCAACCAGATGTCGATCAGCGACCGCCCGTCGACGGGGAGCAGGCATTTCGGCATGAGCTCGGTGAGCGGGCGCAGCCGGGTGCCCAATCCCGCCGCCAGGAGGAACGCCTTCACGGCGATGCCTTCCCGCCCCCGGCGGCCGTCCCGCCCCCGGCGGCCGTCCCGCCCCCGGCGGCCGTCCCGCCCCCGGC
>JAUTXN010000030.1 GCA_030838045.1 Acidimicrobiaceae bacterium
CGGCGACCGAGTCTTCTCGGCCGTCGAGCGACCGATCTACCGAATCTGCCGGATCGACCCCGAAAGCGAGCAGCGGTGGAGCACGTACGCCTTGTCGCTCCTCGCCTTCAGCCTGGTGTCGGTGCTGATCCTGTACGCCCAGCTTCGACTGCAGGGCCATTTGCTGCTCAACCCCGACAGCTACAAGGGGATCGAGCCGAAACTGTCGTTCAACACCGCGGTCAGCTTCTTGACCAATACCAACTGGCAGGCGTACGGCGACGGGGTCATGAGCCAGCTCAGCCAGATGACGGGCCTGGCGTTCCACAACTTCGTGTCTGCGGCGGCGGGCGCCGCGGTGGCGGTGGCATTCATCCGCGGGCTGATCCGGCGCAAGACCGCGACGCTGGGCAACTTCTGGGTCGACCTGATCCGGACCTGTGTACGGATCCTGTTGCCACTGGCGTTCGTCGCCGCCATCGTCTTGATGAGCCAGGGCGTGATCGACAACTTCCACGGTGCCCACCAGGTCACGACCGTTGCCGGCCAGACCCAGGCGATCCCCGGCGGCCCCTTGGCCAGCCAGGAGGCGATCAAGGAGGGTGGCCAGAACGGCGGGGGATTCTTCGGCACCAACTCGATTCACCCGTTCGAGAATCCCAATGCCGTGACCAACATGGTCGAGATCTGGCTGATGCTCGCCATCCCGTTTGCCTTCACCTACGCGTTCGGGAAGATGGCCCGCAACCAGAAACAGGGCTGGGTGGTCTTCGCCACCATGTTCGCCCTGTGGCTCGGGATGCTCCTGGTGATAACGCCCCTGGAGGCCCGGGGCAGCCCGAAGCTGACCATCGGCGGGGCTGACCAGCGGACCACGGCGCTGCAGGCAGGCGGCAACATGGAGGGCAAGGACACCCGTTTCGGCCCCGTTGGCTGCGGCTATTTCGCGGCGTCGACGACCAGCACCTCCGACGGGGCGGTCAACTGCCAGCACGACAGCCTGACACCGCTCGGTGGGGGCACCGCACTGGTCAACATGATGTACGGCGAAATCAGCCCCGGCGGTACCGGGTCCGGGTTGTTCGGCATGCTGATCTTCGCGCTGCTGGCAGTATTCATCGCGGGGCTGATGGTGGGCCGCACCCCCGAGTTCCTGGGCAAGAAAATCCAGGGCCCCGAGATGAAGCTCGTGGTCCTCTATCTGTTGTTACCGGCCATTTTCATCCTCGCATTTGCGGGTGCCGCGATGCTGGTGCACAGCGCGTTGAACTCGCGGCTCAACAGCGGTCCCCACGGGTTGAGCGAAATCGTGTACGCCTACACCCAGGCGTTCAACAACAACGGCTCGGCATTCGGGGGCCTGACGGCCAACACCGGTTGGTATGACACCACGCTCGGGATCGTGATGCTGGCCGGGCGGTTCCTGCCCATGATCGCCGTGCTGGCCATCGGCGGCTCCCTCGGTCGCAAGAAGGTGGTGCCCGCCACCGCGGGCACGTTCCCAACGGCGACACCGCTGTTCGGGGGCCTGCTGTTCGGCGTGGTCATCATCGTCGTCGGGCTCACCTATTTCCCCGTCGTCGCCCTCGGCCCGGCGGTCGAGCACCTCGCCGGCCACTTCGCCGGCCTCGGCCACTTCGGCCTGTAAAGGACGCAGCCAAATGTCTGTCATTCCCGCGATTCCGACCAGCCCGACAAAAAGCGCGCCGCCGGACACCCGCCCCCTCAAGCCCAAGGAGCGCACCAAGCCCAAGCCTGGTATGTCGCTCTTCGAGCCGAAGATCGTGCGCCGGGCGGCTCGCGACGCCCTGGTCAAGACCAACCCCCGCCACCAGGTCCGCAACCCGGTCATGTTCGTGGTCCTGGTCGGCAGCGTATGGACGACGGTGCTGTTCGTCCGCGACCTGGGCACAGCCACCACGTCGGACAGCGTGTTCACAGGTCTGGTCGCGGCCTGGCTGTGGTTCACCGTCCTGTTCGCCAACTTCGCCGAGGCCGTGGCCGAGGGCCGGGGAAAGGCCCAGGCCGACACCCTGCGCAAGACGCGCTCGCAGACCGTCGCCCACGTCCGCCAGCCCGACGGCACCACGACCGAGCTCGCGTCGACCGAGTTGAAGATCGGCGACCTCTGCGTGGTCGGGCCGGGCGAGCTGATCCCCGGTGACGGCGACGTGGTCGAAGGCATCGCGTCGGTCGACGAGTCCGCCATCACGGGGGAGTCGGCTCCGGTCATCCGCGAGTCCGGCGGTGACCGATCCGCGGTCACGGGCGGCACCCGCGTGCTCTCGGACCTGATCGTCGTGAAGATCTCGACCCGGCCCGGTGAGAGCTTCGTCGACCGCATGATCGCCCTGGTGGAGGGGGCCAGCCGGCAGAAGACACCCAACGAGATCGCCCTCAACATCCTCCTGGCCGGGCTCACCATCATCTTCTTGGTGGCCGTGGTCACCTTGCAACCCTTCGCCCACTACTCCGATGCGACCCAGAGCATCACCGTCCTGGTCGCCCTGCTCGTGTGCCTCATCCCCACCACCATCGGCGCCCTGCTGTCGGCCATCGGGATCGCAGGCATGGACCGGCTGGTGCAGCGCAACGTGCTGGCCATGTCGGGCCGGGCGGTCGAGGCGGCAGGCGACGTCTCGACCCTGCTGCTCGACAAGACGGGCACCATCACCTTCGGCAACCGGATGGCGTCGGAGTTCCTGCCGGTGGGCGGCTGCTCGGAAGCGACCCTGGCCGAGGTGGTGCTGCTGTCCTCACTGGCCGACGAGACCCCCGAGGGCCGTTCCATCGTGGCCCTCGCCAACGAGCGCTACGGCCTCGAACCTCGGGACCTCCCCGGCGCCGAGCTGGTCGCCTTCACCGCCCAAACCCGAATGTCGGGCATCGAATGGCAGGGCCGCTCCATCCGCAAAGGGGCGGCCGAGTCGGTGCGCCGTTGGGTCGGGGAAAATGGGGGCCGGGTACCGGAGGACCTCGGTCCCATCGTCGAGCGCATCGCCATGTCGGGCGGCACCCCGTTGGTCGTGGCCGAAGGAAACGGCATTCTGGGCGTGATCCACCTCAAGGACACCATCAAGCCGGGCATGGTGGAGCGTTTCGCGGAGATGCGCCTCATGGGCATCCGCACCGTCATGATCACCGGCGACAACCCGCTGACGGCCAAGGCCATCGCCGATGAGGCCGGGGTCGACGACTTCCTGGCCGAGGCCACCCCGGAGGACAAAATGGCCCGTATCCGGGCCGAGCAGGCGGGCGGGAACCTGGTGGCCATGACCGGCGACGGCACCAACGACGCTCCGGCGCTGGCTCAGGCCGATGTCGGGGTGGCCATGAACACCGGAACCCAGGCGGCCAAAGAGGCGGGCAACATGGTCGACCTCGACTCCAATCCGACCAAGCTCCTCGAGATCGTCGAGATCGGCAAGCAGCTGCTGATCACCCGGGGTTCGCTGACCACCTTCTCGATCGCCAACGACGTGGCCAAGTACTTCGCCATCATCCCGGCGATGTTCCAAAACGTCTTCCCGTCGTTGAAGACCCTCAACGTCATGAAGCTCGACAACCCCCACTCGGCCATCCTGAGTGCCGTCATCTTCAACGCCATCATCATCGTCCTGCTCATCCCGATTGCGCTGCGAGGCGTCAAGTTCCGGCCCATGGGCGCCGCCGCCGTCCTGCGTCGCAACCTGCTGATCTACGGCGCGGGCGGCATCATCGCCCCGTTCGCGGGCATCAAGCTCATCGATGTCGTGATCGCCGGATTGGGGGTCAGGTGATGGTGCGCCGCCAGTTCGCCACCGGCCTGCTTGTCACCGCCTCCCTGCTCGTGCTGCTCTGCGGCGTGTTCCCGATCGCGGTGTGGGCCGTGGGCCAGGTGGCGTTCAACCACCAGGCCAACGGGTCGCTTGTCACCGTGAAGGGTACGACGGTCGGCTCGTCGCTGATCGGCCAGAACTTCGCGGACGGCGCCGGCAACGCACTGCCCCAATTTTTCCAGCCCAGGCCTTCGTCAGCCGGTGCTACGGGCTACGACGCCAGCGCCAGCTCCGGCTCCAACCTGGGGCCGTTAAATCCCAACCTGGTCGGCAACAACATCGACGACCCGCAGCACAACCCCTACCGGACTCCTTCCGACCCGTACTGCGTCCCGGTGGCGGCCGGTGACGGCACCTTCCAGAAGAACCCCGACGGCACGTTCGTGTGCAACCCCAACACCGTGCCCGAACGGGCCATCGCCTACCGCCGGCTCAACGGTCTCGCCCCCGGTGCCCCCGTCCCTGTCGACGCCGTGACCGCATCAGGCTCGGGCCTCGACCCCGACATCTCGGTGGCCAACGCCCTCGACCAAGCCGCCCGGGTGGCCCAGGCCCGGCACCTCACCGCCGCCCAGGTCGTCGACCTGGTGCGCCGCCACACCAGCCACCGGACCTGGGGTGTGCTCGGCGAGGACACCGTCAACGTGGTCGACCTCAACCTCGCTCTCGAGCGCCTCGGCGATGCCTAGGGGGACGCTGCGGGTGTACCTGGGCGCCGCCCCCGGTGTGGGCAAGACCTACGCCATGCTCTGCGAGGGCCGGCGCCGCCACAGCCGCGGCACCGACGTCGTCGTGGGCCTGGTCGAAACCCACGGGCGAGCCGTGACCCAGGCCCAGATCGGCGACCTCGAGGTCGTCCCCCGCACCACGGTGATCTACCGGGACTCCCGGTTCGAGGAGATGGACGTCGACGCGGTCATCGCCCGCCGCCCCGAGCTCGCGCTGGTCGACGAGCTGGCCCACACCAACGTTCCCGGCGCCCGACACGAGAAACGGTGGCAGGACGTCGAGAGGATTCTTGCCGCGGGGATCGACGTGATCTCCACCGTCAACATCCAACACCTCGAATCGGTCAACGACGTCGTCGAACGCATCACGGGCATCGTCCAGCGCGAGACCATCCCCGACGCGGTGGTGCGTGCCGCCGACCAGATCGAGCTGGTCGACATGTCGCCCGAGGCCCTGCGGCGCCGGATGGCGCACGGCAACATCTACGACCCCGACAAGATCGACGCCGCGCTCTCCAACTACTTCCGGCCCGGCAACCTGGCCGCCCTGCGAGAACTGGCCCTGTTGTGGGTCGCCGACCGGGTGGAGGACTCGCTCCAGCAGTACATGGCCGACCACGGCATCACGCGGCCCTGGGAGACACGGGAGCGGGTCGTCGTTGCCCTGTCCGGCGCCCCCGGTGGTGACGCCTTGATCCGCCGCGCCTCCCGGATGGCCCAGCGGACCAAGGGCGAACTGCTCGGCGTACACGTCCGAAGCGACGACGGCCTGGCGGGGCCGCCGACGTCGCAGCTGGCCGAGCACCAGGAGTTGCTCGACCAACTGGGCGGCTCGTTCCACCAGACCGTGGCCGCCGATCCCACCGCCGGGCTGCTCAGCTTCGCCCGGGCGGAGCATGCCACCCAACTCGTCCTCGGGCACAGCCAACGCTCCCGGTGGGCGCACCTCGGCCGCGGTTCGGTCGTCAGCAGGGTGATGCGCCAGAGCGGCGACATCGATGTCCACGTCATCTCGACGCGCTCCGAGCGAAGCGAAGAGATCCGTCTCCCGAAGCACCGACGGTTTTCCGCTGTGAATCTCCCGCGACACCGCCAGATCCTCGGATGGTCGATTACCGCCGTCGGACTGCCGGCCCTCACGTTGGCGCTGGCCCACCTGCGAAGCGACGTCACCTTGTCGGGCGACCTGCTGCTCTATCTGGCGCTGGTGGTCGGGGTGTCGGCGGCCGGCGGCACGTGGC
>JAUTXN010000241.1 GCA_030838045.1 Acidimicrobiaceae bacterium
TCCATACGGGCTGGCCGGAGCACCGTGGCGACGCTGGTAGGCCGACGCGGCGCACGCCAGCCACAGCTCCGGCCCCGCCCCTTCCGGTACCGGCTGATGCCATCGGGCGACCAACGGCCCCGCCAGGCGCGCCGCCAGATTCGCCCGAGGCAGCGGCGCCATCTCGTGCGCCCGGATCAGGAACGACCGCACCGTCTCGTACTCGGCCGACGTCATCGCACTCACATCCAGCGACTCGACGAAGGGCTCCCAGCCCGGCGGTGGGTAGAAGACGACCGGCACCGACATCTGCGCCGCCGCCCGCTCCCGGATCACGATGGTCCCCCCGGCCATGTCCCCCAGCCGCTGGTCGTTGGTCGAGATCAGCATGGAGAGGACCCCGACGGCCGGCAGGGCGGTCACCTCGCCCAACCCGATCAGGCCCCGCACCAGGGCGTGACGGAACCGGATCGGCGCCCCCTGCCTCGTCACCACTCGCAGCCCCAGTGCCGCCTTGCCGGGCGTCCGGCCCCGCCACAGCGACTCCAAGATGATCGGGTAACCGAAGATGATGACGGTGATCACCACCAGGTCGATCACGAGCGCCGCGGTCCCCAAGTTGCCGTCGGTCGAGCTGACCAAGATGCCCGTGAACAGGAAGACCACGATCAGTGCGACTCCCTGGATCAGGCCGTCGATCGCCCGGGCGAAGGCCCGGGAACCGAGTCCTGCGGTCCGGACGTCGAGAACAACCGCTTCGGGCGTGACCACCCGCGCCCCTTGAGGCTGCACCTGGCTACGGTACCCAACGATGGACATCGACCAGTTCCTGGCGCGGAACACGCCGACGTGGAAGCGGTTGCAGCAACTGACGCAGCGGGCGGGCATGGGGGTCCGGAGCCTCACGGGCGCCGAGCTGCAGGAGCTGATCTCCCTCTACCAGCGCACCGCCAGCCACCTGTCCTACGCCCAGACCAACTTCCGCGACCCCGTGCTCACGGCCCGGCTGTCCCAGCAGCTGGCCGCCTCCGGGTCGATCATCTACGGGAGCCGGCCCCGGTCGATCCGGTCGTTCGGGCAGTTCTTCACCCGCACCTTTCCGGCCGCCCTCTGGCGCATCCGGGGGTTCGTGGCGGTGAGCGCCGTTCTGACCCTCGGCCCGGCCATCGCGGTCGGCGGGTGGCTGGCCAACTCGCCCCGGGCGGTGGAGGCAACGGCGCCTGCGGCCGTTCGCCAGGCCTACGTCAACGAGGATTTCGCGTCGTACTACTCCTCCCAGCCGGCGGCGGCGTTCGCCACCGAGGTGTACACCAACAACATCCGGGTGGCGGCCCTGGCGTTCGCGGGCGGCATCCTCATCTGCATCCCGACCGCCTACCTGCTGGTCAGCAACGGGGCCGGCGTCGGGCAGGCGGCGGGGCTGTTCGCCGCGGCCGGTCAGTCGTCGAAGTTCTACGGCCTGATCCTGCCCCATGGGTTGCTGGAGCTGACCTCGGTGATCATCGCCGGAGCGGCAGGCCTGCGCCTGGGGTGGGCCGTCATCGACCCCGGCGACCGCACCCGGGCAACCGCGATCGCCGAAGAAGGCCGCCGGTCCGTCGTCCTCGTCCTCGGCGTGATCCTCACGCTGCTGATCGCCGGGCTGATCGAGGGTTTCGTGACCGGCTCGAGCCTGCCCACCGCCGTGCGCGTCGGCATCGGCGTGGCCGTGGAGGTGGCGTTCCTCGTCTACGCCGTCGGCCTGGGCCGCTCGGCCGCCGCGCAGGGCTTCACCGGCGCGCTCAACGAAGGCGGCCGCTGACGTTCGGGTGGCGGCCAAAGCTACAACCGGCCGGTCGCCTTCACCTTCAGGTAGGCATCGGCCAGCGCCGGGGCCAGCGCGCCCGGCGCTGCGTCGACCACCGTCGCCCCCAGCCCCCGCAGCTGCGCCGCCAACACCCGCCGCTCCTCCAACGCCGCCTGGGCGGCCGCCTTGCGGTACGCCGACGGGGCGTCCGCCGCCGGCGACGACGCCCACCGCAGCAGGTCCGGGTCCCGCACCGACGCCACCACGACCAGGTGGCTGCGCAGGATCAACGGGAGGGCGGGGAGCAGGGTGTCACCCAGCGCCTGGTTGGCCAGCTCCGTCAGCACCACCAGCAGCGCTCGCCGGTGGAAACGCACCAGCGTCTCGGTGAACGCCCCCCGGTAGTCGCTCTCGGCCAGCTCCGGCTCCAGCTGGTACATCGCCTCGCTCACCCGGGTCAACTGGTCCACCCGGTGCCCCGGTGGCACCACCGCCCGCACCCGGCGGTCGAAGGCGATCAGCCCCGCTCGGTCGCCCAACCGGGTGGCGACCGCCGTCAGCATCAACACCGCGTCCATGGCGTGCTCGACCCGGGCCACGCCCGCCACCTGGCCCGCCATGGTGCGCCCGTTGTCGAGCGCCACGATCACGGTCTGGTTGCGCTCGGCCCGGTAGGTGCGCACGATCGCCTTGCCGGTGCGGGCCGTGGCCGCCCAGTCCATGCGCCGCGACTCGTCGTCGACGCTGTACTCCCGGAGCTGGTCGAACTCCGTGCCCCCGCCGCGCCCCCGGGCCGACCGCAGCCCGATGTCGAGGATCCGGGCCCGGTCGATCCGCAACTCCGCCTCCTTCCGAGAGGCGAACGGCGGGTACACCCGCAGCAAACCGGGCAACTCCCGCTTGCCCTGGCGCGCCAGCAGGCCCAGCGGCCCGGCGACTCGCACCACCACCTCCCGGAGCTCGAAACGTCCCCGCCGGCTGGGCTGGAACGTCGTCTCGGCCGTGACCCGCCCCCGGGCCGGCACCGTGAGCCGCACCCGCCTGGTGCCCGCCCGCAGCGACGGGGCCAGCTCGTCGGCCACCCCGACGCGCAGGCGGCGTGACAGCGGGTTGGTGACGGTCCAGGCGATGCGGCCCTCGCCGTTCAACGGCAAGACGGCGGGGAAATCCCGGCCGACACCTACTCTCGCGGGCCGGGGGGCGAGGAGGCCGTCGACGCCGGCCACGCCGAGCAGTGCCCCGTTCACGATCAGCAATCCCAGTGGCGCCGACACCGGGAGCAGCACGACGACCAAGGAGAGCACCGCGGCCGCCAGGGCCAGGCGACCAGTCGGGACCGGCATTTCAGGACTCAGCCACGAGGATCGCCACCGTGGTCGACGCCGCGCTCCGTCCCGGCCGACCGGCCCAGGCACGCAAGGCGAGGTTTTTCCCCGACAAACCCATATCCGGGGTTGGGCCGGAGTACAAACCGTCGTGGGCACGACGGTTTCCGCTCCCGCGCCCCCGACGCGGGACCGCCGCCATCAGCGGGGGACGGGGACCGAGGCGAGGAGGCCGTCGAGGACCCGGTCGGCCGTGACCCCCTCGAGCTCCGCCTCGGGCTTCAGTTGGATGCGGTGCCGGAACGTGGGCTTGGCGATGGCCTTGACCTCGTCGGGCGTGACGAAGGGCCGGCCGGACAGCCACGCCCACGCCTTGGCCGCCCGCAGCAGCATCGTGGCGCCCCGGGGCGACACGCCGAGGGTGACCGACGGCGAATCGCGCGTCGCCCGGGCCAGGGTCACGATGTAGGCCTGGACCGCCGGGTCGACCCGGATGGCGTCGACCTCGGCCCGGGCGGCGTCGAGATCGGCCGCCGAGGCCACGCGCTGCAGGCCGGTTGCGCTCAGGTGGTGGGGGTCCATGCCCCGGTCGTGGCGGCCCACGATCTCGAGCTCCTGCTCGGCGCTCGGGTAGGGCACGACCAGCTTGAACAGGAAGCGGTCGAGCTGGGCCTCGGGCAGCGGGTAGGTGCCCTCGTACTCGATGGGGTTCTCGGTGGCGCACACGATGAACGGCGATGGCAGGGGTCGGGCCTCGCCCTCGACGGTGACCTGGCGTTCTTCCATGGCCTCGAGCAGGGCCGACTGGGTCTTGGGCGGGGTGCGGTTGATCTCGTCGGCCAGGAGGAAGTTGGTGAACACCGGCCCCTCCCGGAACCGGAACGACCCCTCCCGCTGCTGGTAGATCAGCTGGCCGACCACGTCGGAGGGCATCAGGTCGGGGGTGAACTGGAGGCGCTTGAACCCGAGGTCCAAGGTGGCCGCCATGGTCTTGACGAGGAGCGTCTTGGCCACCCCCGGGACGCCTTCGAGCAGCACGTGGCCGCCGACCAGCAGGGCCGCCATGACGCCCGAGACCGCCCCGTCCTGGCCCACGACGACCTTGGCCACCTCCTGGCGGATCGCAACCACGGCGTCGCGGGGCTGCTGGTGGTACCGGGTGCTAACGGGCACGAGTCATCTCCTGTCGAATGGCGTCGGCGTTGCCGGCCAGCGTCACCAGCTCCGCCTCGCTGGTCGGAGGCGGTCCGACCACGGTGGCGAGGATCATGTTGCGGTCGAGGCCGGTGCGGGCTGCGACCACGTCGGCCATGGCGTCGGTGCTGGCCTGCGGTGACACGCCGAGCTGGTCGGTGATGCCCCGGCGGACCGTGGCCCGCAGGATCGCGGCGGCATCGTCGAATCGACCGCCCTGGTGGAGCAGGTTGCCGACCGCCACCACCAGTTCCGAGCCGGGCAGCTCGACGACCGGGGTCTCGACGATCGGGCGGCCCAGGCGCCGAGCCCGCCACAGGGCGAGAAGGACGAGGGCTG
Organism: Acidimicrobiaceae bacterium; assembly: GCA_030838045.1. Taxonomy (GTDB): domain Bacteria; phylum Actinomycetota; class Acidimicrobiia; order Acidimicrobiales; family Palsa-688; genus JALYXV01. Next base: position 4,624 of record JAUTXN010000241.1, read on the forward strand.
TGCCGAGTTCGACCAGTCCCTCCTTGACCCGGGGGGCCATCAACTGAAGGAGCGACTTGTGGCCCCCGCCGGCGCGGGGACCGACGATCCACTGGACCCGGGGGCCGTTGGCTGCCGGCGCCAGCAGGTTGGCCGCCAGGACGCTGTTGTCCCGGTGGCCCAAGTTGGCGTTGGTCCAGAGGAATGGGCCGCCGAGCAGGACCAGCTGTCCCGCCCCGAGCGGTTGCACGACCATGAACGCCCCGCCGTCGGGGGTGTGGAAGCAGCCGGTGGATCCGGGAGGGCTGCGCAGGGCGACTCCCCCCGCCAGGTCGATCGTCTCGACGCCGCGGACCACCGCCAGGCTGCAGTCCGCCACGAGCGTCCCTTTCACCCCGACGAGACCTCCCGGTCCCGGCTCCCGGGCGGGGGCGGCGAAGTTGAGCACCAGATCCGGGTCGGCTGCCACCAGGGTTCCACCGCGGCGTACCCAGTCGGCGAGCTGACGGTCCCCGGCCGCGTCCAGCCGGTCCTGCAGCACCAGGGCGATGCCGTTTGCGCCGGTCGTGGCTGCCACTGGCGGCCCCGTGACCTGGTCGATTCCCGGGCCGAGCTGGTCGAGGAGCAGCGCCAACGCCTTGGCGCCGTCGGGCGAGGTGGACGTGGGGTCGAGCGGCGGGCCGGCGGAGCCGTTGCCTCCGCCGATGGCGCCGAGGGCCACCACCACGGCGAGGATGGCGAGCAACGGCACCGCGCCCCGCCACCGGCCGCGGGCGGCCGCCGTCGTCGTCGGCGGCCCGGTCGCACTCACCGGTCGCTCACCGGCCGCTCCCTGGGCGCACACCGGACGCTCACCGGCCGCACCGGTCGCTCCCTCGGCGCTGCCTGTGACTCAGTGGTCGCTCCCTGTGACCTCCCACGAGCGCTGCCTGGGCGCTCACCGGCCGCTCCCTGTGACCTCCCACGAGCCGGTGCCTCCGCCCACGGGCGTCAACACCCGGCGGGCCAGGTCGTCGAAACGCTCCTGGTCCTCCCGGCCGGTCGGCCGGTCCCCGTACCAGGCCTGCTCGAACAAATCGGTGGCGCCGTCGAACGCCGGGCCGGCTGCGGGCACCACGGCGTTGACGTCGCGGCGATACTCGCCGCTGGTCCGCCCCGGGATCTCCTGCACCAGCCCCCGGCCCACCAGCTCCGCCACCAGGGCCCGATAACGGCACCGCAGGGCGTCGCGCCACCGGCCCTCGGCCTCATGGGCGGCCGCCTCGGCGCGCCACTCGGCAGGTGAGCGCGACGGCCCGTCTCCCCGCAGCACGACCACTGGCGGGTGGCGACCAGGCCGGCCGCGGCCCCGACCCCGACGGACGACCGTCACCACGACCAAACCGATGACGACCGCGGTCACCACGCCCACGACGAGCACGGCTCCCCAGCTGGAGCCGCCGGTGCCCGCCCCGAACAACTTGTTGAGCACCTTGTCGAGCTCGGTTACCAACCAATGCCAGGCCGCTTGCAGCGGGGTTCGCCGGGGCGGTTGAAACTCTCGATGGCGCAGAATCTGATCGGTCAGATCCCGAACCCGGCCAGGATCGGCGGTTGGCACGGGCAGATCGGCAGCCACCCGCACGAACACGGCGACACCCTAATGCCATCGCACCGCAGCGAACGGGGCCTTCGCCGGTGGCGTTCCGCGGGGGGTCTCCGAGCGGGCTAGCTTTTGGGTCGTTGTGATGATCGAGCGAACGGTCTTCTAGTTGATGAGTCAGCTCCGCCTCGACGCCCTGACTGGCCGATGGGTCGTGATTGCCAGCGGACGCGCCGAGCGACCTCAGTTCCTGAGCCGCTCACTGCCCGTGGAGGACGACCCGAGGCCCTGCCCGTTCTGTCCCGGAGGTGAGGACAGCACCCCGCCCGCCCGAGAGACCTACGGGCCGGGGGGCGAGTGGCTGGTCCGGGTGGTGCCCAACAAATATCCGGCCTTCGACGGCAACGCGCCCATGGTCGTCACCCATCTCGGACCCGTTTTCACCCAGGCCCCCGCGAGCGGGATCCACGAGGTCCTGATCCTCTCCCCGGAACACCGCGCCACCTGGGCCGACCTGTCCGATGCCCACGCCGGCCTCGTCATGCTGGCCATCAGCGACCGGATCAACGAGCACGCCCTCGAGCCGGGCCTGCGGTACAGCCAGGCGGTCGTCAACAGCGGTCGTGAGGCCGGTGCGTCCCTCGAGCACCCCCACGCCCAGCTGATGTCGATGCCGTTCGTTCCCGGAGAGGCCGCCGACGAGGTGGGCAGTTTCGCCCGGTTCCACGGCAACTGCCTCCTGTGCGCCGTGCTGGACGCCGAGGAGGACGCCGGACACCGCCTGGTGTACACCGACGATCGCATCGTGGTGGTGTGCCCGTTCTGGAGCGGGACGCCGTATCAGATGCTGGTCCTCCCCCGAGAGCACAACCCCCATCTCCACCGCAGCTCGGCCGAGGACCTGGCGGCCACCGGACGGGCCATCCGACTGTCGCTCGCCGCCATGCGGGCCCGGTTGGGCGACCTGGCCTACAACGTGATGTTCCACTCGGCGCCCTACCGGGTGCGCGGTGACTACCACTGGCACGCCCACATCCTTCCGAAGGCGACCACTCGGGGTGGATTCGAGCTCGGCTCCGGGGTACTTATCAACGTGATGGCTCCCGAGCGGGCCGCCGACGAGCTGCGGGCCGAGCTCAAGGCGTTCGCCTGACAGCAATTACCGTGAGCACGGTCATCCCCGCGCCGCCCGAACAGGTGTGGGAGGACCTCGCTCATATCAGCAGCCACGTGGAATGGATGGCCGATGCCGAGGCCATCACATTCCAGTCGGAGCGGCGCGAGGGTGTCGGCACCACGTTCGAGACCGACACCAGGGTCGGGCCATTGCGGCTCACCGACAAGATGGTGATCACCGAGTGGGAGCCGGGGCGGGCCATGGGGATCCGCCATACCGGGGTCGTGACCGGGGTGGGTCGTTTCACGCTGGCGGAGGCTCCGGGCCGCCCGGGTGCGACGTTGTTCACGTGGGAGGAGTCTTTGGAGTTCCCAGCCTGGATGGGCGGGAGCTTGGGCGGTCGGGCGGGCAAGCCGATCCTCACTCGGATCTGGCGGCACAACCTCGACAACCTGCGCCGGCGCTTCGAGTAACGCCCGGCCGGTGTCCGGCTACTGTTCGGGCCAGGGAGTGCCGGGAAGCCTGGTCGGCGACTTGTTCGACGCCGCCAGGAGGCCTGATTGCCCGCTGATTCCCGCTCGCGAGCCAAGACCGCTCGAGGCAAGACCGCTCACGGCAAGACCGCTAGAGGCGGGGCCGCGCACGGCAGGGCCGAAGCCATCGCGAGACGGGTCTTGGGGGCGGGACGCGGCGACCGGTCGGGCGGTATCGGCCTGGCGGCGGCGGCCGCGATCGCATTGGTGTGGGCCAACTGGCCTGGTTCGCGGTCGTATGACGCCACGTGGAGCGCCATCGCACCCTGGTCCCATGCCCTCGGGCTCAAACTGTCGGTACGGGACTGGATCAACGACGGCCTCATGGTGGGCTTCTTCACGTTGGTGGGCCTCGAGATCCGCCGAGAGACCTCGGAGGGGGAGCTGCGCTCGGGGCGACGTTCGGCGTCGCCGATCCTCGCGGCCGGCGCCGGGATGGTGCTGCCCGCGCTGATCTACCTGGCCGCGGTCCAGGGTCACCCGGGCGCCGGGGGCTGGGGCATACCGATGGCCACCGACGTGGCGTTCGCCCTCGGGGCGCTGGCACTGGTGGCCCCGAGAGGATCGGGCCGTACCCGGGTGTTCCTGATGACCTTGGCGGTGGCCGACGACATCGGATCGGTCATCGTCCTGGTGGCGTTCTACAGCGCCGACGTGGCCTGGGTTCCCCTGGTGGGCGGGCTGGGGTGCCTGGCGGCCATGGGGATCCTCCATCTCCGACGCCTCCTGCCGTGGTGGGCCTGCGTGGCGCTCGGCGCGCTGTCCTGGTGGGCGTTCGTCAACGCCGGTGTCGAGCCGGCCGTGGTGGGGGTGGCGGTCGGCTTGTGCCTGGTACCACTTCCCCAGGGGGAGCACCAACGAGGGGAGCGGCTGCTCGAGCCGTTCGTGAACCTCGCCATCCTCCCGCTGTTCGCGCTGGCCAACGTCGGGCTCAGGCTGGTCGGGTCGGGGCTGGGCTCGGGTGCTGCACTGCGGGTGCTGGTCGCGGTCGCCGTTGCCCGGCTGGTCGGCAAGCCAGTGGCGATCGCAGCGGCGACACTCGCTGTCACCCGCCTGGCGGGGCCCGGGTATGACCCTCGGCTCGACCGCCGCGCCGTCGTCGGCGTCGGCGCCTTGGCCAGCATCGGCTTCACCGTCCCCTTGCTCATCATCCGAGCGGCCCTTCCCGACGGACCGCTGGCCGCGGGGGCGACCGCCGGCCTCCTGATCGCCACGGCGCTCGGGTTCGCCACCGGTGCCGTCCTGTTCCGCAGCCCAACCCGCCCGCGCCCAACGCGCCTGGCGCGCCCGGGCCGCCGGGCCCGAGGCGTCTCTGGCAAGAGGCGATCGTCGGCGGGACCGTCGTCCGGTGGCCTTTTATAGCAATAACCCACCGTAGCGGGGGGGTTACTGCTATGAATGCCCACCGAAGCCTGGGACCGACCTGGTAGCCGGGCCGACCGGGTGGCGGGGTGGCGGGGTGGCCTGGGTCAGATGGTGGCGGGGGTCCAGCTGGACCAGGGGGTGTTCCAGTCCATGGTCCCGTGGTCGCCGAGGTCGGGGCCCCGAGGTGAGCCGATCACCTCGATCACATCGCCGATCCGGCTGAAGGAATAGAACGTCTTGGCGTTGGACGGGCTGAGGTTGACGCATCCGTGCGACACGTTGCTGTTGCCCTGGGCGCCGGTCGACCACGGGGCGGCGTGCACGAACTCGCCCCCGTCGGAGATGTTGACATTCCAGAACACGTGCTCGTCGTAGCCGTCGGCCGAAGCGACCGGGATTCCGACGCTCGACGAGATCATGTGGACGTCCTCTTGGCGGTAGAGGTCGATGTGGATGCCGCCCATGGTCGGGTACTTGCTGCGCCCCGCACTGATCGGATAGGTGGCCACCGTGGCGCCATTGCTGGTGACCGTCATCTGGTGGGTCTGGACATTGACCGTCGAGACATGGGCGTCACCGACGGTGAAGCTGGTGCTGGTGTTGGCTGCGCCCCAGACGCCGTTGCCGGCGTTGAAGCTGTCCAGGTTGGCCTTGACGGTCACCTTCTCACCGGAGGGCCAGTACTTCTGGGGCCGGAAATGGAGCTCCCGGCTGCTGAACCAGTGCCATCCCCCACTCACCGGGGGCGACGCGGTCACTTGCAGTGTCGCCATCAACGCATCCTTGTTGACCACCGGATGGTCGAACCGCAGCACGATGGGTTGGGCGACGCCCACCGTGAGGCCGTTGGCCGGCGTCACGGACAAACCCAGGGTCGCGGTGGGCACCAACGACTTGAAGTGGGTCACCTGCTGGGTCGCCTTGCCGCTCGGCATCTTGGCGTCGATCGTGATGGTGTAGTCGCTCTTCAGGGCCAGGCTGCCGGTTGAGCGCCACGCCGTGCCGTCTGAGTTGACCGAGCCATCGATCGCATTGCCGTCCGCAGTCGCCACGGTCACCCCATGGATGTGGCCCGTCATAGCGGTCACGCTGATGATCGTGTCCAGCGCCACGTTGGTCGATCCGTCCGGGGGCTGGACCAAGAGTGACACCGCCTCGGTGGTCGGTGGTGTCGAACCCTGGCCGGCGGCACTGTTGGAACCCGAGGAGGACGAATTGCCGACCGCGTAGAACGTGGCGGCAGCCGCTGCGATGACGGCAACGACCACCAGGCCGATGATCAGATTCGACCGACCGGACCGTTGCTTGGCGTGAACAGCTTTCGGCTTGTCAGCCACGGTTAGGAGGATACGTGGAACACGGCCATATCTCACGTCAGGTAGTGATCCAAAAGGTCATCTCGGCACGACCGCGCGCGCCGACCCACGCCACCAACGGCGGCTCCCATCGACACCGGCTATGGCGACGGCTCCAACCAGATGACCGACAGCGGCGGCAGGACGACATCAGCCGAAGCCGGCAATCCGTGCCAGGACCTCGGGGTCGCGATCACCTCTCCGGCATTTCCCATCCCACTCCCGCCGAAGAACGTGGCGTCGGTGTTCAGCACTTCGCGCCATCGGCCCGCACGCGGCAGGCCGACCCGGTAGCCCACGTGAGGGATCGGCGTGAAGTTGGCGATGCACGCCAGCGTCGACCCATCGGCGCCGGATCGAAGGAACGACAGCACGCTGTTGTCGGTGTCGGTGGCGTCGATCCACTGGAAGCCGTCGCCGCTGAAATCGCGCTGCCACAGCGCCGGCCGCTCCCGGTACAGGTGGTTGAGCGCCTGGACCACGGCCCGGACCCCCTCGTGACCGGCGTCGCCCAGCTTGTCCCACTCCAGGCTGCGGTCATGTGACCACTCCCGCTCCTCCGCCAGTTCGCAGCCCATGAACAGGAGTTGCTTGCCCGGGTGGGCCCACATCCAGCCGTACAAGGCCCGCAGATTGGCCAGCTGCTGCCACCGGTCGCCCGGCATCTTGGTCAGCATCGAACCCTTCATGTGCACGACCTCGTCGTGTGACAGGGGCAGGACGAAGTTCTCGGTCCAGGCATAGATCAGGCCGAACGTCAGCTCGTGCTGGTGGTAGCGGCGGAACAGGGGGTCACGGGCGAAATACGAGAGGGTGTCGTGCATCCACCCCATATTCCATTTGAAGCCGAATCCGAGGCCGCCGAGGTACGTCGGACGGGACACCGCAGGCCACGCCGTCGACTCCTCGGCGATCATGAGCGCGGTGGGGTACTCGCCGTACACCGCCTCGTTGGTCTCCTTCAGGAACGCCACCGCTTCGAGATTCTCCCGGCCGCCGAAGACGTTCGGGAGCCACTCGCCCTCCTTGCGGGAGTAGTCGAGGTACAGCATCGACGCCACCGCATCGACCCGAAGGCCGTCGATGTGGTACTCGCTCAGCCAGAACAGGGCATTGGCCACCAGGAAGTTCCGGACTTCGTTGCGGCCGAAGTTGAAGACCAGCGTCCCCCAGTCGGGCTGGGTGCCCCGGCGGGGATCCTCGTGCTCGTACAGGGCGGTCCCGTCGAAGCGGGCCAGGGCGAACTCGTCGCGAGGGAAATGGGCCGGAACCCAGTCCACGATGACGCCGACGCCCTGTCGGTGGAGCGCGTCGACGAGGGCCCGAAAATCGTCGGGGGTTCCGTAGCGAGCCGTCGGGGCGTAGTAGGCGGACACCTGGTATCCCCAGCTCCCTCCGAAGGGATGCTCGGCCACCGGCAGGAACTCCACGTGGGTGAAGCCCATGTCGGCGACGTACTTGGGCAGTTGCTCGGCCAGTTCCCGGTAGGTCAGTGGGCGCCACCGGCCGTGGTCCTCGGCCCAACGCCAGGACCCCAGGTGGACCTCGTAGACCGACAACGGCCGCTCGTGGGGCAGCCGCCGATCGCGCTCGGCCAGCCACTCGCCGTCGGCTTCTGACCAGTGGTGCTCGGTGGGGTGGGCGATGATGCTGGCAGTGCCCGGCGGGACCTCGGTGGCGAAGGCCATCGGGTCGGCCTTCAACGAGAGGCGGTGCTCGGGTGTGACCAGTTCGTACTTGTACCGGGCGCCCGCCTCGACGCCGGGGATGAACAGCTCCCAGACCCCCGAGGACCCGAGCGAGCGCATCTGGTGGAGCCGGCCATCCCAGAAGTTCCAGTCGCCCACGACCCGCGCCGCCCGGGCGTTGGGGGCCCACACCGCAAACGAGACCCCCGCCACCCCCTGATGGACCCGGGGATGGGCCCCGAGGACGCTCCACAGCCGGTGGTGACGGCCCTCGCCCAGCAGGTGCAGGTCCAACTCGCCGAGCGTCGGCCAGGCCCGATAGGGGTCGTGGAAGGTGAACGTCGTCACGAAACCGGGCTGGCCGTAGTCGGCCTCCAGGTGATAGTGATCGGTCCCCGCGGGAACCGGCCCCTCGAAGATCCCGGCCGGGTGGATCCGGTTCATCGCGATGATCTCGCCCTGCGCCGTTTCGGTCGCGATGTCCACCGGAACGATCCGCATGGCCAGCGCATCGGGCCGGTAGGCCCGGACGACGCCGTCGTGGAGGCCGAGCACCCGGTGCGGGTCGCCGTGCTCGCCCGCCACGATCAGTTCCAGCTCGGAGGACGGGGCGGCGCTGGCGGCGGCGGAAGCGGCCAGGCTGCTGGCGGGCTCGGCCGCAGGCGCGATCTGGTCAGTGGAGTCAGCCATGGTCTTCTCTCTACCCCGCGAGCCCGTGGTAGGACCCTGCCAGGATGCGGTTGATGGCTTGGGTGGGAATGGCGATCCAGTCGGGTCGATACGCCTGCTCGTAGGCCACCTCGTACAGCGCCTTCTGCAGTTCGAGCGCCAGCGACACCGCCTCGCGTACCTCCGGTCGCTCCGGAAGCAAGGCCCCGATACCGGGCGTGCCGAAATACCCGTCCAAGAAGGCCTGGCGGTTGTGCTGCTCCCAGCGTTCGGCCTGCGGGAGCAGCTCCTCCTGCTCGTAGCGCTCGCGCTCGAGGAGGGCGAAATGGGCGGCGTAGTGGAACGACCGCAGCATCCCGGTCACGTCTTTGAACGGCGAGGTGAACGCCAGCCGTTCGTTCATCGCACGGGCGGGTTCGCCCTCGAAGTCGAGCACGAACCAGCCGGCGTCGGTCCGCATGACCTGACCCAGGTGGTAATCACCGTGGACCCGGATGGCCGGCCCCGGGTCCGACACGCGGCGCAGCTCTTCGATCAGCTCCTCGCCCGAGCCGGAGAACGCCGCCCCGACCACGGCCCGCAGCTGTTCCTCGATCTCGGACAGGATCGCAGGCCATCCGATCTCGCGGAACTCGTCGCGGTCGACGCCGAACGCATTGGCCATCGCCAGGTGCATCTCACCCGTCACCTGACCGAGACGAGACGCCTCGTGGGCGAAATCCCCACCGGCCTCGGACGGCGACTCGCACCGGAAGGAGTACAGGTCGCGCAGCGAGGTGAGCGCCAGCGCCCACCCCTCGGTCCCGCCGGCCAGGAACTGCTGGACGAACGCCAGGTCGGTGCCGTCCCTCCGCCACACCGCGGCCGGCTGGGCCACATGGGCGAATCCCACTCGGGCCAGCGCCTCGGTCACCACGACGTCGGGGTTGGGCCCTTCGTGGAGCCGGCGGAACAGCTTGGCGATCAGCTTGTCGTCGTACACCAGCGAGGTGTTGGACTGCTCGGCATTGACCGGCCTCACTCGCTCGGCGGACAGCGAGCCGTCGGTGACGACGCGGAGCCACGCCAGGGTCAGTTCCGGATCGACCACCGCGTCGTAGTAGTAGCGGTCGTCGACCGAGCCCAGCACCGACGGCTCGTGGCCCTTCAAGAACTCGGCGTGCTCGCCGTTGGGCCGCTCCCCGATCAGGAGCTGGTAGCGGACCGTCGCCGACGATTCGGCGGCCGCGGGAGGACCTGCGCCTGCGTCGGCCGCTTCCTCGGCGACATCACCGTCTGACGCGGCGCCGGGGGGGCCACCCGTGACGCCCACGATCGCCCAGAGCAGGCGGTGGGCGCCGTCGGCGGTCGCCGTCAGCTCGGCGGCGTCGAGCACGCGGACCGACGCCGCATCGGGCGCCTGGTCGCCGCCGAACCATCGCTGGCGCCTCAGGTACTCCGGCAGCAGGGCGACGACGCCCTCGGGCAGACCGTCACCCGCGGGCAGGCCGCTCACTGGTCCACCAGCTGGAACCAATAGAAGCTGTACGGGGCCAAGGTCACGAAGTACGGCAGGTCACCGATCCTCGGGAACGGCACCCGGCCCAGCAACTCGATGGGCGTGGCGCCCCGATACTGCTGCAGCGGCAACTCGGCCGGCTGGGCCAGGCGCGACAGGTTGAACACTCCGAGCACCGTGTCGCCCTCGTTCCAATCGTCACCGCTCCGGCGGACGTACGCCAGCACCGACGGGTTCTCGGTCGAGATCACCTCGAAGCTGCCCGTTCCGAACACCGGGTGGCGCTTGCGAACCTCCAACATGCGCTTGGTCCAGTGCAGCATGGAACTCTGGTCGCGCATCTGGGCCTCGACATTGTTGGCCTGATACCCGTACACCGGGTCCATGAGCGGCGGCAGGTACAGCTGGGCGAAGTCAGCCCGGCTGAAACCCGCATTGCGATCCGGCGACCACTGCATCGGGGTGCGAACGCTGTCGCGGTCGCCCAGATAGATGTTGTCGCCCATCCCGATCTCGTCGCCGTAGTACAGGATCGGCGATCCGGGCAGGCTGAACAGCAGGGCGTGCAGCAGCTCGGCCACCCGCCGGTCGTTGTCGACCAGCGGCCGCAACCGGCGGGCGATGCCGATGTTGCGCTTCATCCGCGGGTCCTTGGCGTACTCGGAGTACATGTAGTCCCGCTCGTCGTCGGTGACCATCTCCAGCGTCAACTCGTCGTGGTTGCGCAGGAAGATCCCCCACTGGCAGCCCTCGGGGATGGGCGGGGTGGAGTTGAGGATCTCGGTCACCGGATAGCGCTGCTCCCGGCGGATGGCCATGAACAGCCGGGGCATCACCGGAAAGTGGAAACACATGTGGCACTCGTCGCCCGCGCCGAAGTAGTCGACGACGTCCTCGGGCCACTGGTTGGCCTCGGCCAGCAGCACCCGGCCGGGAAAGTCGTTGTCGACTTCCTTGCGCAGGCGCTTCAGGTACTCATGGGTCTCGGGGAGGTTCTCGCCGTTGGTGCCGTCGCGCTCGAACAGGTACGGAACGGCGTCCAGCCGGAATCCGTCGAGGCCCAGGTCCAGCCAGAACCGGACCACGTCGAGCATGGCCTCGGCCACCTCGGGGTTGTCGAAGTTGAGGTCGGGCTGATGGGAGAAGAAGCGGTGCCAGTAGTACTGGCCCCGCACCGGGTCGTACGCCCAGTTGGACTTCTCGGTGTCGACGAAGATCACGCGGGCCTCGGGCCACCTCTGGTCGTCGTCGCTCCAGACGTACCAGTCCGCCTTGGGGTTGGTCCGGTCCCGGCGGGACTCGAGGAACCACGGGTGCTGGTCGCTGGTGTGGTTCATGACCAGGTCGGCGATGACCCGCATGCCCCGCTTGTGGGCCTCCTCGACCAGCTGCACGGCATCGGCGAGTTGGCCGTACTCGGGAAGGATGGTGAAGAAGTCGCTGATGTCGTAGCCGCCGTCGCGCAGCGGCGACTGGTAGAACGGCAGCAGCCACAGGCAGTCGACGCCGAGCCACTGCATGTAGTCGAGCTTGGCGATGATGCCGGGCAGGTCGCCGGTGCCGTCGTTGTTGGCGTCGTAAAAACCGCGAACCAAGATCTCGTAGAAGGTGGCGGTGCGGTACCACTGCGGGTCCCCTCCGTAGGACGAGACCGGCTGGTCACGGGCCATCAGGGGGCCTCGGCGGCCGGGGCGGTGCCGGGCAGGGGCGGGCGGGCGTCGGGCAGGTGCAGGACATGGGCTACCCGGACCCACGGCTCGAGACGGACGAAGGGGTGATTGCCGACCCATGTGAACGTCTCGCCCGACAGTTCGTCGACGGCCGAGTAGGGCTCGCTGGCGGGCAGTCCGAGCACCGCCAGGTCGAGGTCCAGGATGCTCCACTGTGGGAGATAGGGATCGAGGTTGACGACCATCAACATGACATCGCCGCCGTCATCGCTGATCTTCGAATAGGCGACGACAAGGGGATTGTCGGTCTTGTGGAATTCGGTCAGGCGCAATCGCTGCAGCGCCGGATGCTTCCGGCGGATGGCATTGATGGATGCGGCCAACGGGGCCAGCGAGCCCGGCTGGTCGAAATTGCGTGTCCGGATCTCATATTTCTCGGAATGCCGATATTCTTCATTGGCGGGCGAAGCCGGTTCGTTCTCGCACAACTCGAAGCCGCTGTACATTCCCCAACTCGGTGAAAGCGTGGCCGCGAGCACCAGCCGTCCCGCGAACGCGGCCGGCGGGCCGTTGCGAAGTGGCCCGGAAAGGATATCGGGGGTATTCGGCCAGAAGTTGGGCCGCATGAAGTCGGCCAAGTCGCCTGTGAGTTCCTCGAGATAGGCCCGAAGGCCGTCCGGACCCTCTTGTTCGGTCCGCCAGGTGAAATAGGTGTAACTCTGACTGAACCCAACCTCGGCCAGCTTGGCCATCACCGGGGGCCGCGTAAATGCCTCAGCCAGGAAAATGACCTCAGGATGCTCAGCTCGCACCGAGCCGATCAACCACTCCCAAAACGCGACGGGTTTGGTATGGGGATTATCCACCCGGAAGATGGCCACCCCTTTTCCCAGCCAAAAATCCAGGATATCCTTGCATGCTTCCCATAGGGCAATTCGGTCAGCGTCGTCTCCCGGCCAGAAATTGATCGGATAGATATCCTGATACTTCTTGGGAGGATTCTCGGCGTAGGCGATCGAACCGTCGGGACGGTGGTGGAACCACTCGGGATGCTCGTGTACCCAGGGGTGGTCGGGGCTGCACTGCAGGGCGTAGTCGAGTGCCACTTCGAGCCCGTACTCGGCTGCGGTCGCAAGGAGGTGGGAAAAATCGTCGAAGGTTCCGAGTCCCGGATCGATGGCGGTGTGGCCGCCGTCCGAGTTGCCGATGGCCCAGGGGCTGCCCGGGTCGTCAACTCCGGCACCGAGGGTGTTGTCGGGGCCCTTGCGCTCGGTCACGCCGATGGGGTGGACCGGGGGAAGGTAGAGCACGTCGAAGCCCATACCGGCCACCGCCGGAATCCGCTCCTCCGCCCCCTTGAAACCGCCGTAGGAGCGGGGGAACAACTCGTACCAGGCGCTGAACAGCGCCCGGGCCCGGTCGACCCACAACGTATTGGGCTCCGAAGCGGTCAGGTCGGGGGCGCCCTGGGGCCCGGGCAACGGGGTGACCAGGGCCAGCGCCACCAGGCCTTCCTTGAGGCCGGCCAGCGCCGCCCGTAGCGCCGGGTCGTCGCTGTCGCGGGACTCGAAGAGGGCGATGCCCTCGGCGATCTCGACGGAGATGTCCTGATCGGCATCCACCTTGGCCTTGGTCTTCTTGGCCCAGGTGCCTTGGCGGTCGGTCCAGGCTTCGACCACGAAGTGGTGCAGGCCGAGAACCTCGGGCGTGACGACCACCTCCCAGCGGTCGAGCCCGGGGTTGACGAGCGTCAGCGGCGCCGCCTGGCTCTGCCCGAGCTCCACCCGGCGCTTGACCCCGTTCGGCCCCTGCGGGCCGGTGGGAACCAAGGTGACCTGGGCCGCCAGGACGTCGTGGCCCTCTTTGAAAATGGTCGCCGACAGGGGGACTCCTTCGCCTACGGCGGCCTTGGCCGGGTAACGGCCGGTCGGTGTCCGCGGTCGGAGATCCTCGATGATGATGCGCCCAGTCACGGTGGTCAGGCTAAGCGTTCTCCCGGCGATGCCGGTCAGGTGGTGCGAGGGACGGTTACTCAGCCATCGTTTTGGCGAAGGCAACCGCGCCGTTCGCCATCGCCCGGCCCAGCCGCTGGCCGACCTCGCTGCCCACCACTCCGCCCACGACGCCGCCCACGACCGGACCCACCCAAGGCACGGGAATGACCGCGCCCCCGAGCCGGGCGCCCGAGAGCATCCCGGCGAAGATCCCGGCCGTGCGTCCGGCCTGCGCCGCCTTGTCAGTTGCCTCGTCATCGGCCATCGGCGTGCCTCCCAATCGTGTGAAATCCATGATGCCAGAGCGCATGACCGACGATCAGGCCAGGTTCCAAATTGCCGTGACCGCGACCGTGAGCTCCTGGGAACCGGCCGGCACGGGGGTGGCGGCGCTGTCGGCCACGCCGGCGGCTTGGGCATACGGCACCGGGCTGGAACGGGTGACGTCCTCGCTCAGGGAACGCAGGGTGCCGAGCTTGGCACCTGACGCGTCCGCCAGCTGCTGCGCCTGGGTCTTGGCCGCGGCCACGGCGTCGGCCCGAGCCCGGACCAGCAGGCTGCTGTCGTCGTTGAACGAGAACGACACCCCCTGGAGCCGCCCGGCGTCGCCCGCGGCGGCGACGGCGGCGTCGATGGCCCCGCCGGCCTTGGTGACGTCGTGCAGTTTGGCGGTCACGGTATTGGTGACCTGGTAACCCCGGATGGTGTTGCCGTTGTTGTCGTACTGCGGGTAGAGCGAAAGTTGGCTGGTCTGGATGTCGGCGTTGGCCACGCCGTGACTCTTCAGGGTGGCGATGACGGCGTTGGCCCTGGCGGCGTTGGCCGAGAGGGCATCGCCGGCGTGGGCGGCGGTGCTCTGCACCCCGATCGTGAGGGTCATCACATCGGGCGCGCCGGTGACGCGGCCCACGCCGTGGGCGGTGACTCCCGACGGCGTCGAGGGGTCGGAGCTCGATGCCGCGGCCTGGGTATTCGGGCGGGCGCCCGATGTTCCGCCCGAGGGTCCGCAGCCCGCCAGGGCGAGCAACAACGACAGGGCACCCATGGCCAGCGCAGGCGTTCTCTTCACGTTTTTTGGACGTCCGGGCGAGCGCGTACGGTTCCAGTCAATGAGAGCCCTTCGCAGCTTCACCGTCCGGGCCAGCCTGCCGCCCGCCCTGGCGCCGCTTCAGGAGGTGGCGACCAACATGCGGTGGTCGTGGGATGAACGCACCCGCGACCTGTTCCGCTGGTTGGATCCCCAGCAATGGGAGGAGTCCAGGCACGATCCGGTGCGAATGCTCGGCCTGGTCAGCCGGGAACGGCTCGACGAGGTGGCGTCGGACCCGGCGTTCATGGGCTTCCTCGACGAGGTCCAGCACGACCTGTCCCGGTATCTCAAAGCTCCCCGCTGGTTTCAGAACCTGCCCAAGTCGTCGCTGCGGGCGATCGCCTACTTCTCCCCGGAGTTCGGCATCGCCGAGGCGCTGCCCCAGTACTCGGGCGGCCTGGGCGTCCTGGCCGGCGACCATCTGAAGGCGGCATCGAGCCTGGGCGTGCCGCTGACCGGTGTCGGGCTGATGTACCGCCACGGCTACTTCCGCCAGCAGCTCAACTCGGCCGGCTGGCAGGAGGAGCACTACCCGATCCTCGACCCCTACGCCATGCCGCTGACCCCGGTGGACGGCAAGAAGGTCACGGTCGACCTGGGCGGCCGTGACCTCGTGGCTCAGATCTGGCTGGCCCAGGTGGGCCGGGTGAAGCTGTACCTGCTGGACGCCGACGTGGACGACAACGACGACGACATGCGCAACGTCACCGACCGGCTCTACGGCGGAGGGACCGAACACCGGATCCGTCAGGAGATCCTGCTCGGCATGGGTGGCGTCCGGGCGCTCGAGGCGATCGGCGAGCCCACGCAGGTGTTCCACACCAACGAGGGCCATGCCGGTTTCCTGGGATTGGAGCGCATCCGTACCCTCATGACCACCGGCGGGTTGAGCTTCTCCGAGGCGATCGTCGCCGTCCGTTCGGGAACCATATTCACGACCCACACGCCGGTGCCGGCGGGGATCGACCGCTTCCCCCGGGAGCTGATGGAGCGCTACTTCTCGGGCTGGGCCGAGCAGTGCAGCCTTTCGATCGACCAGCTGATGGAGCTCGGCCACTTCCCGAACGAGCCCCGCGAGGCCCCCTTCAACATGGCCGTCATGGGCCTGCGGCTGGCCGCACTGTCCAACGGGGTGTCCAAGCTCCACGGCGAGGTCAGCCGGGAGATGTTCCGGGAGCTCTGGCCGGGGATCGAGAAGGAGGACGCCCCGATCACCTCGGTGACCAACGGCGTGCACGCCGGGACGTGGGTGTCCTCGGAGATGAACGAGTTGCTGACCCGCCACGTGCGACCCGCCTGGGACGAGGCGTCGGCGCCCGAGTGGTCACGGATCGCCTCGGTGCGCGATGACGAGCTGTGGCGGGTGCGCCAGCAGGGCCGCGAGGCGTTGGTGGCCTTCGTACGGGAGCGGCTGCACCGTTCGGTCGTCGAGCGGGGAGGCAGCGAGAGCGACGCCGCGTGGACCCGCGAGGTGCTCGACCCGCGGTTGCTCACCATCGGTTTCGCCCGCCGGTTCGCATCGTACAAGCGGGCCACACTCCTGTTGTCGCAGCCCGATCGGCTGCGGGAGCTGCTGCTGTCGCCCGACCGGCCCATTCAGCTGGTGTTCGCGGGCAAGGCGCACCCGGCCGACGACATAGGCAAGGAGATGATCCGCCAGATCGTGCAGTTCTCCCGAGCCACCGACGTGCGCCACCGGATCGCCTTCGTCGAGGACTACGACATCGCCGTCGCCCGGATGTTCGTCCAGGGCTCCGACGTGTGGCTGAACACGCCCCGACGGCCCAATGAGGCGTCGGGGACCAGTGGCGAGAAGGCGCTGCTGTCGGGCGCGCTCAACTGCTCGATCCTCGACGGGTGGTGGGCCGAGATGTTCGACGGAACCAACGGATGGGCCATCTCCTCGGCTGAGTCGTACCAGGACCTCGAGCAGCGCGACAAGGCCGAGGCGGACAGTTTGTTCGACATCTTGGAGGGCGAGATCATCCCGCTGTTCAACGACCGCTTCGAGGGACCGGTCCCCCGGAGATGGGTCCGGCGCATCCGGTCGTCGCTGCAGACGCTCGGGCCCCGGGTGCTGGCGTCGCGGATGGTGAAGGACTACGTGCAGCAGATGTACGAACCGACCGCCCGGCGCGTCGACGTCATGACCGCCGACGACTACGACCGGGCCCGGGCCCTGGCGGCCTGGCAGCAGCGGGTGAAGGCCGCCTGGAGCGGGGTGGCGGTCGAATCGGTCCAGAACGAGTTGGGGGGCCTGGTCGCCGACCTGTGGACCACCCGGATGGTGGAGGTCGAGGTCCGGCTCGGGCAGCTGACGGCCGATGACGTTTCGGTCGAGTTGCTCCATGGCCCCGTCGGGCCGACCGGCGAGCTGGCCGAGACGAAGCCGGTGACACTGTCGCTCGTCGTGGCGACGCCCGATGGCATCGCCACGGGGACCTCCCCCGCGGATGGCGCTGTTGCTGCTGGGGCCTCCGGGGGTGCGGCCGGGGGCGGGGGTGCGGCCGCAGACGGGGCGGGGTCCGAGGAAGCCGAGCGAACCGGCACCGACGCCGCGGCCAGCCAGGCCGCAAACGGCGCCGCTTCCGGTCACTCGCTCTACCGGGGCATGTTCACCTGCGAGCGTGCGGGCCGCTACGGGATCGCGGTCCGGGTGGTGCCGTTCCACCCTGACCTGGCGGTACCGGCAGACATGGGCTGCGTCACCTGGGCCTGAGCCGCGATGTCACCGGGATGCGAGCCCGTCGCCCCCGCCTCGTGAGGGCGCAGTCGGCCCGAACTTCGGTGCCCCGGGGATGGGGTCGCCCCGGTCATCGGTCTGAGCGAACTGGGACTGGAAGACCAGGAAGAAGGCCAGCCATCGCTCGTCGCCGTTGCCGGCCGGGAAGTGGATGAAGAGACAGCCGTCCTGCCAAATGCCGTTGTCGTGATCGTGGGGCGGGGGACTGCCCTGGTTCATGTGGATGTCGTGAATCCCGTTCCCGGGTGCGAACTGAAAGAAGTCGTCCGGCTTACCCGGCTCCGGCCCCCACCGGCTGCCGAAGGCAAAGACATCCGCACCTCGGATGATTGCTTCGTCGACGTGGAGGACGAAGATCTCCGTCAGGTCGTTGTCCGCGCCGGGCGCCTCGACGGGCACGGCCTTCATGTCCTCGGGTCGGAAAAGGCCGCCCCGGATGAAGTCCAAGGCCGCTCCACCAGGATCAGGCGGCAGCGCCGTGAATCCATCGGCGACGGCCGCCACCTTCGCGATGACGGGGTGACGGAAGTCCGGGTCGAGCAGGAAGAGCAACTCCGACGGCGCCTGATCGGACACGACATTCACTGCGATGCGGTACTGGATCCCGTGTGCTGTGAGATGGATCTGGTAATGCGGTTTCTGGCCGCGTGGCCCGTCCAGCCTCCCGGCCACCGCCGTGCCTCGCAGGACTCCGTAGTTCTTTATCGGCATGCCTGGCTCAGAAGAGGTTGAGGACGATTAGGAGCAACAACGAGGCGAGCACCACGATGGCCACGATGGCCCGGATCGGGTGGCGGCGAGCCATGGGCCGATCGTCAGGCGGGCCCCAATCCCAGAAGTCCGGGTCATTGGGGTCCCTGGGCGCGGGCCCGACGGGCGTCGGCATCAGCTACCTCCCACTGAAGTGGGCCTTTCCGGGCCCGTTGGCCCGGAACGAATCGACCCCGTTCCTGGCATCCTCGGTCTCGAAGACCTGGACGAACAACTCCGCCTCGATGTCGAGACCGGTCGCCAGCGGCCGATCGATACCTGCCTCGATCGCCCGCTTGGCCATGCCCTGGGCCACCACCGCCCCCTCGGCCAGGCCCGCCGCCAGTTCGACCGCCCGGAGGAACACCTCCTCGGCCGGGACCACCCGGTCGACGAGGCCGATTCGTAGCGCCTCGACGGCGTCGACCTGGCGGCCCGTCAGGACCAGGTCCTTGGCCCGTGCCGGCCCGATGAGGCGTGTGAGGCGCTGCGTCCCGCCCGCACCGGGGATCACCCCGAGCAGGACCTCGGGTTGCCCGAGGTGGGCGTTGTCGGCCGCGACCCGCAGGTCGCAGGCGCACGCCAGTTCACAGCCGCCGCCCAGGGCGTAGCCGCTGATGGCGGCGATGACCGCACGGGGGATGGCCGCCACCGCGTCCAGGGCCCGGCGGAACGCCTCATTGATCGCCCGTGCCTCCTCGGGTCCGCCGAACTCACCGATGTCGGCGCCCGCGGCGAAGATCCGGGTGCCGCCCCAGATGACCACCGCACCCGGTGGAGCTTCGGTCAGTTCGCGGGCGACATCCTCCAGCTGGGCCAGCATGGCCCGCGACAAGGCGTTGGCTTTGGGCCGGTCGAGGCGGACGACGGCCACACCGTCGGACCGAAGGTCGAAGGACACCAACGGGGCGGGCAGGTCACTCCGGGCCATGGCTGCTCGGTCAGGCAACGTTTGTCGGTCGGGCAGCGTTTGTCGGTCGGGCAGGGCGGGTTGTTGGTCAGGCAGGGCGGGTTGCTCGGACACGGGGCAACGCTACCCACGGGGAAGCTGGGCCAAGAGGGAGTCGGCCCCGCTGTACGGGTCGGTCACACGGTCGATCACCTGGCGGCGCACCTCCTGGTACGCCTGGCCGCCCTCCAGGCGGTCGATGTCGTGCTCGAGGCGCCGGATCAGGACCTCCCGCAGCTGACCGACGAGCCGTCGCTGCCGGCGCGCCGCCAGCTGGCCCGACTGGCCGAGATAGCCCTGGTGGCGGTGCACGGCGTCCCACACCTCGGTCACACCGACCCCGGTCGTGGCGACCACGGAGAGGATCGGGGGGCGCCAGGCGTCGGGCGCCCGCTCGAGCCCCAGATCCAGCATGTGGTCGAGGTCGCGTGCGGTCTCCTCGGCGCCGGGCCGGTCGGCCTTGTTGACCGCGAACACGTCCGCCACCTCGAGCAGGCCGGCCTTGTTGGCCTGGATGGCGTCGCCCCATCCCGGATTGACGACGACCACGGTCGTGTCGGTCGCCCCCGCCACCTCGATCTCGACTTGGCCCACTCCGACGG
>JAUTXN010000248.1 GCA_030838045.1 Acidimicrobiaceae bacterium
GCACCGATGGCCCCGATTACCCGATGGGTGCCGCTCGAACGGACAGCACCGGCGGCAGGTGGGCGGCCAGGAGCCGCCAGGAGTCCCCGCCGTCGGCCGAACCGTAGACCTCGCCGCTGCGGGTCCCGAAGTACAAGCCGGCCGGGTCGTCTCCATCGGTCGTGAATCCGTCACGAAGGATGGTCATATGGGCGTCGTTCTGGGGTAGGCCGTCGGTGAGGGGCGACCAGGATTTGCCGGCGTCGGTGGTGCGCCAGACCGTGCAGTGCCCGCCCGGGGTGCAGCGGTATTCCGCCCCCTGCAATGGCATCAGGTAGGCGGTGTCGGCCACGCTCGGATGGGCGACCACGGGGAATCCGAAATCGACGCCGCCGATCGACTCCATCGCGGTCCAGGAGCCGCCGCCATCGTCGCTGCGGTAAATGCCGTCGTGGTGTTGCAGGTAGAGCCGCTCAGGGTCGACCGCGTCCCGGGCGACCTTGTGCACGCACTGGCCGAACTCCGGGATCGGCGCCCCAGGCAGGAACGCGGCCACGATGCCCGCGTTGCTGGCCCGCCAGGTCTCGCCGCCGTCGTCGCTCAGGTACACACCCGCGGCCGACACCGCCACCAGCAGCCGGGCCGGGTCATTCGGGTGGACGAGCACGGTGTGCAGGCACAGGCCCCCACCGCCGGGGTTCCATTCGCGACGGTGGGGGTGCTCCCAGAGTCCCCGCAGCAACGAGAAGCTGCGGCCACCGTCTTCGCTGCGGAACAGCGCTGCGGGCTCCACGCCCGCATAGATGACGTCGGGTTCGTCGGCGCTGCCCGGGGTGAGTTGCCAGACCCGCCCCAAGGCGGCACCCGTGTCCTCCGGGAATGCGATCGCGGCCCGGTCCTCCTCCGACCAGGATTGGCCGCCATCGTCGGAGCTGCGCACGACCGGACCCCAGTGCATGCTCGTCGAGCCCGCGAACAGCCGAGGCGTTGGGCCCCGGGTGTCGATGCAGGTGGAGTACACCTCCTCGCCCGCCAGCGCGGGTCCGCTCACCTCGAAGCCACGCCGCCCGTCACTCGAGCGCAGCGAGAAAAGCCCCTTCGCCGTCCCGACCATCACCAGGGTCTCTGACATCAAATCCCTCCTCGCCTCGACGGGCACGCTAACGCTCGGTCCCACTCGGCCGTGGGTGGTGGCGCGCCCGTATTGCACCGGTTGAGACGGCGCCCGATCTCAGGACTCATCGCGGAGGGGCCGGATTTCTGAAGTTCCGGGGGTTACCGTCACTTGGGTATGCGAACATGTGTTCGTGTTCGTGTTCAAGTCCGGGTCCGGGTCCGGTGCGACGATCCTGCACGCCGACCTGGACGCGTTTTACGCGTCGGTCGAACAACGCGACGATCCTCGCCTCCGGGGCCGCCCGGTCATCGTCGGCGAAGGGGTCGTGCTGGCGGCCAGTTACGAAGCCAAGGCGTTTGGGGTCCGCTCGGCCATGGGCGGGGCCCAGGCGCGCCGACTCTGCCCCCACGCCGTCGTCGTGGCCCCGCACATGTCCGCCTATGCCGAGGCGAGCCGGGCGGTGTTCGAAGTCTTCCAGCAGACGACACCATTGGTCGAGGGACTGTCCATCGACGAAGCGTTCCTCGAAGTGGGCGGGCTGCGGCGAATATCGGGCACGCCCACCGCCATTGCCCGAAGCTTCGTCGTGACGTCCTCGAACGGGTGGGCCTGCCGATCACCGTCGGGGTGGCCCGGACCAAGTTCCTCGCCAAGGTGGCGAGCGGCGTGGCCAAGCCCGACGGTCTCCTGGTGGTGCCGCCCGACGGCGAACTGGCGTTCCTGCACCCGTTGCCGGTCGAGCGGCTGTGGGGCGTGGGGCCGGTGACGGCCGACAAGCTGCACGAGGCCGGCATCACGACGGTCGGCGAGGTGGCCCGGCTGGCCGAGACCGTGCTGGTCTCGATGCTCGGGCGGGGGACAGGGCGCCACCTCCATGCCCTGGCCCACAACCTCGACCCGCGGCCGGTACAGGCGGGCCGCCGCCGCCGTTCCATCGGTTCGCAGCACGCGCTGGGCCACTCGGCCAAGTCGCCCGAGGACATCGATGCCGTCGTCGTCGGTCTGGTCGATCGCGTGACGAGCCGGCTGCGGGCCGCCGACCGAGCGGCCCGCACGGTCATGGTGCGGTTCCGGTTCGACGACTTCACCCGGGCCACCCGGTCGCACACCCTCGACCGGGCGACGGCGCAGACGCAGACCGTCCTCACCGTGGCCCGGGCGTTGGTCGCGGACGCCACGCCCCTGATCGACCGCCAGGGACTGACGCTGATAGGGGTGGCCCTGGGCAACCTCGACGATGACGGCGCCATCCAGCTGGTCCTGCCCTTTGGCCGCCGTGGCGCCGCCGCCGCGGGTCCGGCGGGCCGCGCCCTCGACGCCACGTTGGACGACGTGCGGGACCGCTACGGGTCGGCTGCCATCACCCGGGCCGTGCTCCTCGGCCGCGACCCAGGGGTGTCGGTGCCCTTGCTCCGAGAGTAAGCGGAGCGTCAGCTCCCGGGGCCGATGGGGAACGCTCTTTGAATCGACTCACGGTCGACACCCAACTCGCCGAGGCGTGCCGCCACGCTGCCCAAGTCCATGTGGAGGACCCCCGAGGCGAGGTGCTCGGGACCGATGGTGGCGCTGCCGGTCGCGCGAGCCGCCTGCAGCGCCTGAGCGAACGCCTCCTTCGCGGTTGCCGTGAGCCGCAGCGCCGTCGGGTCGCACAGCGGCCGGGATGCCGACCGGCGCCGGCGACCGCCGCGACCGTCGGGGTCTTTGCAGGCGGCGGCCAGCCGCTTCTGGCCGCTTCCGGGGCCGGGGCCGGCGGGATTCGGCCGGCGGGATCTCGGCCGGCGGGATCTCGGCCGGCGGGGCCTCGGCCGGCGGGGTCTCGGCCGGCGGGGCCTCGGCCGGCGGGGCCTCGGCCGGCGGGATCTCGACCGGCGGCGGCCAGCCGCTTCATGTGGCCACGCCGTCGACGTCGCGCCCGGCGCTCAAGGGCCACAGCTGCAGCCTCCAACGCGCCGGTGCCGAATGATTGCTCGACCAGTTCACGGACCGCAACCAGGTCGATACCGATTCCCGCCAGGGCATCAGCGTCGAGGCTCTGGGCGCACGCCTCCGAGCGCACGGCCTTTTCGATGGCCTCCCGTTGGATACCGAGGGCTGCAAACCTGGCCGCAATCTCGGGTTGGCGGGTCAATGCCAAGAGGAGATGCTCGGGGCCGACGAAGCCGTCGTGAAAGCTGCGGGCCTCAGCCTGGCTGTCTTCGAGCACCTGGCGTGACTCGGGATTGAGACGCTCGAACATCAGATCCTCCTTCCGTACTTGCGGTGCACGGTCTGCTTCGAGAGTCCAAGGCGCGACGCGATGGCAGCCCATGACCAGCCCAGCAGGCGAGCCCGGGCCACTTGCAGGACCTCGAGGCGCTCCTGCAACTCGCGCAGTGCGGCCACAGCCCGCAGCCCCACGTCAGGATCACTGCTGGCCGCGTCCGCGGTCAGGTCACGGGTGGGCGGTCCGCTGTCCGGAGCGATGGCGTCGGCGCCCGAAGAGGGGGATAGTATCGACATCGCGTCAGCATATGCTGACGGTGGGATTGTTGTCAACATTTGCTGACGACCGGTCGAGCTGTTGCGCGGCGCGGTCTGTCAATGACGGAGCTGGTCGAGCAAGGCCGCGAGCATTTCGTGATCAACGCCGCTTCCCGGAAACGCCGCCAACGTGCTGACGGGAAAGCTGCCGATCACCTTCAGGAGTTCGTCGTCGCCCAGGATCCCCCCTGGCCTTGCGGCGTCGGCGGTGCCGGGCGCGGCGGTGCCGGGCGCGGCGGTCGGGCTGGCCGTGCCGCCCCCTCCGCAACCGGCGACGGCGATGGCGAACGTCATCGATACGGCCAGGGACATGATCCGACGCATGGGCGCTCTCCTCACGATCTGCGGGCCAGGGCTGCACTGCCCGTGACTCCGCACCGGT
>JAUTXN010000376.1 GCA_030838045.1 Acidimicrobiaceae bacterium
GCCCCGGTCCCGGCGGGGGGCACACCATGATCGGAGTGCTCACCGCCACCTTGTGGGGCCAGGCCGCCCCGGCCACGACGACCACCACCGCTCCGGCGTGCGTCGTTTCGCCGTCGGGCGCCGTGCAGGGGCTGTGCACCAGCGCCAGGTCGCTGCACATCCCGTTCCAGTACCGCTACGTGGCGCCCGAGCTGATCCTGATCGGCGGGGCGCTGCTGATCCTCACGTTGTCGGCGCTCATACCGAAGCGGTCCCGGCGGGGACTGTGGATGTTGCTCACGGTGGTCACGGGCCTCGTGTCCTTCGCCTGGGCGGCGTGGACGTGGGACGCATCGCAGAGCGGCAAGTCGGCGCTGGTCGTGGGCAACGCCTTGGTGTTCGACGGCTTCACCGTCTTCTTCGCGGTGCTGATCAGCAGCGCCGTGGTGTTGTCCGCCCTCATCTCCGACAGCTATTTGCGCCGGGAGGGCCTCGACGGGCCCGAGTTCTACGTGCTCGCCCTGTTGTCGGCGTCGGGCGCCATGGTCATGTCGGCGGCCAACGACCTGATCGTGGTGTTCCTCGGCCTCGAGATCCTGTCGATCGCCTTGTATGTGATGGCCGCCTACCACCGCCGCCGGGTGGAGTCGGGCGAGGCGTCGATGAAGTACTTCATCCTGGGCGCCTTCTCGTCGGCGATATTCCTGTACGGGACGGCGCTGTGTTACGGGGCGACCGGGTCGACGCGGTTGTCGGAGATCGCCCTGTTCCTGTCGCGGACCCATGTGCCCAAGAGCATCCTGCTGGCCGGCGTGGTGCTGCTGATCGTGGGGCTCGGGTTCAAGGTGGCGGCGGTCCCGTTCCACGCCTGGACGCCCGACGTGTACCAGGGGTCGCCGACGCCGGCGACGGGGTTCATGGCGGCGGTGGCCAAGGCCGGTGGGTTCGCGGCGCTGATCCGGGTGCTGATCTCGGCGTTTCCGACCTTGAGCGTCGACTGGCGTCCCGTCATCTGGGTGCTGGCGGCGCTGACGCTGCTGGTGGGATCGATGTTGGCCATCGTGCAGACCGACGTGAAGCGGATGCTGGCGTACTCGTCGATCAGCCATGCCGGGTATGTCCTGGTCGGCTTGCAGGCGGCCAACGCGTCCGGGACGGCGGGGGCGTTGTTCTACCTGTTCTCCTACATGTTCATGGTGCTCGGCAGCTTCGCCATCGTGTCGGTGGTGAGCGGCAAGGGTGAGGCAAGGAACGACCTGGGCGGGTTCCGGGGGTTGTCGACCCGGCGGCCGGGGCTGGCGCTGGCGTTCACGGTGCTGTTGCTGGCCCAGGCCGGGGTGCCGTTCACGACGGGGTTCTTCGCCAAGTTCTACGTGGTGTCGGCCGCCGTGGGGCAGCACCAGTACGTGCTGGCGGTGCTGGCCATGCTGGCGGCGGCGGTGGCCGCGTTCTTCTACCTGCGGGTGGCGATCTTCATGTACTCGCCACTGCCCGAGACTTCGGACGCTGGTGGCGCTGCTGGTGCTTCTACGGCGGGCTCGTCGACGGCGGGCTCGTCGTCGGCGGCTGGCACCGTCGGCGGCCTGCAGGTGCTGGGCGGCCTGGCGCTGGCCGACCCACCCGAGACCACCCGCATCTCGATCCCGGCGGGGATCACGATTGCCCTGACCATCTGCGTGGGTTTCACCATCATCTTCGGCGTGGACCCGGCACCACTGATCCATTTCGCCCGCCACGCCACGCCGTTCTTCTAGATCACCAGGTCGTCGGACGCCGTGGAGAGGGCTTCGGCCAACTCGCGTCGCGTCTGTTCGATGGTCCAAATTCCGAAGACGCTATTGGCGATGACGAAGAGGCCGAGCACGCATTCCCATTGACGTAGGCCGCCGGGCGACATGAGCCGATTCAAACCCAGGACATGCGGCAAGCCGAAACGGAGCGCCACGAACGCCGTCAAGTAGAAGATGAAAGACCCCCCGGTTGCATACTGGTTCTTCCTCAGCAGTGACCTCACCCGGATGATGAATGGCTGTAGATGCGGCGGTAGTTCGTTCATGGTCGCCGTCAGGGCAGTCTGGGAGTTGACGAGGTCTATCGACCCGACGAGAACGAGAAAGGCGAGCCCGAGCGGCCACCAGGCCAAGTGGGCCAGCGCGGCGGCGGACGACGGGGTCGGGCCGCCGGGCGAAAGCACCGGGACCAGGATGGGGAACAGCGAGAACTCGGTGATTCCGTACAGGAACGGGACGACGAGATCGACGACGTTCGTGGCAGTGATCGTGACGAGCGAACTCAGCATTGTGCCGTCGTAGGTCACGATCATTGCCGTGAAGCTGGCAAGCCAGAACACCAACGCCGTGAGCTGGTCTCGGGTATCCAACTTCCCGTTGGCCGCGAGAATGGCCAAGAGGGCGTATGCCGCAGCACCGAGTGTTATCCCCTTGAAGATGGACACCGTGATGTGAAGATGGTTGCGGCGCTCTTCCGCGAGGTGGGTCCGCATTGACTTCTGGTTCTCGTCGCGTGCTGTCGCCGACGTGCACGACGGCAGAGGTTGGTGGGCAAGACCAACATGATGCTGTTGTAAGGCGAGGGACATCAGATCATGTCCGCGTTCGATGTCCGAGGGCGATGGCTGGCCGGGTTTTCCGTGGTGGGTGCGCGTGGGTGCGCTTGAGGGCGTTCATGGTGTGGTCCTCTTCGTTGAGGTAGGGCTCCTGGCGCTAGTAAGAGCGACCAGAGTCCCGTCCGATACCTGGATTGTCCGTTTGCTCCGCGGTTCCAAGCCCCCCCGAACATCGCGGCGTCGCCGTGGTGTTCCAGGAGAGCCGCCCGAGAGCTCTCCGGCGGCCAGGCGCACCGGGTCGCCCTGGCCCGGGCGCTGGCCACCGAACCGGCTGTGCTCCTGCTCGACGAACCCCTGGGCCGGCCACGCGGGCGAACTCCACCTGCTCGGCGACCGGGCCCGGATCCGCATCGCGGGCCCCGTGCCCCTCATCGCCGAGGTCACCGCGTCCGTCGCCGACCTCCATCTCGCGGACGGGGTCACCTCTGGGCGTCAGTCAAAGCGATCGACATCGACACCTACCCCAACTGACCCGCCGTTGCGCAAGGGCAGATGAGTACGGTCGTACCTATGAGGACAAGCGCCCGGAATCAACTCGCAGGCATCGTCAAATCGGTCGAGAACGGCGCCGTC
>JAUTXN010000379.1 GCA_030838045.1 Acidimicrobiaceae bacterium
GGTGCAGAGGCAGCGCGACGCCGAGTTGATCGCCGGTGCCGCCGGTCCGCGGCCTCGGCATTGACACCGCTCGTCGAGACTTTTCCGCCGCCACCCGAGCACGGCTTGGTCGTGGTCGGCAACTATCAGGCGACGGTGCGCTCCTACCACCGGATCCTGGCTCGAGATCTCGGCGGCTTCCCGACGACGTGGCGGGTGCTGCGTCAACTCCTGGCCTCGGTGTCACCGCAGGAGGTGTTCTTGACCAACGCCTTCGTTGGATTGCCCGACCGGGCGGGCGACACGGAGCCGTTCCCGACGACGCCTTCGTTCACTCGGCGCTGTGAGCACCTGTTGCGCACCCAGATCGAGTTGTTCTCCCCGCGTCTGGTGGTGTGCCTCGGTGTACCAGCGGCCAAGATGCTGGCGGCGATCACTCCGGCCCTGGACTCGTGGCGGCCGTGGCCGGGCTACGCGGCGCTCGATCAGCGGGCGGTGTCGGGCGTTGGTGGTTGCATGGTCGCGGACGTTACCTTCAAGGCGGTCGCGGTCCGGCATCCCTCGGCGGTGCTGTCCCGGGTGCAGAGGCAGCGCGACGCCGAGTTGATCGCCGGTGCCGCCGGTCCGCGGCCTCGGCATTGACACCGCTCGTCGAAACTGGGGGACCGAGCGAACTCGTGCCGTCGATCGCCCACGTATCGCTGGTGGTGGCGCGATCCCGATCGGCGTTCCGGCGGGTCTGGACTCCGAGTCCCGTCCGGGCTCGCTCGATGGAGCGACTCGCTCGCGACATGTTGCGCGCCGGCGGGCGGCACTTCGGGGCCGCCCCTGAAGGTCCCGGAATGGTCAGGTCCTGGGTCACGTGCCACGGCACGTCGCCTGTTGATGCCCCGGCGACCGATGCCAGTGGGGAGCACAGCCAGGTCGCGGCCATGGCTGGACGTCTCACTTGGTGGGCGCGGAGAGGTCGTTGTCCTCCATTTCCCACGCGTGGTCCATCGCGTGGAATGCGCTGTGGCGGATGAGAAACGGCAGGTTCCACGATCGCATCCGTTTGCCCTCGCCGGCGTTGTAGGTCCGCATGGTGGCGATGTAGGTCTCTCGGTAGTCACGCACGCCCTTCGGCGCGAGCGCACCACCCTCTGGTACCCGCACCCCCAACCGCTTCGCGAACTCCTCGCTCTCGGTGCGGATGGTGTGGCGGACGATCTGGTCGCGGTCGCGCCCACCGCCCCGAGGGCCCTTGCGCATCTCCGGGGACACCCGGGCCGCCACTGCGTCGAAGAACCCCCAGCACGCGCGGAGCAGCCCGATCTTGCGGTCGATCTCGGAGTCGTCCATCGGTTCGTGCTCGAAGCCCGACGGAGAGAAGGAGATGCCCCAGAAGTCGGTCGAGCCCGTGCCGACCCGGTCCTCGACGACGTCGAGGGCTCCGGCTGCGTCGAACTCGTCGGCCCTCCCAGCCGCGACCGCGATCGGCCGGTACCGGTCGCGATACGACCCGAGCATCTCGAGTGCCAACTCGGGGGTCTTCGCCCCCCGGCTCCAACCCGGCCAGTCGAGCGCGAATGCCACCGCCTTGTTCCCCTTGGGGCCACGTTCCAACACGGTGCGAACCGCCATCGCGGCCAGATGGTAGGCGCGTGCTCACACGATCAACAGAAGCGCCCCCGAACGCCGGGTCGGTTCGTGTTGCTGTGGGCGGAGCCGACGCACGTACGTTCAGCGGGTGATCGCCGACTTCGCCCGCCACCGCTGATCCTCCAGGCGGAAGGTGGTCGAGTCAGCCCTGAGCCGACCGCCCCGGGAGGCAGGTCAACATCAGCGCCATCAACAGGACGAGGACGATCCCCGAGACGGCAGCGTCGGCAGAGACCAGCTTGAGGATAAGAACAGCGAAGAGGAGAACGCCGGCAGTGACTGCAAATCTCCTGACATTGGGCGAAGACTCGAACGTCTCTTGGGTGGGCGAGCCAACCCCAAGTCCGCCGAATGCCTCCCGATGCCACAACTGTGTTGGTACCCGGACGCCCGGATATGCGTCGATATCTGACTTGGCTTCGCAGGGTCTGGTTGTCCCGGACCGTATCTTCAGCCGCCTGCGCCGCGCAGAGTCGCGGGTGAGCCCCCAGTCGGGCGAGTCAGGTTTGTCATGGTCGAGGTTGGAAGCGAGCGGTGAAGTGACGCAGTTGTGCTGGTTGGTCGGTGATGCGGTAGCCGGGTAGCTGGCTGGCCTGCGAGGCGACCTCGGCGCAGACTTCGATGACGTAGTCCATGTGACTCTGGGTGTAGGTCCGGCGAGGGATGGCCAGGCGGACCAAATCCATCGCGGCCGGCTGTTCGGTCCCGTCGGGTTGGCGTCCGAACATCACCGTGCCGATCTCGCAGCCTCGGATGCCCCCCGTCTCGTAGAGGGCCACTGCCAGGGACTGGCCGGGGAGATGCAGTGGCGGGATATGAGGCAGGAGCGCTCGGGCGTCGAGGTACACCGCATGGCCCCCGATCGGTTGGAACACCGGTACACCGTGGCGAGTGAGCGCGTCGCCCAAGTAGGCGGTGGAACCGATGCGGTAGCGAAGGTAGTCGTGGTCGACGACCTCTCGAAGACCTTGGGCGATCGCTTCGAGATCACGGCCCGCCAGGCCACCGTAGGTGGGGAAGCCCTCGGTCAAGATCAGCAGGCTGCGGCACCTCTCCGCCAGTGTGTCGTCGTTCATGGCCAGCCAGCCGCCGATGTTGGCCAGTCCGTCCTTCTTGGCGCTCATGGTCATGCCGTCGACCAGCGACGCCATCTCGCGCACGATGTCGCTGACGTCGCGGTCGTGCTGGCCGGCTTCGCGTTCTTTGATGAACCAGGCGTTCTCGGCGAATCGACAACCGTCGAGGAAAAACGGCACCTCATGGCGCTCGCAGACGTCGTGGACCTGGCGCAGGTTGGCCAGCGAGACCGGCTGTCCTCCGCCGGAGTTATTGGTGACGGTCATCATCACGAGCGGCACGGCGGCTGCGCCTCTGAGAGTCAGAAATGCGTCCAAGGCGGCTATGTCCATGTTTCCTTTGAACGGGTGAAGGACGGCTGGGTCACGGCCTTCGGGGATCACCAAATCGACCGCTTCGGCACCGGTGAACTCAACATTGGCCCGGGTCGTGTCGAAATGCGTGTTGTTGGGGACGGCCTGTCCCGGTCCCGCGACGCTGGTGAACAGGATTTTCTCGGCGGCTCGGCCCTGATGGGTGGGAATGACGTGTTTGAACGGGAACAGCTCCTGCACGCTGTCAAGGAACCGGAACCACGACGGGGACCCGGCGTAGCTCTCGTCGCCTCGCTGGAGTCCGGCCCACTGATCCCGGGACATTGCACCGGTGCCCGAATCGGTGAGTAGATCAATGAGCACGTCTTCTGAATGCAAACCGAACAGGTTGAAGCCGGCATCGAGCAACGCCCGCCGCCGATCGTCCCGGGTTGTCAGTCGCAGCGGCTCCACCGAGTGGATCCGAAATGGCTCAATGATCGTGCGAAACGCCATGGGTGAGATCATGCCCCCACAACAACCCGCCTCCAAG
>JAUTXN010000041.1 GCA_030838045.1 Acidimicrobiaceae bacterium
GCCGCTGGCCGCCGCAGTGTACGACATGTGCCAGGCCATCGGCCTGGAAATCGGTGCCAAGTCCGCGGCGTTGGACGAGGACGCCTCTGCGCTGGCCGTCGCCCGCGACGAGGCCCGGGCCCGGGGCGACTACGCCGCCGCCGACGCCATCCGGGCCGAGCTGCAGGCCGACGGGTGGATCGTCGAGGACACACCAGGCGGCACCGTCATCCGTCGCTGAGGTTCTGGTCCGGGTTTGAGGTTCTGGCCCGGTTTTCTTACCGCCAGGCGGTGACAAAGTCCTGCCAGAACCTCAAACCCGAGCCAGATTTCCGAGAATCCGGCGGTTAGGGCTTGCCCTTTTTGGTACCGCCCGCGGGAATTGTCGGGAAAGTCACGGCGGGCACACTCGTGGTCGTCACCACGATGGTCGTGGCGCTGGCGGGCAGGTCGACCGAGGATCCCACGAGCGCCCCGTTGGCCGACGTGTCGGACAACTGGGGCACGATGGCCCGTTGATCGCTAGTGCCCACCGGGTCGGTGCTGGCCTTGGTCGGGCGGATGAGGAACAGACCGATCAATCCGACGATCAGCAGCACGGCGCAGCAAGCGGCCAGCGGTCGAAACGCCGGCGTGCGCCGGTTGGTGTCGACGAGGGTGGCGGTGCCGTTGGTCGGTGCGGTCCGCTCCTGATGTTCCAGCGTCTCGATTGTCAGCCAGGCCGGAGGCTCGGGAACGGCGGCGACCAGCACTGTCTTCAGGTCGGCCAACTCCTCGAACGCCCGCTCCTTGGTCTGGCACGTCTGGCAGTCCGGCAGGTGCGCGCGCATCGACGCCTCTTCGTCCGCGGCGAGATGGCCGGCGATGAAGTCAGCCAGCTTGAGCTCCTCCGAGCACAGCGGTCCCGTGTCGTGGTCGAGCGCCACGTCCAGCCACTCAGCCGCTCGTGACGCCACCTGGTCTGCATTCGGGGTGGTGAGGCCGAGTACAGCGGCGAGCGCCGGGGTGTCGAGTTCGTTGACCTTGGCCAGCCAGAGGGCGCCGCGCTGTTGGGCGGGGAGCTGCCACAGGGCGGTGGTGACAGCAGAGTCGGACTCACGGTCGGGGCTATCGGCGGCCCGAGTCAGGGCAATGCGGAAGGCGGCGGCCAACAGCTCCAACCGTGACGGCGGCGAGACTGCGTCGGTCGGGGTGGCGTCGATGTACGCCTTGGTCACGGCCTTGGTCGCCAGGTCGCCGTCGGCGACGACGACGAACGCCAGTTGCCAAGCGTCGTGCAGGTCGCGCGCCACGTTGGCGTCGGCGCCCCCTGGCTGCTTCTGATCACCTGTCCGACCGCCGATGCCCGCCGCGGACGGCACGGCTGTTCCACCCATCGCCCGACAGCGTAACCGGAAAACGCGATTTGACCTCGGCAGCCTGGTCGCGTTGGCTGCTACAGGTGAGGCGCCGCCGGTCCCGTGAGCCCTTGCCGGCGGGATTCGGGACCATCTGGATGGCGGTGGCTATCGACCTGGTCGGCTTCGGCCTGGTGTTCCCGATCCTGCCCCTCTACGCCCGCCGGTTCCACGTCTCGTCGGCGACCGCAACCGGGCTGGTGTCGGCCTTCGCCGCCGCGAGCTTCCTGTTCTCACCCATTTGGGGCCGGATCTCCGATCGCATCGGACGCAAGCCGGTGTTGGTGCTCTCGCTCGCCGGGACCTGCGTCGGCAGCCTCTTGACCGGCCTGGCGGGCGGGATCGCACTGCTCTATGTAGGCCGCGTGATCGACGGGATCTCCGGCGCGAGCGTCTCGGTCGCCCAGGCGGCGGTGAGCGATGTCGCCACCCCCGAGCAGCGAGCCCGCTTGTTCGGGTTGCTGGGCGCGGCTTTCGGCATCGGCTTCGTAGCCGGTCCGGCCCTGGGCGCCCTGGCCGAACTGGCAGGACCGCGGGTGCCGTTCTATGTCGCCGCGGCCTTGGCGGGCATCAATTGCCTGGTCGCCATCCGAAGGCTGCCCGAGACGCACCACCCCGGCGAACGCATCCAACCGGGCGATCGCATCCAACCGGGCGAACGCACCCAACCGGGCGAACGCATCCAACCGGGTCCGGCCACCGCCGACTTCGCGCCGTCGGTCGTCCGGCCCCGCAACCCGCTCGCTGCCCTGGCCGGGGGTCGGGGCGTCGGAACGCTCATCGGCGTGGCCTTCGGGGCGCTCATGGCGTTCAGCGCCTTCGAGGCCACGTTCGCCTTGTTCGGACAGCGCCGGTTGGGCTTTGGGGTCGGGTCGTCGGCGGCGGTGTTCGCCGCGCTCGGCCTCGTCATCGTGGGCGTGCAAGTAGCTGTGGTTCACAAGGTTGTCACCCGGATCGGCGAGACCGCGACCCTGCGAGCCGGATTGTTGATCGACACCGTGGGGCTCCTCGTACTGGCCTTCGCCCATACGTGGTTGGGATTGGTCCCGGCCCTCCTGGCGTTGACGGTGGGCCAGGGCCTGGTGCAGACCACGATGTCGTCGACCTTGGCGGGCCGGGCCGATCCCGCTCGGCGAGGCGAGGTGCTCGGCGCCCAGCAGTCGGCCGGCGGCCTGGCCCGGGTGGTGGGTCCGCTGCTGGGAGGCGTCCTGTTCCAACGGGTCGGACCGGGCGCGCCGTACGTCGTCGGGGCCGCGGTCATGGCGGTGGTGCTGCTCCTGTTGCAGGCCGCGACTGGATCCCAGCAGCCGACCGTCGTCACGACTTAGGGAGGTAT
Source organism: Acidimicrobiaceae bacterium (assembly GCA_030838045.1). Lineage (GTDB taxonomy): Bacteria > Actinomycetota > Acidimicrobiia > Acidimicrobiales > Palsa-688 > JALYXV01. The sequence continues at coordinate 2,713 of JAUTXN010000041.1, forward strand.
TTTCCCCCCTTGTTTCTTCCTGGATTCATGTTACCCTCTAGTAACATTTCAATCGGAGGCGCGCGGTGGGCGACTTTTCCCTCGAGCTGAACGAGGACCAGACTCAGATCCAGAAGTGGGTCCACGACTTCGCCGAGCACACGGTGCGGCCCGTGGCGGCGGAGTGGGACGAGCGCGAGGCGACCCCGTGGCCGGTCATCGAGGAGGCGGCCCAGTGCGGGCTGTACTCGCTCGACTTCATCGCCAACGCGTGGGCTGACCCGACCGGCCTGATGCTGCCGATCACGATGGAGGAGATGTCGTGGGGCGACGCCGGCATCTGCTTGGCCATCTTCGGAACGACGCTCGGAGTGGTCGGCATCTACGCCAACGGCACGCCCGAGCAGGTCATGGAATGGGTGCCGCAGTGCTTCGGTACGCCGGAAAAGATCCAGCTGGCCGCTTTCGCCGTCTCCGAGCCCGATGCGGGCAGCGACGTCAGCTCGCTGCGGACCCGGGCGGTGTACGACGCGGCGACCGACGAATGGGTGCTCAACGGCACCAAGACCTGGATCACCAACGGCGGGATCGCCGACATCCACGTCGTGGTGGCGTCGGTCGACCCGTCGTTGGGATCGAGGGGCCAAGCCAGTTTCGTCGTCCCCCCCAAGACGGCAGGCCTGGCTCAGGGGCAGAAGTTCAAGAAGATGGGCATTCGGGCGTCGCACACCGCCGAGGTCGTCCTGACCGATGTGCGGGTCCCCGGCCGGTGCCTGCTCGGAGGCAAAGAGAAGCTCGACGAGCGGCTGGCCCGGGTGCGCGAGGGGCGCAGCAGCGGTCGCAGCCAGGCAGCCATGGCCACCTTCGAGGCGTCGCGTCCGACCGTCGGGGCGCAGGCACTGGGGATCGCCCGGGCGGCGTATGAGTTCTCGCTCGACTACGCCAAGGAGCGCAAGCAGTTCGGCCGGGCGATCATCGAGAACCAGGCCATCGCCTTCAAGCTGGCCGACATGAAGATGCGCATCGACGCCTCACGGCTGTTGGTGTGGCGGGCGGCGTGGATGGGCCGGACCGGCAAGACGTTCGAGTCGGGTGAGGGGTCGATGTCGAAGTTGTTCGCCGGTGAGACCGCGGTGTGGGTGACCGAGCAGGCCATCCAGATTTTGGGCGGCTACGGCTACACCCGTGACTACCCGGTCGAGCGCTGGCACCGTGACTCGAAGATCTACACCATCTTCGAAGGCACGAGCGAGATCCAGCGCCTGATCATCGCCCGCAACATCTCCGGCGTTCACATCAAGTAGCGACAGGAGCCGGTTTGGCCCGTCCGGCGCCTCGGAGCATCCGTGGTTTCCTGCCCCGGGACCTGGAATGGTCCGTCGCGCGGGTCGCCGAACGGTCACCGCAACGCTGGCTCCCTTTCTTGAGGGATTGCCAGGTCGTGGACGATTCGATCAAGTTCGATCTCCAGGCGCCCCGGCCCCTCGGGTGGAGCTTGGTCCTCCGGGGGTAGGCCCCCGGGGCCCCTCTCCTCGCCGCCGTCAAAGACAACGCCTCCCTCGAGGTCCGATGACAATTTCCAGACGTAGCAGACGATGTAGCCCAAACACGCTGCGGCCAGCACTCCTACCAGGATCATGTCTCTCCCCTATTCGCCTCGCGACGACAAATCCTTTCAATCGGAACTCCCCCCGGAACCGATACGTGCCTCCCAGCGCAATCAAACATCAGATGCGCCGGAAAGACCGCCTGCCGCGGCGTGAGCCGCTGTGGGTCATCGCTTTCACGACCACGAGGAGAATGACTGCTCCAATGAGAGCAACCACCATCTCGACGAGTACGTTGGCCGAAGTGTGAGTGCCACCGCGCATGGCGTGGAGGATCAGTCCGCCGATCACTGCCCCGGCGAGACCGGTGACCGTGTCGCGGAAGAATCCCATTCCTCCGCCATCGACAATCTTGGCTGCTACCAAACCGGCGATCAGCCCGATCACGATCCATGTGATGATGTGGTGACCGGCCACAGGAGCAAATGCAAACACCATGGTGCGTCTCCTTTGCGAGATTCGGTACGCCCACAGGTACCCTGCCGCCGCTGGTCCAAACCGAAAGACCCCTTTTATCTCCGTCTTGTCTCCGTCCCACTTTGGTTAACAGACGAAATGCACCTTAAGGCGTGATTTGGGCGCTCGGACTTTCTCGACATCGCCGAGCTGAGCGCCCGTCGAGGGCTGATTCAGAACGATAGGACCGCCACCGGACGGCGGGCGCCGTGGCGCCGAACCGAACCACGAGGCGGTTTTTCACGAAGCTCGTCAGAGAGCCTGCCTTCTCGTTGCAACACCTGGTAGGCGACGGTCCCGCCGACGATCGGGTGCCAGCAGGTGATGAGGCGGTAGACGAGGACCGCGGCGATGGCCGGCGCGCTGAGCGGTTGATCAAGCCGAGTCAGCGGTTGGTCAGCGGGCGGCGTTCTTGTTGAACGGTTCGAGTTCCTCATCGGGCGCCAGGCGACGGCCGCCGAGGAATGTCCCCCGGATGTGACGGCGCACCCCCGCGGGCGGATCCTCGGTCGCTCGGGCGGCCGAATGCCACAGGTCGGAGTGATGGAACAACACGTCGCCCCGCTCGCAGTAGAGGCCGACCTCACCGGGGCACTTCTCGAACCCGAGGGGCATCCCGTCGGTTCCGCCCAGGTGGCTGCCGGGCACCACCCGCAGGAAGCCGTTGGCGGGGGAGGTGGCGTCGAGGTGGAACGTGATGGCGACCCCCGGCCAGATGTCGGACGTCGGCCGGCTCTGGTGGTCGGTGTGCCAGCCGATGCGGGTGTAGGTCATCCCCTCGCCGGGCCGGGCGTCCTGATACACCGCGCCGTGCCCGTTGTAGTCCCAGAAGTAGGCGTCGGGGCCGAGGAAGCGGCCGATGAGGTCGAGCACGATGGGATGTTGGATCGCTCGGTGCGCGGAGCGCGAGATCTCGGTGACGCCGTTCACGTAGTGGACGTACGGCGGTCGATCCCCCTCGAACCGGGCCAGGAACATATCGCCGGCGTGGCGTTCGGGCAGCTCACCCGCCGCCGCCCGCCGCTGCAAATCCTCCATCTCTGACTGGAGCTCGCCCAGCTCGGCCTCGGAGAAGAGTCCGGAGACAACCGCATACCCGTCACGGGCACAATCGTCGACGATCCGGTCGGGGGTCAAGGTGGTGGACACGGGCACCTCCGGGAGATGAGAAAATGGGCAACGGGCGAGCCAGCGACGCTACGACCTTACGCAACGACCAGCGGCGCAATGACCACAACGTCCACCGTGGCGACCGGAATGTCCTGCCTGGCCGAGAACTCGCCGTTCACCACCGCCGAGGTGGCACTGGCCAACCTTCGGCGGTCCAGGGATTCCCAGGAGTTCCTGGCCGGCGAAACTACTGGCCCTAATTCCGGAGCGACATTGACTAGTCCACGCTGCCCGAGAAAGACACCTTCATTACTGGAAAGGACGCGCAGAAGCACGGCTGGTACCCGACCCAGCGCGGCAACGTATCGTCGTGCGGAATCCACCAGTGCAACCGGGGACTCGACGAGCTCGGCGATCAAATGATGCGCTTCCAGGCGAACGGTGGCCATCGTTCGCCGTGACGGCGAAGAGGGATGGAAGGCTGGACGTACATTTCCGTGGCGCGCCGCCGGCGTCCACGCGAAAGTGCTCGCATGACCATTCGCTTCCTCAAGAGCCGAACGACGATCGGGGTCCGCGACGT
>JAUTXN010000052.1 GCA_030838045.1 Acidimicrobiaceae bacterium
ACGACCTCGACCGCTACCTGCGCGGCGAGATCCCCGACCAAGCCTCAACTTGACATAACGGTGTGGCTACGCTGCCCATCGATGCCAGACCTGGCCCGCCCGGGTGCGTGTTACAGCGACGAGTGCAGCGACGCCGGCCACCTACTCGAGCTCCTCGAGGCGTCCCGCCCGGCCTGGCACGCCGACGCCGCCTGCAGGAATCATCCAAACGTGGACTTCTTCCCGATAGGCGATGAGTCCAGCGCCCCCGCGAAAGCCATCTGCGCCAGCTGTGCGGTCATGGCCGCTTGCGGCGCATGGGCGGCCGACCAGAAGCTCCTGTCGGGCGTGTGGGGTGGCCTAGACGACCGGGAGCGCAGCAACGGGCCGGTGACGACCGGACGGGCCCGGCGACGGCCAGCGGTGCGGTGCACCCGCTGCGAGGAAGGGGCGGTCTGCGACGCCTGCCAGGAGCGCTCTACCCGGCGGCGCCTGACCGACGCAGAGCTGTACCCCGCGACGACCAAACTCCTCGCCCGACTGGCGTGATCGCTCCGTTTGAATGATCCTGCCCCGGCTACCGTCGCAAAGGTGGCGATCGACCTCCCGAGCCTTGCTGCTGGTTCGGGACTCACCGCTATGGCTGGCATTGCGGGCGCTCTTGTCTCAGCGCGACTCCAAAGCAACCGCGAGATGAGAGCCTGGCTGCGGGACAAGCGGGGCGAAACCTACGTCATGGTGACCGAGTTTGCTATTCGGGAACGGCTTCGGCTCTCGTCGATCCCTGCAACATTCCGAGGCGGGGAGTCGATTCCGCCGATCCCGCCCCGCCCGAACGATTCCGAATGGTTCCGAATGAACGCTGAGGTCTCAACCTTCGCATCCGACGAGGTCGAGAACTGTCTCGCCCTAGTGAGGGATGCACGACTGACGTTCGGAACCGCCGTCGAAGATATGGCGTTCCTGGCCGATCTCGGGCCGGGGATGGGTCCTCCCGACCCGGCGGAAACCGCCATGCGGAAGGAGACACGACAGGAGCTCGACCAAGCGCGTACCGAGGTCATGGAGCTTCTCGATCGGCTTCGAGGGCGGATCCGAATCGAGATGGGTGGACGGGGACGTCGTCGCCGTCCGACCGTGCCGTGACACAGACCTGACACAGAAGCAAGGCAAACAGCGGTCAACCGGGGTCAACAGGGGCCAACCGAAGTCGCAGGTCATCGACCATTTCCGGTCATTTTCGCAGGTCACAGATCCGGCCTGAACAGATGCAACCCAACTGGCCCAGCGACCCCGGTTACCGGCACATGGCCGGTTAGCCGCCAAGCGTCAATGCTCCACTCGAGGGTCCAGCAAAGCCGGCCGCTCCCGGCTACGGCTCGGTGTCCCCCGGGGGCTGCGGTGATTCCTCGGTGCCCAACGTCGGTCCCGCGAACTCCTGGATGGCGCCGTACTGCAGTTCGTATCGGTCCAGGTTGGTGCTCAGGTTGCGCATCAGTTGGAACACCAACGGCGGCGGGACCTTCACCCGGGCCACGACCTCCTGCGGACTGAGGACGACCTGGGCGCCATCGGTGTCCAGGCTCACCTCGGGGGGCAGGTTCACCACGAAGTCGAGGGTGAAGTCGGTCTGGGTGAACCACACCCCGACCCCGTTGGCATAGACCCCGGTGTGCCACTTCTCCGGGGTGCGGACCTGCGGGACCTGCGGTTCCGGATTCTCGGCGCTCACCGGGCCATCATGCTACGAAAATGCTACGGATGATCGTGGTGTAGTCCACCACCGAACGGGAAGGAGAAGGCCATGAGCACCTCGGGACCGCGAGTGGTTCTCTGTCGTCGGGAGAAGTCGATGGTGAAGTATCGCTGGACTGGCTCGGAGCCCAACGGGATGTACGAGGTCGAGGTGGCCGAGGAGTTGGGTGCCCGCTGGGAGGGCGACGAACTGGTCACCTACGACTTGGGCGGCCTGAGCGCCCTGTACGAGTACCACCAGGGAGACGACTACATGATCGACAACGATTGAGCGCGACCGTCGGGGAACGGCCGGCGCGTCCGAGAACGGCCCCTAGCGCCAGCCAAGTACCTTTCTGACAGTGCGCGTCGGCCTGGTCTGCCCCTACAGCCTGAACCTGCCCGGCGGCGTGCAAGGCCAGGTGATCGCCCTGGGCCGGGCGCTGCAGGCCTCCGGGATCGACGCTCGGGTACTCGGACCGTGCGATGGGCCACCGCCCGACGGTTCGGTCACCCCACTCGGGAAATCGGTCCCCTGGGCGTCCAACGGCTCGATGGCGCCGATCGCGCCCGACCCAGCCTGCGCCCTGCGGACCATCCGGGCCCTGCGCGACGAGGCGTTCGACGTCGTCCACCTCCACGAGCCGCTCGTGCCCGGACCGAGCATGACCGCGTTGGTGTTCACCGAGGCGCCGACCGTCGGTACCTTCCACCGGTCGGGCGAGAGCGCCATCTACCGGTCCATGCGGCCCATCGCCCGTTGGGCCGCCCGAAAGCTGTCGGTGCGATGCGCCGTTTCCGAAGATGCCCTCAACACCGCCCAAGAGGCGCTGGGCGGCCACTACGAGCTGGTCGGCAACGGAATCGACACGGTCTTCTTCGCCAAGGCCGAGCCGTGGCCCACCGAAGGCAAGACGATCTTCTTCGTCGGTCGCCACGAGCCCCGCAAAGGCCTGGCGGTGCTGATCGATGCGGTCGAACACCTCGGACCTGGGATTCGCCTCTGGGTGGGCGGCGACGGACCCGAGAGTCAACGGCTGCGAGCCCAAACGGCCCACGAGCCGCGCATCGAATGGCTCGGTCGCTTGAATGACCTGGAGAAGGCCCGCCGCCTTCGGGCCGCCGACGTGTTCTGCGCGCCGTCGCTGCACGGCGAGTCCTTCGGTGTGGTCCTGCTCGAGGCCATGGCGGCGTCGACACCCATCGTCGCCAGCGACCTGCCGGGGTACCGGCACGTGGCGCGCCCCGGCATCGAGGCCCTCCTCGTCCCGCCCGGCGACACCATGGCGCTGGCCGGCGCACTCGACCAGGCGCTCGCGGGTGGCGCCGCGATGGACGAGATGGTGGCCCGCGGTGACTGCCGGGCGTCGCATTTCTCCATGGAACGACTGGCCCAGCGCTACGCCGAGTTGTACCACCAGCTCTGCAGCTCTTAGCGAGCGAGCTCCGAGCAAGCTTCGACCCGTCCGCACCCCCCGCCGTGGGGTGGAGTGGCGGGCACCGTTAACATGACCCTTCCGTGACTGCCGGTCTGCCTGTGCTCGTCCTCACTCTGCTTGTGCCCGCGTGAGCGGCGTCGACCCGGGATCCGCCGGTCAGGCCTGGGACAACAGACGCCGGGCAATCCTGTTGGTCGGGGGGAGTGCCGTCGTCGTCGGGTTGGTGGTGGCGCTGGTCGCCTTGGTCGTCGCCGGTCCCGTGGCGGCCGTCGTCCTCGGACTGCTGGTCGCGGTCGCCGTGGCCGGCTTGGCCTGGTGGGGCAGCGCCCCGCTCGCCCTGCACCTCCTCGGGGCCGCGCCCGCCGATCCCACGATCCATGCCCGATTGTTCAACCTGGTCGAAGGGTTGGGCGCCAACGCTGGTGTCCCCCAACCCGGGCTCTTTGTCGTCCCCGATCCGGCCCTCAACGCCCTGACCATGGGCCGCTCGCCCCACCACGCGGTACTGGTCGTCACCTCGGGGCTGCTGGACCAAATGAGCCGGATGGAACTCGAAGCGGTACTGGCGCATGAGCTGAGCCACATTCGCAGCGACGACATCCTGAGCGCCACCGTGGCCGTGGGCCTGTTCGGCCTGCTCCGAGGGCCGGCCCGCGCCGCGACCGGATCGGGCGCCCGGGCTGTGTTCGCCTCGCTCCTGTTGCCGGTGTCGGCGCTGGCCGGACTCGGTCTGCAGCTGTCCATTGACCCGCACCGAGAAGAGGTGGCCGACAGCTCCGGCGTCCATCTGACTCGTTATCCTCCCGCCCTGGTGTCGGCTCTCGAGAAAATGCGCGGTGCCGGCACGCTCGTGGCTGCCGGGGGTGGCTCGCCCGCCACTGCCCACCTGTGGCTCGGCTCGGCCCTCCCGCCGCCTCCCTCGGCCCGCTTTGCCTGGTTGAGCCGGCTGTACGACACGCACCCACCCCTCGACGAGCGCATCGAAGCGCTCAGGGAGCTGTAAACGACCCGTGCCCCACAACCGTTATCTCGCCGCGCCCCGATGGATTCCGCTCGCGGTCGCCCTGGCCGTCCTCGCCGCCGCGTGCGGAGGTGCCAAGAAGGTGGCCAAGCCAGGCGCCGCCACCACGGTCCCGCCGAGCAGCGCCGCCACCACGTCGACCACTGCCGCGCCGCCGCCGGTCTCGCCCCTGACCGGGATGGCGCAACCGGACGGCGGCAGGCTCGCCCGGGTGTCGCTCGCCGTGAAGATCGACAACGTCGATGACGCCCGGCCTCAGGCGGGGCTCGACGCGGCCGACGTCGTCTACGAGGAGATGGTCGAGGGACGGGTCACGCGCCTCCTCGCGATCTTCCAGTCCAGCGATACCGCCCGCATCGGCCCGGTCCGCTCGACCCGGACGACCGACATCAATGTGGTGTCGTCCCTGAATCACCCGCTGTACAGCTATTCAGGAGGCAACACCGGCTTTGTCGCCCAGCTGCGGGCCGCACCGGTCGTGGATGTCGGCGCCGACGCCCACGGCGAGGCCTACGTCCGAAGCGGTCCCCATGCCGCGCCCCACAACCTCTACACCAGCACCGCGGGCCTGCTCGGCCTGGCCCCGAAGGGTTCCGGGCCCCCTCCGGCCATGTTCGCCTACCGGGCCGCGGGCCAGACGGCGGTGGGCGCCGGGGTGGCCCCGGCCAGCCACCTGGACCTCAACTTCGGGTTCTCGTCGGCCAGCTGGGATTGGGATGCCGCGTCGCAGACATGGAAGCGGGGGCAGAACGGCTCCGCCGACGTCCTTCAATCCGGCCAGCAGATCGCGGCGTCGAACGTGATCGTCCAGATCGTCGCCTACACGACCGACGGGTACGCATCGGGGGAAGGAATCTCCCCGCCGCCGGCCATACCGAAGGGCCAGACGGTCGGCTCGGGCACCGCCATCGTCATGACCGGCGGCGCTGTGATCCGGGCCAACTGGACCAAGGCGGCGCCCACGTCGGTCACCCAGTTCACCGATTCGGGCGGCCAGCCGATCCAGCTGACCGCGGGCCGGACGTGGGTCGAGCTGGCGCCCGAGGGCACGACCCTGAACGTGCATTGAGTAGGTCTGGGGAAACAATGGCGTCGCGCCTTGCCGGCGTCGCCCCGTAGACTGGCCGTCGTGGCTGGCAGCGACTCCCCCATACCGACTGGGCGACGCACCGGGACGGACCTCGTCAAACGGGGCTTGGCCGAGATGCTGCGAGGCGGCGTCATCATGGACGTCGTCACCGCCGAACAGGCCAAGGTGGCCGAGGACGCGGGTGCGGTCGCGGTGATGGCCCTCGAACGGGTCCCCGCCGACATCCGACGCGACGGCGGCGTGGCCCGGATGAGCGATCCGGCGTTGGTGGAGGCGATCAAGGCCGCGGTCACGATCCCGGTCATGGCCAAGGCTCGGATCGGCCACTTCGCCGAGGCCCAGGTGCTGGAGGCCCTCGGGGTCGACTACATCGACGAGAGCGAGGTCCTGACTCCCGCCGACGAGGCGTATCACATCGACAAGTGGCGGTTCACCGTCCCCTTCGTGTGCGGGGCCACCAATCTGGGTGAAGCGCTCCGGCGCATCTCCGAGGGGGCGGCCATGATCCGCTCGAAGGGTGAAGCCGGGACCGGCGACGTCAAAGAAGCGGTGCGGCACCTCCGTTCGATCATTGGCGACATCCGACGCGTCACCCAGGCCGACTCCGCGGAGCTGTACGGCTGGGCCAAGACACTCCAGGCTCCGGTGGGCCTGGTGCAGGAATTGGCCGCGAGTGGGTCACTGCCCGTGCCGCTGTTCTGCGCCGGTGGCATCGCCACCCCCGCCGACGCGGCGCTGGTGATGCAACTCGGTGCCGAGGCGTGCTTTGTTGGATCGGGCATCTTCAAGAGTGCTGACCCGCCCCGTGTCGCCCGTGCGATCGTCGAGGCGACCACGCATTTCCGTGATCCCGCCATCGTCGCCAAGGTCAGCCGCGGTCTCGGGCCGGCCATGCGCGGCGAGGAGTCCTCAAGCGTCGCGACCCGGCTGGCGGACCGGGGCTGGTGATGGCCAGGAGGCCGCCAGGTGAGCGGCAAGATCGGTGTGTTGGCCCTGCAAGGCGACGTTCGGGAGCACGTCAGCGTTCTCGCTGAGCTCGGCGCCTACCCCGTCGAGGTCCGCCGTCCCGAAGACCTGGCCGGAATAGACGGCATCGTCGTTCCGGGTGGGGAGTCGACGACCATGGCCCTGCTGCTCGAAAGCGCGGGGCTGCGCCAGCCGCTCGCGGATCAGTTGCGGGGCGGCATGGCGGCGTTCGGCACCTGCGCGGGGATGATCCTTCTGGCACGCCAGGTGCTCGACGGCCGCCGCGACCAGACCTGTTTCGGCGTCATCGACATCTCGGTGCGGCGCAATGCGTTCGGACGCCAGGTCGACTCGTTCGAGACGGACCTCGACGTGCCCGAGCTCGGGGCCGAGCCGGTCCACGGCGTGTTCATCCGGGCGCCGCTGGTCGAGCGGGCCGGTCCCGAGGTCGAGGTCCTGGCCGAGGTCGACGGCCGGCCGGTCGCGTGCCGCCAGGGTCCGGTCCTGGTCACGTCGTTTCATCCAGAGCTGTCAGGCGATCTTCGCCTTCACGACCTGTTCCTGAAAGGTGTGGGCTGATGTCCGGTCATTCCAAGTGGGCCACGATCAAGCACAAGAAGGGGGCGCAGGACAAGGCCCGGGGAAAGCTGTTCGCCAAGCTGATCCGACAGGTGGAGGTTGCGGCTCGCGAAGGCGGCGGCGATCAGGACGCGAACGCGACGCTGCGGACCATGTTCCAAAAGGCGCGGGACGCGTCGGTGCCCATGGACACCATTGACCGGGCCATCAAGCGGGGGACAGGCGAGCTGGAGGGCGTCCGCTATGAGCCCGTGACGTACGAAGCGTACGCCCCGTCGGGTGTGGCGGTGATCATCGAGACCCTCACCGACAACCGCAACCGCACCGGGTCGGACATCCGGGCCATCTTCTCGAAGAACGGCGGCTCCATGGCCGAGCCGGGAGCGGTGGCGTGGCAATTCGAGCGCAAGGGTGTGATCCTCGTGCCCAAGAAGTCCTCGGGGGCGGAGATCAGCGAGGACGACATCATGCTGGCGGCGCTGGAGGCGGGGGCCGAGGATGTCGGCGACAGCGGTGACAGCTGGGAGGTGACGACCGCGCCGGGGGAGATGGCCGCGGTTCGAGATGCCCTCGAAGCGGCCGGAATCGGCTTCGACTCGGCGGACATCACGCTCCTGGCGACCAACACCGTGCCGCTCGACAACGAATCCGACGCCAAGAAGGTGCTCCGGCTGGTCGACCTGCTCGAGGAGCATGACGACGTCCAGAACGTGTACGCCAACTTCGATATCCCCGACAGCATCCTGGAGCTCGTCGAAGCGTAGGGGCCGCAACGCGGCGGGAGTACAAACCGTCGTGGACACGACGGTTCGTACTCCCGCCATCGACTCCTGGTCGGTCGGTCGGGCAATATCCACCGGCGACGAAAGCGTCGCTGCTATGTTCGAACGAGTGTTCGCACTCGGCGTCGATCCCGGGTTGTCCCGCTGCGGCTACGGCGTCGTCGGCCGCACCCGGGCCGGCCTGGCGGTGTCGTCGGCGGGAGTCATCCGCACGCCGACGACCGATCCGCTGGCTTCGCGTCTGGCGTCGTTGTTCGCCGAGATGCGCCGGCTGTTGGCCGAGGTCGAGCCGGATGTGGTGGTGGTCGAACGGGTGCTGTTCCAGGCCAACGCCCGCACCGCGATGGCCGTCGGACAGGCCAGTGGCGTGGCGTTGGTGGCTGCCGCCGAGGCCGGGTGTCCCGTGGTCATGTACAGCCCCAACGAGGTCAAGCAGGCCGTGACCGGGTACGGATCGGCGACCAAGGAGCAGGTCCAGCGCATGGTCCAGTCCCTCTTGCGGCTGCCGGAGCGACCCAGGCCTCCCGACGTGGCCGACGCGCTGGCGCTGGCCATCTGCCACCTCACGGGGACGGGGCTGCGGGCCGCCGTGGCGGCTGCCGGGGGCACACCATGATCGGATCGCTGCGGGGGATCCTGTTCGACCGGGCGTTGCGAACCGACCACCCGAGTGGCGAGGCCTTGATCGAAGTGGGAGGGGTCGGCTACCGGGTGCTCATGGCGGCCTCGGCCCTGGCCCGGCTGGGTGAGATCGGCTCGCCGGTGTTCCTGCACATCCACACCCACGTTCGCGAGGACGCCATCATCCTGTACGGCTTCCCTTCCCGCGACGAGCGGTTGTGCTTCGAGAGCCTGATCGCGGCCCATGGTGTCGGACCCGCGGTGGCCTTGGCGCTGTTGTCGATCCACTCACCTGCCGCCTTGCGCCGGGCGGTCGCGGCGGGCGACGCGGCCGCCCTGACGCTGGTTCCCGGCGTCGGCGCCAAGACGGCCAGCCGGCTGCTCATCGAACTCAAGTCCCGGCTGGACTTCGACCTCGACCTTCCCGACCTGGTCAGCGTGGGCCCCGGCGGCGTGTCGCCCGCCAGTCCCCGGGCCGAGGTCCGGGTGGCGCTGGCCGGGTTGGGCTACGGGGCCGACGAGGTTCGCGACGCCATCAGCGGCCTTCCCGACGAGGGCCCACTGGAGGAGCTGCTCCGCTCCGCACTGCGACATCTGGCCGGGGCCCGGTGAGAGAGGAGGTCATCGCCGCCTCGGGCCGCCCCGTCAGCGGCGCGGTTGCCGACCCGGTGGAGGCGGCCGAGGAGAGCAACCTGCGGCCCCGCCGGCTGGCCGAGTTCGTCGGCCAGGCGCAACTGAAGGAGCATCTGTCCATCGTGCTCGAGGCGGCCCGGCGCCGGGGCCAAGCCGTCGACCACCTGCTGTTCGCCGGCCCGCCGGGGCTGGGCAAAACCACGATGGCAGGGATCGTCGCCACCGAGATGGGAGCGGGACTGCGCATCACGTCGGGCCCGGCCCTCGTCCGGGCCGGGGACCTGGCCGCCATCCTGACCGATCTGGCCGAGGGCGACGTCCTGTTCATCGACGAGATCCACCGACTGGGCCGCGCCGTCGAGGAGATCATGTACCCGGCGATGGAGGACTTCGCCCTGGACATCGTGCTCGGCAAGGGGCCGGCGGCGCGATCGATCCGGCTCGACCTCCCGCGTTTCACCCTCGTCGGGGCGACGACCCGTACGGGCCTCATCACCGGCCCCCTGCGGGACCGGTTCGGCTTCGTCGCCCGGCTCGACTACTACGAGCCCGAGGAGCTCGACGCGATCATCCGGCGTTCCGCTCGGATCCTCGGCGTCAGCCTGGAGGGCGATGCGGCCATCGAGATCGCGGGCCGCTCCCGGGGCACGCCCCGCATCGCCAACCGACTGCTGAAGCGCGTCCGTGACTACGCCGAAGTACGCGCCGACGGCCACGTGACCCGGGACCTGGCCCGCCAGGGACTGGCGGTGTTCGGTGTCGACGGGCTGGGCTTGGACAAGGTCGACCGAGCGATCCTGGACGCCTTGTGCGCCCGTTTCGGCGGCGGCCCCGTCGGACTGTCGACCCTGGCGGTCAGTGTGGGGGAGGAAACCGACACGGTCGAGGACGTCTACGAGCCGTTCCTCATGCAGTTGGGCCTGCTCATGCGGACCCCCCGCGGGCGCGTCGCCACCCCGGCCGCGTGGCGCCACCTCGGACTCGAGCCTCCGGTCACCGGCGCCCCGCCTCTGCCTTTCGACTGAGGGCCGGGGCGAGTCTCAGTGCCCCGGGACGAGCCCGCCGAGCACCGGTTTGAGCACGCCCTGGGCGGCGTCGAGGGACGGTCCCGGGGGCGCCACCACGTCGGGTGCCGGTACCGGCACCGCGGGAATCGCCAGGGGCGCCAGCGGCAGCAAGTCACCGGGCAGCGCGACGCCAGGCAGATCCGGAACCGGCAGGCCCGCGGCGCCGCTGGCCAGGGCGTCGGTCGGGGCGACGGCGAGGGGGGAAGTGATCGCCAGCGGCGAACCCGAGGCAGGATCGGTCACGGCGGCCGGGGACCCAGCGGGCGAGGCTCCCGCACTCGTCGCCGGTGTGACGGTGGCAGCCGCGGGCGCCATATCACTCACGCCGGCGGTCGCAGCTGCGGCTGCGGCCGCGGCCGCGGGCGCCGCGCCGGGCGAGCTGGCGGCGAGCGTGGCAGAGGAATCGCTGCCGGCCGGCGTGATGGCGACGGGGGTGGCCGACGCGCTCGCGCCCGCTGCGGTGGGGCCGACCGAGGCCTGGGCCTGGGCCTGGGCGCCGGGAGGCGTCGATCCTGGGTTCCCGCTCGGGGGGCCGGGTGCCACCGCCAGGACAACTGCCGCGGCGGTTGCCGACGCCGCGGCGGCCACCGTCGTGGGTGACGGAAGGGACGGCACCCACGTGGGCATCCGATTGCGGAGACGAACAGTCACCTGAATCAGGCGGCCGAGCACCGGCCATGCCAGCAGACCGGCCCCGTCGATGAGGTGGAACTCCCTGCGCAGTGCCCGTCGAGCCCGGAACAGCAGCGTCTCGACGGTGCTGACCTTGACGCCGTAGTGATCGGCGATGGCCTGGTACGACCAGCCCTCGACCTCCCGGAGGTGCAGCACCTCTTGGTGCCGGGGCACCAGCCGCGACAGGGCGGTCGCGACGAGCGACCCGTCCACGGCGTCGATGATCTCCTCTTGGCCGCCCGCCACCGGGCCGGGATCGGGGTCCGAGGCCGGTTCCGACCGAGATTCACGGCGATACGAGTCGACACAGAGGCGGGCGGCAATGACCGAGACCCAGGGGTAGAACCGGAGCTCGCCGGTCAGGTCGGGCAGGGCGGTGAGCGCCCGGGTGAAGGCCTCCTGGGTCAGCTCTTCGGCGGTGTACTGGTCGCCGACGCGCTTGCGGCAGAACCGTTCGAGCCGGTCGTGGTAGCGGCGGTACAGCTCGTCGAACGCTTCCTCGTCGCCCGCCTGGAAGCGTTGGACCAGCGCCCGGTCGCGTTCCAGATCGACGTCGTCTACGCGCAGCGCCACCAATCGCGAGGATAGCGCTCAGCTTCGTGCCCGGTCGGGCCGGGCAACTAGAACGTCAGCCGTGGACGTGCCGGAGTACCGACTGCCTCTTGAGGCGATTGCCCAGCGGCCCGTCGAGCCCCGTCACGCCTCGCGCCTGTTGGTGTCGGTGGATCCCGATGCCCCGGCCCAGCACCGGCACGTGTCCGACCTGCCCGCGCTGCTCGACGACGGCGACTTGCTGGTCGTCAACACCACCAAGGTTCTGCCCGCCCGGCTGCGGCTCCACAAGCGCAGCGGCGGCGCGGCCGAGGTTCTGCTGCTGGAACCCGAAGGCGACGGCGGGGTCGAGTCGGTGCATTGGACGGCGCTGGTCCGGCCCGGCCGGCGGCTCCCGGCGGGGACCGTGCTGGTCCGGGGCGACCAGGAACTGGTCGAGGTCGGGGAGGCGTTCGGAGACGGAACGCGCCGGGTGCGGCTGCTGACCGGCGACCAGGCGGTCACTCAGATCCTCGACGAGTTCGGCACGATTCCCCTGCCGCCGTACATCCACGAGGAGCTGACCGACAGCGGCCGCTACCAGACGGTGTACGCCGATCGGCCGGGATCAGTCGCGGCCCCCACGGCCGGGCTCCACCTGTCCGAGGACGTGCTGGCTGGCTGCCGGGCGAGGGGCGTCGCCGTCGCCGAGGTGGACCTGGCGGTCGGGCTCGGGACATTCCGGCCGCTCAGCGCCGATCGGGTCGAGGATCATGTGATGCACCGCGAGCGTTACCGGGTCGCAGCCGCCACGATGCAGGCATGCCGGAATGCCCGACGGGTGGTGGCGGTCGGAACGACGACGGTCCGGGCCCTGGAGTCGGCTGCGGCGTCGGGCTGCCTCGAAGGCGACACCGGGTTGTACATCCACGGGGCCTACGCGTTCCAGGTCGTGGACGTGCTGCTGACCAACTTCCACCAGCCGCGGTCGTCGCTGCTCGTGCTGCTGGAGGCGTTTTGCGGGCCCCGCTGGCGGGGGCTGTACGAAGAGGCGCTGGCCGAGGGGTACCGGTTCTTGTCGTTTGGCGACGCGATGCTGGTCGGGCGTCGGTTGACGGTATGACCGCAGCCCTTCGCTTCGACGTGGGCGCGACCGACGGGTCCGCTCGAACCGGCTTTGTCCATACCGCTCGGGGCGTTTTTCCCACCCCCTGCTTCATGCCGGTCGGGACGAGAGGGACGGTGCGGACCCTCGACGCCGCCGACCTCTCGGAGATCGGTGCCGACGTGCTCCTGGCCAACACGTACCATCTGATGCTGCGGCCCGGCGCCGAGGTCGTGGCGGCCGCCGGTGGCCTGCACGGTTTCAGCGGCTGGGACGGCCACATGCTCACCGACTCGGGGGGCTATCAGGTGTTCTCGCTGGGGCCCCAGGTCGACGACGAGGGTGTGACGTTCCGCTCGACGTACGACGGATCGGTCCACCGCCTGACCCCCGAGGGGGCGGTCGCCATCCAAGAGGTGCTGGGCGCGGACATCCAGATGGCGCTCGACATCTGCCCGGCGCTGCCGTCGGCGCCCGAGGTGCTGCGGGCCGCGGTGGAGCGGACGGCCGCCTGGGCCGCCCGGGCCCGGCGGGCGCACCACCGCGAAGGGCAGGCCATCTTCGGGATCGTCCAGGGCGGGGCCGACGAGGCCTTGCGGGCCGAGAGCGCGGCGCGGACCGTGGAGTTGGACTTCGACGGTTACGGAATCGGGGGTCTGTCGGTCGGCGAGCCCCGTTCGCAGATGTTGCCCGCCCTGGCCGCCGCGCTGGCGGAGCTGCCGGCCGACGGGCCCCGGTACCTGATGGGGGTCGGCGATCCGGTGTCGATCGTGGAGGCGGTCGCCCTCGGGGTCGACATGTTCGACTGCGTCTTGCCGACCCGGTTGGGGCGCCACGGCACCGCGCTGACCGGGGGCGGAAAGGTGCAGATACGGGGAGCTGCGCTGGCCCGCGACCTGGGGCCGATCGACGAGGGATGTGGGTGCCGGACCTGCACGCTGCACAGCCGGTCGTACCTGCGCCACCTGTTCATGGTCGGCGAGCCGTCGGGGCCGCGGCTGTTGACCTGGCACAACCTGGCGTGGCAACTGCGTCTGATGGCGGACATTCGAGATGCCGTGGCCGCCGGCCGGCTGGGCCAGTTGCGGGCCCGGTTGGCGGCGACCTGGGGCTGAGGGAGCGGCCCCGCCAGCCGGTTGTCGTACCTCCCGCGCTAAGGTCTGCCGGACTATCCGGTCGCTGCTGTAGGCGGCCGGTTGCCGTGCGCCCATGCCCTCAATCCTCGTATTCGTCCTGTTCTTCGCTGGCGTGTATTTCCTGTTGTTGCGACCTCAGCAGCAACGGGTGCGTCGCCAGCGGGAGCTCATCACAGCGATCGGCGTCGGCGACCGAGTGGTCACCGCCGGCGGTCTGATCGGGCGCGTCGTCGATGTAAACGACGAGCGGTTGCTGTTGGAGGTGGCTGACGGGGTGGTCGTCGAATTGCTGCGCCTGGCGATCAGCCGGCGTCTCGACGACTCCGAGGCGATCTCCGATTCGGTGTTCGGGTCGTCGGCGACCAGCGACACCCTGGAGGAGGCCTACGCCGCCGACGACTACGTCGCCGACGACGAGGCTGCTGATCCCGAGACTGCTGCTGATGCTGCTGATCCCGAGACTGATGCTGATGCTGCTAATCCCGAGGCTGCTGCTGATGTCGATGCTGATGTTGAGGCTGATCCCGAGGCTGATGTCGCGGCTGACGGTGAGTCGACCGAGGTGAGCGAGGCGGGTTCGGCCAGCGAGGGGAGCTCCGGGAGCGCACCTGAAACGGTGCCCCCTGCTTCGGCGGGCGGCGCCGCGGTGCCGGGTGTTCCGGTGTCACCGTCGACGGGCGTGGTTGGAACTGACGGCACTATCCAGGAGGCGGGGCCGCCCGCCCCCAGGCAGGATCCTCACTGACCGATGCGTAAATCGTTGTGGTACTCGCTTATTGGAATCGTCGCGGTCGCGGTGATCGCCCTTGGCGCAACCTTGGCCGCCGGCCATCAGCCTCTCCTTGGTCTCGATCTTCAAGGCGGAGCGTCGGTCGTGCTGCAGCCCAAGGGCAAGGTCGACGGCGGCATCCTCAACCAGGCCATCTCGATCATGCGCAAGCGGATCGACGCCCTCGGTGTGGCCGAGCCCAACATCAGCCGCCAGGGCAACAACGTGGTCGTCGAGTTGCCGGGCATCAAGGATCCGGCCCGAGCGCTGCAGGTCGTCGGGCAGACGGCCCAGCTGCTGTTCCGACCCGTGCTGTGCACGGCCGGGACGGGCGCGGGGGCGACGCCGACTCTGTTCCAACCCTTCAATGCGTCGAACACCCCGGGCGCGACGACTACCACGGTTCCCGGCGCCACCACGACCGTCCCGGGCGCGACCACGACCACCAAGCCCGGTGCGACCACCCCGTCGAGCGGCGCCTTGGGTGCCGGGGGCGGCCGTGTCCCGGCCTCGGGACTCCCGATCTCAGCGCGACCGGCGGCCGCGCTGCCCTCGCAGACTCCGACGACCCCTCCGGCCACGGCGGCTCCCGCCACCACCCCTCCTGCCACCACGGCGCCGGGGGCGACTGTGCCCGGCACCACACCGACCACGGTTGCCGGTGCTGCCGGCACGGCCGGGGCGTCTCCCTACAGCGCGAACGACTGCCAGCTGGCCAACACCAACGTGTCCAGCGCGCTGCCGACCACCACCCGTGACCAGGACGTCCCCACCGCCACGGTGCTCCTCCCCGCCGCCGACCAGGCCGGCAACGCCGACCCCAACGGACCCCGCTACCTGCTCGGGCCGGCCCAGCTGACTGGGAAGGTCGTGAGTACTGCGACCGCGCTGCCGCCGGACCTCAGCATCAGCGAGCCCAACTGGTACGTGCAGGTCAAGTTCACCGGTTCCGGTGGCCCCCAGTTCGACAAGTTGGCGCAGGACAACTACCAGATGTTCGTCGCCATCGCGCTCGACGGCGTCGTCGAGTCGGCCCCGCAGATCCAGCAGCAATCGTACAGCGGCACCGCCGTCATCAACGGGGCCAACTTCACCGAGGGCACGGCCAAGAACCTGGCGCTGGAGCTGCGCTACGGCTCGCTTCCGGTGCAGTTCGAGGCGCAGTCCATTCAGACTGTCTCGGCGACGATCGGCAAGGACTCGCTGCGGGCGGGCCTGGTCGCCGGAGCCATCGGCCTGCTCCTCGTGCTTTGCTACATGCTCTTCTACTACCGGGCCTTGGGGCTGGTCGTGGTGCTCGGCCTGACCCTCTCGGGGATGTTGCTGTACTCCATCATCTCCCAGCTCAGCGTGTCGCGCGGTCTGGCGCTGTCGCTGGCCGGGGCCACCGGCATCATCGTGTCGGTGGGTGTCACCGCGGACTCCTACATCGTCTATTTCGAACGTCTCAAAGACGAATTACGTTCGGGAAAGAGCGTCCGTTCGTCGGTCGACCGGGGGTTCTCTCGGGCGTATCGCACGATCGTGGCGGCCGACCTGGTGTCGATCATGGCCGCGCTCATCCTCTACCTGTTCACGGTGGGATCGGTCCGAGGCTTCGCGCTCACCCTCGGCCTGTCGACCGCGCTCGACCTGATTACGGCCTATTTCTTCACGCGCCCCATGGTCGCTCTGCTCGGGCGGAGCCGGCTGTTCACTGAGGCGCGATTCTTCGGGGTGGCCCGCGGCCTGGCCGCAGCCCCGACTGGGGGACCCCAATGACGGAGACGAAGCACCGGCTGTGGACCCGCCTCTACCGAGGTGAAACCTCGTTCGACTTCGTCGGACGACGCAATCGATGGTTCACGATTTCGGCGGCGATCATTGTCCTCGGCCTGATCGCGTTGTTGGTGCGGGGCCTCAACTTCGGTATCGAGTTCAAGGGCGGGACCGTCTGGGAGGTCCAGTCCAACAGTTCGGTGGCCCATGTCCGTGACGTCCTCGGTCAGGTCTCGCCCGATCTGCGCCAAGCCACCATCGAGGTGCTCACCGACCGCCAGACCGGAAAACACACAATTCGCATATCGGCCCACGCCAATGCCACCAAGGACAAGACCAAGGTCAGTCAGGTAACTGCTGCGCTGGCCAAGATGGCGGGTACCGACATCAACGGGGTGACGCTCAACGACGTGGGCCCGACCTGGGGCCACGACATCACCCAGAAAGCCCTGCGGGCGTTGGTGATCTTCCTCGTGGCGGTGGTGATCTACATCACGTTCCGTTTCGAGGGCAAGATGGCCATCGCCGCGCTCCTGGCTCTGGTCCATGACATTTTGGTCACGATCGGCGTGTATTCACTCTCGGGATTCCAGGTGACGCCGGCCACGGTCATCGCCTTCCTCACGATTCTCGGCTACTCGCTGTACGACACCATCGTCGTATTCGACAAGATCGAGGAGAACACCAAGGGCCTGGCCGCGTCGGGCCGCATCACCTACACCGAGACGGTCAACCTCTCGATGAACCAGGTCCTCATGCGGTCGATCAACACGAGCATCGTCGCCATCATGCCGATCCTGTCGATCCTGTTGATCGGTGCCTATTTCCTGGGTGCCCCGGCGTTGGAGGATTTCGGTCTGGCGCTGTTCATCGGACTGCTCACCGGCGCCTACTCGTCGATTTTCGTGGCGGCGCCGTTGCTGGCGGTCATGAAGGAACGCGAGCCGCGGTATGCCCAGATCCGCCAGCGTCTCGCTACCCGGTCGTCGATGACCGGCGTGCTCACGCCCGCGGCCGCGGCGTCGGGGGAGTTGCTCGGCGGGAGCGGCAGCGGTGGTGGCGGAGGCGGTGGAGGTGGTGGCCGGAGCCGTCCGGCCGGGGCTGGGCGCGGGGGCAGTCGTCCGGCGGCCGGGGTGCCACGGGCGGGGGGCAAGCCCCCGATCGTCCCCGCCAGCGCCAAGGCCAGCGCCAAGACCAAGGCCAAGACTGCGGGCAAGGCTGAGGGCAAGGCTG
>JAUTXN010000055.1 GCA_030838045.1 Acidimicrobiaceae bacterium
TGACACAGATGGCCTGGCCGGTCACGTACGCCGCGGACGGCCCGCACAGCCAGGCGACCAAGGCGCCGACGTCCGCCGGGGTGCAGAACCGGCCAGCCGGGATGGCATCGAGGTAGGCGCGCCGGACATCGTCGGCTGGGGCGCCGGTCAACGCCACCTCACTGGCTCGCTCGGCTACGACCATGTCGGTTTCCGCCGTGCCCGGGCAGACGGCGTTGACCGTGATGTCCGCGGGAGCCAGTTCGACCGCCGCCGCCTGGGTCAGGCCCACCACCGCGAACTTGGTGGCCGCGTAGCCGCCCAAGTTGGCGCAGGCCTGGACGCCGAGGTCGGAGGCCAGGTTGACGATGCGACCCGGACGGCGCTCGGTGACGAACCAGCGCCCCGCCGCCTGCAGCCCGTGGAACGTGCCCAGCAGGTTGGTCTCGACCATCCGGGCCATGTCGGCCGGATCGGTGTCGAGCACCGGGGCGAGGACCGAGACGCCGGCGTTGTTGACCCAGGCTGTGGGACCTTCTTCGCCGAGGCTGACCGCCGCGTCGAGCAGCAGCTTGGCCGTCGCCGGGTCGGCCACGTCGCCTTGGACGAGGAGCACCCGGCGCCCGGCTCCTCCCTCGCCAGTGGCGGCTCTCGCCGTGTCCGCGGCCGCCTCCGGGTCGGAGCGCCAGCCGAGCACCAGGTCGAAACCCGCTTCCGCCAGCGCCAGGGCGATGCCGCGGCCCAGTCCCCGTCCACCCCCGGTGACCACCGCCACCCCAAGCCCGGTCGTCGCCATCTGCTACACCGACTTCTCTGCGGTGGGCGCCGAAAGGGTGGGGAAAGGGGCCGCCCCGAGTGGTGGTTTCTCGATGCGTGCCTTTCGGACCAGCTCTGCGAGGGCAGTGGCCGTGCGGTCGAGAAGTCGGGAACCGAGCTCCGGCGTGGCTTCGGACGGCCGGCCGGTCACGCCGTTGGTGGACAGCGCGGGCGCGGTGTAGCGAAACACCAGGCCCCCGGTGCGGTCGGCGTCGTCGGCCGTCCTCGCCTTGTCTCGGTCGACGAGGTGTGGGGCGATGGCCAGCATGATCGACGTCTCGGCCCGGCCGGCGTGAACGTCGTCGCCGTCGATGGTCGTCTCGTGGGCCACTTCGGGGTCGAGGTTCCACCAGTCCACCGCCGCCACCCGTAGGTCAGGTCGGAACAGCCGAAGGTGGTCCGTCGCCATCCCGAGTGACGCGGCGTTGCCGAAGTGGGCGTTCACGAACAGCAGCCGGGTGAGACCCGACGCGGCGGCCCACTCGGCGTACTGGATGACGACCGCGGCCAGCAGGTTCGGGGTGAGCGAGAGGGTGCCGGGCATGAGCGTTCCGTGGCCGTAGCTGCAGGCGACCGGTATGGCAGGCAGGACGGGGGCGCCGGTCGCTTCCGACGCCAGGTCGCACACGGCGGTGGCGATGATGGTGTCGGTACCGGTCGGCAGGTGCGGGCCGTGCTGTTCGGTCGCCCCGACCGGAACCAACCCGACCTCGCCGTCTCCCCGTTGCGCCAGGTCCCGGAGGGCGGGCCAGGCCTGGTCCTCCCACTTGCGGGCGCCGGTCATCGAGGCTGGAGCTGAGTCGGGTGCAATGGATTTGCCGTGTGAGCACACCGCAAATCCATCGCACCTACATCGAGGTCGCCGATTGCGGCGCTGATTTCCCACCCGTGGGTCGTGCGGACCCGGTAGCACGCGTTGAAGGAGCCGCCGTCAGGCCGGGTATCGACAATCGTGATGGCGTAGTTGCCTACCCGGACGTGGCAGGCGGTGGGCGCTTCGACCGCTTCCGAGTCGCGCGGGTCTCCCGGGAGGCGCACCCAAATCTCCTCATAGGCGATGCCGCCGGGCAGGGTTCCCCGTTCGATGAGGCGGTCGCCGTTCCAGATCAGCTCGCCGATGTCGTCCCGGAAGGCGTCCCGGCCGAGGGCGTTGGGGCCGAGGGCGTTGGGGCCGAGGGCGTTGGGGCCGTCGGAGCCCGGGACGAGGGGGTTGGGTCCGTCGAAGTTGGGGCCGTCGGAGCCGGGGCTTGCGTCGTCGGGGCTGGCGTGGCCGGGGCTGGCGTGGCCGGGGCTGGCGGCGCCGGGGCCGATCAGATCGAGGGGGTGGGACCACACGTACCGGTCGCCATCCCAGCCACTCCGGCCCGCGAAGCAGGCGGTGCCGCCCGCCGGGTGGAACGGTACCCGCAGGTCGGCATAAACCGAGGTGGTCTGGAGCCAGTACACCCGCTGGAGTTCGAAGGGTTCGCTCCCGTTGATCGACACCGACTGGCGGGTCCACGCCCCTTGCACCGGGAAGGTCACCCTCTACGGTCCGCCGGCGCGGCCTCGAACGACGTCCGTGCGCGCAGGCTCTCGACGAGCATGGCCTGACGGTACGGATCTCAGATTTCCGGTCGCGGTCAGATGAGTTTCAATGCCGTATCGATTCTCTGTCACGGATATGACGCGTTCGGTGAGGGTCAGTCGTCGCCGCACGTCGCCGCTTGACGCTGCAGACGAGCGAGGTCGCCCGGGCGTTTGAGCAGAGCCCGGAGCATGGTGCCAGCGGCGAACTCAGCCAGCTCCTCGGCGGCTCGCGGCTGATGGCGGAAGGCATTGGCGCCGTCGGGGCCATGCTGGAGCTGATGGCGGAACCGCTTCTGGATACCCTCGTCGAACGACAACAGGCTGAGGGCCACCAGGTCGGGATCGCACGGCACGAACTGGCCCTCCTCGATGGCCGCTCCGACCAAAGTCACGATCCAGTCGTGCAACCGTTGGCGATCCTCCCAGAACGTGGCGAACAGATCGGGTTGGCCCTCGGCCAGCCGTTCCAGTTCATTGACATCGCACGGGGAACGGCAAAGTTGCAGCGTGTCGAACCGAACCAGCCGGTAGAGCTTCAATGCCGGCGAGCCCGACCGGGCCCCGATACGGTTGATGAACTCGAGCGGGACACGGTTGACAGCGAAGGTCGCCTGGAGCACCAGCTCCTTTTTCCGGAACCAGTAATAGAGGGACGATTGTTGGAGGCCCGCGGCGCGGGCGATGTCGCTCATCGTCACTTGCGCATACCCGCGGTCGGCAAACAACCGGCCCGCGGCGGCGACGATCTCGTCCCGGGGCGATCCGATCGGGACTCCGCCTGTGGCCCGGGGCCGGCCGAGAGGGCGAGGGAGTTCCTCGCTCGCGGGGGGGCTCTGGCGGCTGGCCACGAACCGAGGCTAACCCCGAGCGTGTAAACGCCGTGTCACAACTTTCAATGGCTCATCGATTGCGGACTGGCTCTGGGGAGGGAAACCGGTTTGGGCCCAGCGGTTTGTCTCCCGGGTACGCACGCGACGCTGGGCTCCTCGAGTTGCTGCAACCCGTCCCACAGGCGTTCCCCGCGTGCGAGAACGAGGGGCACGATCGCGAGGCCCCGGCAGCGACCTCCTCAGCGACCTAGAACGCCAATCTCCGCGCGCTCACGCAACCTCCGCGCGTTGTCGCGGCTATGAACCGATAACGCGCGGAGATTGCGTGAGAGCGCGGAAGAAGGCCCAAAAGCATCGAAGTACCTGATGGGCATGTGGTCGATCAGGTCGGCCGCCAGGAACGGGCGGATTGTCGATCGTTTGTCCGCCGATTCGGACATCTAGGCCGCCCGCCGCCGCCCGGGCGGCCTCCAAGGCCTCGGCGGGGCGGGCGTCGATGAAGTGACAACGTCGTCCCGCTATTCATCTCGATCGTGGGTTTGGGGCGACGAGTCGCCACTGGTTTGTGGCACAGGCGGAGCTACTGGGTGAGTGCGTCCAGGACGTCGCTGGCGGCTATCTGGCGGTCCTCGGGCAGTGCGTCCGCGGCGGCGCCGTCCGACGCATCCCGGTCAGGCGCGAGGAGCGACACGGCGGCCGCGGCCGACACGACACGAAGCAGCTCCCGCAGTTCGCGGGGGAGCGGGAAGTACTCGTCCTCGTCGGTGACGGTGACCTCGGTCGTTCCCCGACGGGGATCCAGCCGCTCGATCACCGAGCGCACCAATTCTTCGGGTGCCGAGGCACCGGCCGTGACGCCGACGACTCCCTGCAGATCGTCGGGGAGCTCGTCGGCGCCATTGACCCGCATGACGCGCGGCGACCCGGCGGTGCGGGCGGTGCGTTCCAGGGCCAAGGTGTTGGACGAGTTGGGGGAACCGATTACGACCACTGAGTCCGCCTTGCCGGCGATGGCCTTCAACGCCGCCTGGCGGTTCGTCGTGGCGAAGCACAGGTCGCTGCGGCCCGGCATCCACAGATCGGGGAAGCGGTCCTGGGCCGACGCCAGGACTGAGCGCCACTCGTCGAGCGACAGGGTGGTCTGGGCGAGGAAGGCCACCGGTGTCCCCGGGTCGGGGAGGGCCCGGACATCCTCCTCGGACTCGACCAGGTGCACGGCGTCGGGCGCCACGGCGACGGTGCCCACCGCCTCGTCGTGGCCCTGGTGGCCCACGTACACCACGGTGTAGCCCTTACCCGCACGGACCCGGACCTCATGGTGGACCTTGGTCACCAGCGGGCACACCGCATCGACCACGATGCCGCCGTTGGCCCGGGCCGCGGCCACGACGTCGGGAGCCGAACCATGGGCGGACAGCATCAACGGCGCCCCGGTGGGCACTTCGGTGACGTCGCTCACGAAGATCACGCCGAGGGCGCGGAACCGGTCGACGACGACCTGGTTGTGCACGATCTCGTGGTAGCAGTACACCGGGGGCTCGAAGACCCGCACCATCCATCCGAGCGCCTTGATGGCCATCTCCACCCCGGCGCAGAATCCCCGCGGAGCTGCCAGCAGAACCTCGTCGACGTCCACGAACCTCAGGCTAGAGGCTCCGCAGGGGCTGACGGCGAAGCCCGGTATCCTGGCCGGTGTTATGTCACTGCCGCGCGTGGTGGCGGTGGCCCCAGGGTCACCTGCCGCCCGGGCCGGCCTGGCCCCCGGCGACGAGATCGTGGCCATGGGCGGCCAAGTCCCCCGAGATGTCATCCAATACCAATGGCTCGCCGACGAGCCCATCCTCGAGATGGAGCTGCGACGCGGGGGTCTCGAGGTCCCCGTCACGGTGGTGCGTGAGGGGAACGAGACGCTCGGCATCGAGGTCGACGCCGCCCTGTTCGACCAGGTGCGGACCTGTGACAACCACTGCGAGTTCTGCTTCATCTACCAGCTCCCCAAGGGGCTCCGGAAGAGCCTGTACGTCAAGGACGACGACTATCGCCTCTCCTTCCTGTATGGGAACTTCACGACGCTCACCCGCTTCACCGAATCCGACCTCGAACGGGTCGTGACCGAGGGGCTGTCCCCTTTGTGGGTCAGCATCCACGCCACCGATCCCGAGATCCGCGCCGCCATGCTGCGCAACCGCCGGGGCGCCACCAGCCTGCGCTGGCTGCGGGCGTTGCTGGACCACGGTGTCGAGGTGCACGGCCAGGTCGTGGTGTGCCCGGGCATCAACGACGGCGCGGTGCTCGACGACACGCTGGCCGGTGTTCTCGACTGTTACCCGGAGATGAAGTCCGTGGCCTGCGTCCCCCTCGGCGTGAGCAAGTACACGGCCGAGGGCAACATGCGGCCCCACGGCGCGGCCGAGGCCGCGGCCACCCTCGAGCTGATTGAGGGCTGGCAGCCCACCTTCGCCTCGGCCCTCGGGCGGCGGATGGTATTCCCCTCCGACGAGTACTACCTGCTCGCCGGCGGGGATTTCCCCCCCCTGTCGTACTACGAGGACCTGGCGCAGATGGAGAACGGCGTCGGGATCGCGTCGGCCTTCGCCTCGTCGTTTCACGGCGAGTCGGTGGGGGTTCCCCACACCGGCGGTTTCTTCCAGTCCGTGGACGGGGCGCCCGCGGCCGGCTACCGGGCGCCGCGGGCACCGGGGAGCGTGACGCTCATGCCCCGTCCGGGGGCGCCCGTCACGGTCGTGACCGGAACGTATGCCGCGCCGGTGCTTTCGCCGCTGGTCGAGCCGTTCGGCGCCCGGGTGCTCCCGGTCACCAACGACTTCTTCGGCGGCAACATCGCCGTCGCCGGCCTGCTGGCGGGCGAGGACGTGGCGGCGGCACTGGCGGGCGAGCCCCATGGGCGGCGCTACTTGCTGCCGGACGTGTGCCTCTCGGGCGGGCGGTTCCTCGACGGGTTGGGGCTGGAGGACCTGCCCCGGGCGGTCGAGATCGTGCCTGCCGACGGCGCCTCGCTGCGCCGGGCGCTGGCGGGGGAGCCGTCGTGAGCGACACCGTGCGCCCGCCGGCGGTGCCCGTCGTGGCGGTCGTCGGGCGGCCCAATGTCGGCAAGAGCACGCTGGTCAACCGGATCATCGGGCGCCGCATCGCCATCGTCGAGGAGCGCCCCGGGGTGACGCGGGACCGCAAGGTGTTGCCCGCCGAGTGGCGGGGCCGGGCGTTCTCGATCGTCGACACGGGCGGGTGGCTGCCCGGGGGCAGCTCGCTCGACCACCAGGTCACGGCCCAGGCCGAGCGGGCCATCAAGTCCGCCGACGTGATCCTGCTCGTCGTCGACACCACCGTCGGTGTGACCGACGAGGACGCCCGGGTGGCGGGGATCCTGCGGCGCAGCGGCCGTCCGGCGCTGGTGGTGGCCAATAAGGTCGATGCCAACACCCG
>JAUTXN010000265.1 GCA_030838045.1 Acidimicrobiaceae bacterium
CCCGAGACGCCTGACATCCCGGGCGCGAGCATCACTGCGGGCGACCGTACCAACCGCCCCCGGAGTCGGCAACGGCGCCGGTGGGCAACGCCGAGCCGCCACCTGGCCCGGGGCCAGCCGCCTGACCTCACGCCCGGCCCAGCCGCCCCGCTCACCGCCTGTTGAGGCGGCCGCGTCCGACGATCTTTCCCTGCTCGTGTAGTCGGGCTGCCGAGATTTGAACTCGGGACCTCTTGACCCCCAGTCAGTTCGGACGTCTCTCGGCCCGTGCCGTTTGGTGCGGGATAGTACCGCTGAGCAGCCCTTTTATCCTTGACGGCGTCCGATTGGTGTGACCTGGGGTTGGAACACATCGTCGAGCCCGAGCTCCTCGAGCGGGCGAGACCGTCATTCGACCGCAACGACGATTTCGACTTCTCTGTGTTTGGGCAAACCTTCGGCTTCGTCGTCGCTCGGTCGGTGTGGACGCACGCGTCCAAACCGCAAATCGAGCGGATGCTCGACGGTTTCAAAACGACGGGTCGTCAAGGCGCGGTGTTCTTGGCGTCGTACCTCCCCGCATCCACCGTCCACGAGATCCTAAGGCGGCCACTGGCGCAGGCGACGAATGAGCTTCGTCGGGCGCTGCCAAGCATGCGACGGGCCATTCCGGGGCGATGGGACCGGCCAGATCACCGCGGAGGCTGGAGCTCCCCGGTGATCGGCCACAGCCGCGAGTGGTTGCACGCGGCCTGCACCAGTCGAGGCCTCAAGCTCCGCGAGCTCGACTACGGCGTGATGAACGGCCAGGTATGGCTCCGCGTCGATCATCCTTTGCAAGCGACCTAACCCCTCGACCAGGCAGCTCAGTTCGGAAACGAGGTCGCGTTTGGCGGACGTCGAGCAGTACTCTACTTTCCCCTGGACCAGCTTCGAGAGTACTGGGCCCGGTGTTGGGCGATGAGGACATCCGACGGCGGCGCCACCGTCTCAACCACCTGATAGGGCAACTGCGCGATACGTTCGACCAGTAGCTGGAGGGCGCGGGCCTCCGAGCCCGATCTATCTGGCAGCGTCTGGCGTCAGGATCAGGTCGGTGTACCCGTAGCCCAGGTCGCGAGCCAGGCGGTCCAGATCTGTCGTCTCCAGCCGGACCTCACTATTGCTTCGCCGTGATTGGCGCACGTCCACCACGTGCGTGAAACGCTTGGCGAGGTCCCCATTCAGCCGGGCCAGGCCACCCTGGCGGGTTAGCCCATATGGCCAATATTCGATGACCCAAGGAATGCCGCAGCCGAGCAGGTGGTCGGCCCCGTCGAGGATGTGCGCCTCATGCCCTTGTGCGTCGACCCAGATCAAACCGATCTCGGCCGTGGGTGTCGTGACGGCGTCGTCGAGGCGTCGAGCGGCGACGGTGATGGTGGATCGGTTGGCCTCCTCGAACACCCCGAGGTGGACGTCACCGGGGATGCGGACCCGATGGTCACCGAAGTTCCAAGCGCACAACTCCAAAATTGTCTCGCCGTTGGTGTCGGAGATGGCACAGCCCTGCGTGATGGCCTGGCTGTCGACATGGTTGAGAATCAGGTTGCAGCGGAGTAGGTCATAGTTGAACGGGTCGGGCTCGAATGCTTCCACGCAGGCGGCGCCGTACCGAACCAGGAGGGGGATGGTGGTCGTGCCGATGTTCGCACCTACCTCGACGACCGTCCGCTGCCGCTGGGGCTGCCCCAGGCAGTGGAGGATCCACCGCAGTTCATCCTCCTCGTAGCCGGAGGTAACGAAGACTTCGGGACTGATTACCCGGTCCCGGGTGCTGAACAGGAAGGTGGGCTCAGACGGACTGGCTGCGATCGAGGTCAGTTCGGCCAGCCGCTCGAACGGCCCGTGGTGACGCGTCCAGAGCTTCCCAGCCTCGCCGATCACTCTCTGACCCACCTTCTGACCGGCTCGGTCGAGATACCGCTGCACCCTTGAGGGAACGGGCATCCGGCCAAGCGTACTTCGGAGGCTACTGATGACACGACTTCCGCATGAAGACCAGAGCAGGTCGGTAGACGTGCAGTTCATCGAGGTCGGCGGCAGGAAGCGTGCCTTCTCGCACGGAACCCCGGAACACGGTGTCGACCAGGTCCTTCACCATTGCCACCGCTGTCCCCTCCATGCCGACTGGTCCTCCTTCGTACTCCTCCCAATACGCAGTCGCGATGTCCTCGATGACGTACCAGCCACCCGGTACGACATGCGGAAAGAGGCTGTCGAAACTCGCTATCACGTGCCGTCCCACGTGACTCCCGTCATCGATGACGATGTCGAAAGGCCCGAACTCCTCACAGAGCGCAGCCAGGAAGGCAGGGTCATCCTGGCTCCCGCACCGACAGGTTATGCGTGGTTCGTCGATCATGCTCGGGTTGATGTCGATACCGACGATCGACGACGACGGGAAGTACGAACGCCACACTCTGAGCCCCGCTCCCTTGTAGATCCCAATCTCGAGGATCGTGAGCCTCCGGCGCCGCAATTCCTTGAAATGGCGTTCGTAGAACGGCACGTAGCCGTTGGAACCCTTGTCCGTACCATTCAGCGAAACAAGCGACGGAAGCCGGGACGAGATGAGCCACCCGACCGCGCGAGGCACGACGGGCCATCGCTCGGTAGCCCGCCGCATCGCTCGCCGCACCGCTCGCCGCCTCGCTCCGGTTCCTGTCACCGGCGCATCGTATTTGGGTCGGTGTCGCCTTGAGCAGCACGACCCCTCTAAGGTTGCCCTACAGTAGGAAGCATTGTGCCTGACCGAGCCCCCCGGGTTCTCGTCATCACCGGCATGATCCCCGGCACGGACAGTTCGGCAGGTGAGCGACGACTGGTGCGCATGGCCGCCATGTTGGCCGAACGAGCCACCGTGGATCTGGTGGCGACGGGCACCGCCCGACCCACCGACGAGTCGGCGCGCATCGATGCCTTGCAAGCAACGGGAGGGGCGGGCGCGGTGCGAGTCCCATATGGGGGCCGACCAGTGCACCTGGCGCGCTTGCTGAGGGGCCCCAGGTACGAACTGATCCTGGCCGAGGGGTGGGAAATCGCGGAACAGGTGTTGCCCCTGGTCCGTCGCCACCAAACCGAGGCGGCGTTGGCGGTCGACACCGTCGACCTTCACTTTCTCCGGAACGCTCGAGCGGCGACGGTCCTGGGAGTGTCCCACCCCGGCCACGAGCGCACCATGGCACGCGAGCTGCGCACCTACCACGCGGCGGACATCCGAATCTTCGTGTCGGACGTCGAACGGGAACTCTATGGGAGCTTTCCCGACAGTCGGGCGGATCACAACCCGGTCATCCCGATCATCGTCGACGAGACGTCGGTGGCCCGCACGCCTCGCCGGGGTGAGGTGGCCTTCGTTGGTGGCCTCTGGCACGCGCCCAACATGGACGGAGTCTTGTGGTTCTGCTCCGACGTGTGGCCCCGGGTTCGGGAATGTCTACCGGACGCCCAGCTTCGGCTCTTCGGTTCCAACGCCTGGTCCGTCCCAATCGATACCACGAGACTGGCCGCTTGCCTGGGCGTGGCGGTGGAGGGATACGTCGCCGACCTCGGCGCCGTCTATGCCGGGACAGGTGCGGTCGTCGCACCGGTTCGATTCGGCGCCGGAATGAAAGGCAAAGTCTGCGAGGCGATGGCCGCGGGCGTACCGGTGGTCACCACCAGCGTAGGGGTCGAAGGGATCCGGGCCCTACCCGGCCGAGACCTTCTGGTGGCCGATGACCCGGCCGCCTTCGCCCATGCCGTGGTGTCACTGCTTGGGAATGACGACCTCGCGGCGTCAGTCGGGGCAGCGGGGTCAGCAGCCATCCGCGCCCAATGCGGCGCCGACGTGGTGAGACCGGCCGTGCACGGGCTGCTGCGCGGACTCCGCCCGGCGAGGAGATCCATGACGCCGGCTCTGCGAGGCGGTGAGGCACCGCGCCGGGCCGCCGCCGCCTGGTGGCGGCTCGGGCGACGCCTTCACGCTCGATATCAACGCGCTCAGTCTCAACGCGGCTGACCGTTGTCCTCTGGACGTGAGAGCCCACCGCCGAGCGGCGGAGCGGGTACCGGCTGCCACCGCGGTGGCACATAAAAGGAACCGTCCTGCGGGTACTGCTGGTAGTCGTCGCCATAGAGGTCCGTCCGAGCCACCTCGAACGTGCCCGCCGAGCCGACCTGGTCGAGGACGGCGCGGGTGCGAGTGGAGCCCAGGCCGAGGTCGATGAAGTACCGGCCCGGGAGAAGCGGCAGCTCGCCGAACTCAAAGCGCACCCGGTCCCCGGTGACCGAGGCATCCGAGCCGACCATCCGGGTATCGGATGCCAGAACGATCTCGTCGATCTCGTTGCGCAGGTGGAAGCGCTCGAAAACCTCGTCGGGCAGTCCCCGGCACTCGATGACAAACGCTGCCGCGTGCCCGGTCCGCAACGTGGCCGACGGCCCAGACCCGTCCTCGACGGTCAGCCTGGTGAAATACACCTGACCATCGGGGTCGTCTGGATTGGCCCGGTCATCGAGTTCGAACACCCCAGGAGAGGCGGAGCTGTGCTGATGCAGATCGACGTAGCGGTGCAGAGCTTCGGCGATCTCCCCATCGTGGATCACCCGTCCGGCGTCGAGCAGGACAGCGCGAGTGCACAATGCCTGGATGGCGCTCACGTTATGGCTCACGAACACCACGGTCCGGCCGGCCTGTGAGGCCACCGCCTGCATCTTGCCGATGCACTTCTTCTGGAACTCGACGTCGCCGACGGCCAACACCTCATCCACGACCAGGATCTCCGAATCGAGGTAAGCGGCTACTGCGAAGGCAAGGCGAACGTACATGCCGCTGCTGTAGCGCTTGACGGGGGTGTCCAAGAAGCGCTCTATCCCCGCGAAGTCGACAATCTCATCGAACTGGCGCTGTATCTCCGGCTTGCGCATGCCGAGGATGGCCCCGTTGAGGAACACGTTCTCCCGTCCAGTCAGCTCCGGATGAAACCCTGTGCCCACCTCGAGGAGGCAACCGAGGCGCCCCCGCAACTCGACCTCACCCGAGGTGGGTTCGGTGATCCGGCTCATGATCTTGAGGAGCGTGCTCTTGCCGGCGCCGTTCTTGCCAATGACGCCGAGAACGTCACCCGGGTAGAGCTCCAGGTTGACGTCGTGGAGGGCCCAGTACGTCTCCATCTGACCCCGCAGTGGATGACGCATCCGTCGAATGACGGTCTCGCTGAGCATATTCGAACGCTCGCCCGCCACCAGATAGCTTTTCGAGAGGCCCCGAACCTGAACCGACGGTTCAGATGACATCAGATGACATCGGGGAAACGGCGCTCATGGCTCCGGAAGTACAGCACCCCAAGCACGACGACCACCACGGTAAAGACCGCGGCATAGATGGTGCTGCCGGCGCTCAATGAACCTCGACCGAGCAGACACCACCGGAAACCATTGATGATGCCGACGAGCGGGTTGATGCCATACGCGCCCCGTAGGCGCTTCGGCACCACTTGGGTGCCGTAGGCCACCGGTGCCAAGTAGAGCAGGAGGGGCAGGGCGACCGGCACAATGAAGCCAACGTCGCGGTATGACACATTGAGCGCCGAAGTGAGCAGCCCGAGGCCCAGCGCACTTCCGTAGGCCAGGAGCATCCAGGCCGGGAGGGTGAGCAGCGAGAGGTGGAACCCGACGTGGAAGGTCACGTTGAGAATCAGATACAGGGCGAACGCCACACCGAAGTCGACCAGTTTGGAGCCGATCTGTGACAGCGGAAGGATCAGGCGGGGGAAGTACACCTTGGACACCAATGCCCCGTTCGCAACCAGGCAAGTGGACATCGAGGCGAGGGAATTGGAGAAGGCGTTGTAGCCAAGCAGCCCGGTGTAGGCGAAGATTACGTAGGGGACCCCGTCGCTGCTGAACTTGGCGATGCTGCCGAATACGAACGTGAAGATGCCCGCGGCCAGCAGCGGCTGAAGGACAACCCAAATGACCCCGAGGGCGGTCTGGCGGTAACGCAGGGTGATGTCCCGACGCGTCATGGCGCCAAGTAGGCCGCGGTAGCGCCACACCTCACGAAGATCGAGGGACCGCCACCCCCCGGTTGGTCGGATGAGCAAGTGGAAGGTCTGTCCCCGATCGGACGGGTTGAACTCTTGGGTCACCGTATGACGAATCCTCCACGACCTCCACCCGGCGGGTGTTGAGGGCATGAGGATCATAGATGTAACCTCCCCCGGTGGATGGAAGCATCAGGCAGCGTCCGTGATCGGCCGTCGGTTGCTTCCCGATCGGTACCTGGAGTGGAACGAGAGGTGGGGGGCGCCATCCGGTCGGCCGGTTCCGGCCTGGAAACGCCGTCTTCCGGCCTCAGGGGACCGCATAGCTCGCCAAGCCGGGCCGTTCTCGTTCCAGCCCAACAACTCGACGCGGATCTGGGAGTACCCCTGGGCTTTTCATGCCGTGCCCGTCACGGCCGGGATGCGCGTTGTCGATCTCGGCGGGGGGCTTTCGGGATTGCAGTTCGTCCTCGCCAGGAGCGGGGCCTCAGTGATCGACGTAGACCCGTTCGTCGACTACGGCACCCCGGGGGAGTACTCCGCGGTGGATCCCGCAGCCTTCCTCGACCGCCTCAACCGGTTGTTCGGAACAGACGTGGCCTTGCGCCGCAGCGAGATCTCCGATGCCGGATTGGATTCAGCCAGCGTCGACGTCGTCTACTGCCTAAGCACCATCGAGCACCTGTCGGCGGCCGCGGTCGGCGCCGCACTCGATGAGATCCGTCGGGTCCTTCGCCCCGGCGGTCACTGCGTGCTGACGATTGACCTGTTCCTCGACCTGACGCCGTTCACCACCCGGCTAGACAACCGGTGGGGTACCAATGTTGACGTCCGA
Source organism: Acidimicrobiaceae bacterium (assembly GCA_030838045.1). Classification (GTDB taxonomy): domain Bacteria; phylum Actinomycetota; class Acidimicrobiia; order Acidimicrobiales; family Palsa-688; genus JALYXV01. The sequence goes on from JAUTXN010000265.1 coordinate 6,883, forward strand.
GCACTCGTGCAGGCGAGTGGCTTGGACCTGGTCTACGGCAACCCGGCCGAGCTGGCGGGTTTCGCCGAGTTCGACGCTGACGCCGTCCAGGCCAACCTATCCGAGTACCTCATCGGCATCTACCCCGGGATGGCCCAGTGCCTGATTCTGCGCAAGGCATAAGACCGTGATCTCAAGGCGACTTCCACCTCCCGCGCTCCGCCTGAAGTCGAAAGTCGAACGAGTTACGAACAAGGTCCTCAACCGGCTGGCCCTATCTCTGGCCCAGCGATCGGTCACCTTCACCGCCCATAAGCTGCTCAACCAGCCGACGGTCTTCGGCCCCGCCGAGCGGTTGTCCGTGGCACCCACAGCGGTGGTGAACAACGCGGTGTTCAATACCGTCTCCGGTCACATCAATATCGGTGAGTGGGTCATGCTGGCGCACGGCGTGTACCTAGCTTCCGGCGAGCATGACATCACCAAGTTCAACCTTGAGCGTCAGGTGACGGCGCCGCACGACGGCTGGGACATCACCATTGAGGAGGGGGCGTGGTTGGCGACCAACGTGACCGTTCTCGGGCCGTGCCGGATCGGCCGACACGCCGTGGTAGCGGCCGGCAGCCTGGTTCGCACCGACGTACCTGCGTACACCATCTTCGCAGGCGTGCCAGCCCGACAGGTGGCGACAGTTCCTCATCCCGCGACGGCCGACTAAGACCCCGACATCAGGTTGCCGCCGCACCCTCGCAGAGTCCCTCGGCCCCGAACAGCCCCGAGCGGCGGCTCTTGTTGCATTGAGCGCGAACGCCGCCGGCGACGAGAACAGTCGTTTCTTCAACCGCAGGGTGATGAGATCGTTGGCCCGCACCGCCGCCGCGCCAGCCT
>JAUTXN010000073.1 GCA_030838045.1 Acidimicrobiaceae bacterium
ATGATCAAGATCGACGACAGCCAGGTGTTCCTCCACCAGATCCCCATGTTCCACGTGGCGGGCATGCTCGGCGTCTTCTGTATTCCGGCCACCGGCGGCCTGTCCACGATCATCCCGCTGTTCGACCCCGGACCCGTTCTCGACATTTGCGAACGGGACCGAGTGACCTTCACGGTCATGGTGCCGACCATGATCCAGATGGTGCTGGACCACCCCTCATACTCCGCCGAGCGGCTGGCGTCGTTGGAGACCCTCGGGTACGGGGCATCACCGATGTCCACCGCTCTGCTCGAACGGGTGCTGGCGATCTCGCCTGACATCAAGGTGATCCAGGCCTATGGCATGACCGAGAACTTCGGAATCCTCACCATGTTGATGCCCGACGACCATCGCAAGGGCGGCGACCTGCTTCGCTCCGCCGGCCGCCCCGTCATCAACTCCGCCGTCACCATCCAAGATCCAGAGGGCAACATCGTTCCGCTCGGCCAGAGCGGCGAGGTGTGCGCCCAGGCGGGCAACTACATGCGCGAGTACTGGCACCGGCCAGAGCAGACCGAAGCGGCATTCGCGGGCGGGTGGTACCACACCGGCGACGCCGGATATCTCGATGAGCAGGGCTACCTATTCCTCGTCGACCGGGTCAAGGACATGATCGTGAGCGGCGGCGAGAACGTGTACTCGGCCGAAGTGGAAAACGCCATCGCCAGCTACTCCGGCGTGATTCAGGTGGCCGTCATCGGAATCCCCTCGGAGAGATGGGGCGAGGCGGTGCACGCCATCATCGTCATGGCGCCCGGGGCCACGGCGTCGGTGGACGACATCAAGACGTGGTGCCGCGACCGCATCGCGGCGTACAAGGTGCCCAAGTCCGTCGAGTTCCGAACGGACCCGCTCCCGCTGTCGGGTGCCTTGAAGGTCCTGAAGCGCGAACTGCGAGCTCCGTTCTGGGAAGGAACCGGACGCTCCGTCGGCTAACCGCCCTGGCGGGCCCTGCCTGCAGGGTCCGGGTCGGCGGAGCGGCGTTCTGTGCCGATTCAGGGCTATCTGCCGATTGGAGGTACGTATAGAGCGCCGAATCGGCACAGTCGCTCCAATCGGCACAGACGAGCTTCCGCGGCATGAAGCAGGGTGTGAACCCCAGCCAGCAGGTCGAAATCGAACTCCGAAAATGGCTTCGCAGCCACCATTGCGTAATCGGCTCCGACGAAGCCTTCAAGATCGGAGCCACGCCGTACACGGTCCGGCGGAAGCTCAGTCGTGGTGAGTGGGACCAGTTGTACCGAGGTGTGTACCGCGACACGGCTGGGCCGCTTGGCCCTTACCAGGACCTTCGCGCCGCCTTCGTCGCAACCCGAGGGTTGGGCGTGGTATCGCACGCCTCGGCCGCGTGGGTGTGGGACCTTGTCCCACGACCGCCGGGAACACCGGAGCTCACCATTCCAATTGGTTGCCACGGCTCCTGGCGCCCGAACCTGACGATCCACCGCTCCCGAGACCTCGAGCGGACGAAGCCCGTCAATCGCAACGCCATTCTCGTCACCAATCCGCTTCGAACGCTCGTTGATCTGGCAGGCTCAGCGTCACCGCAGGTGCTGACAGAGGCGGTTGACAGCGCGCTCGCACGACACCTGGTGACGACCGAAGCTCTCATGGCCGAGATCGACCGCCTCTCACGCCCCGGACGTGACGGGGTGGGAACCCTCCGGCGTCACCTTTGGGAGCGGGGCTTCGTTGGCGCTCCGGAGCCAAGCGTGCTCGAGGCTCACACCCGTCGCCTCGTCGACAGCACCAGGCTCCCTCACCCCGAAGTCGAGGTGCGCGTCGGGGAAGACGGTGAATACCGCCTCGATATTGCCTGGAGACCGGTCTTCTTCGCCGTCGAGGTGGACGGTTATGCCTGGCACTTCAGCCCCGAACACCAGGAGCGCGATGTGACTCGCCGCAATCAGCTTCAGCAGGCGGGGTGGACTTTGCTCGTCTACACCTGGCGCCAGGTCATGCGGCAATCGGGGCTGGTGGCGACGGAGATCGTTGAGACCCACCGGAGGCTTGCCGCCCGCCGACACGCTTAGTCGCAGGCTTAGTCGCAGGCTTAGTCGCAGGCTCAGTCGCCGTAGCTGTAGAACCCGCGGCCCGTCTTGCGGCCGAGAAGGCCCGCCGACACCATCCGGGAGAGCAGCGGCGGAGGGGCGAACAGCTGCTCTTTGAACTCCTCGTAGAGCGAGATGGCGACCGCCATTGTGGTGTCGAGGCCGATGAGGTCGGTCAGGGCGAGGGGTCCCATCGGATGGGCGCACCCTTCGACCATGCCGGTGTCGATATCGGCCGCGGTGGCAAAACCTGACTCCAGCATCCGGATCGCGGACAGCAGGTAGGGGATCAGCAAGGAGTTGACGATGAACCCGGCCCGGTCCTGGGAACGGATGACGTGCTTGCCCAGCTGTTCGGACGCAAATGTCTCGGCGGCATCGACGACGGAGGGATCGGTCAGGAGCGACGTAACCACCTCGACCAGTTGGAGCACCGGGACAGGATTGAAGAAGTGCATCCCGACGACCTGCGACGGGCGGCCGGTCGCCATTGCCAGCTGCATGATGGGGATGGAGCTGGTGTTCGACGCCAAGATGGCGTTCCGATCCTCGACGACCTCGTCGAGGCGATTGAATACCGTCACCTTGGCGGGCTCGGACTCCACGACCGCCTCGATGACGAGTTGGCGGTCCGCCAGTTGGCGGTAGTCGGTCGTGAAGGTGATCCGGCTCAGGGCCGCCGCTTGCTGGTCGCTGGAGAGCTTGCCTTTGCGGGCCGCCCGGGCAAGGGACGACTCGACCCGCTTGCGGCCCTCGGCGACAGTCGCGTCGGTGGCTTCGACGACGACGACGTCGAGTTGAGCCCGGGCCGTGACCTCGGCGATACCCGAACCCATAAGCCCACAGCCGACGACGCCGACGCGGTGAATGCGTTCACTCATGCGAGCGGAAACGTTAGGCCCAACGAAGCCTCAGAGCGATTGCCCCGACCGGAGACGTACGGTTGGAGCCCATGAGCACATGGCAGCGGTCGCGCCATTTGTCGAGTCCCGCCAAGTCGGGTCCTCCGCTCGATCCTCCCCGCCGGCCCGCTCCCCCGCCCCCACCCCGCTGGCGGATCTGGCTGCTGCTCGTAGGAACCGCCCTGACCCTGTTCCTCTTTGTCCGGCCCGCGCCGAGCACCTCCAAGAACCACAGTTTCACCTACAGCGACTTCGTGGCCCAGGTGAACACCGACAAGGTGAAGACGGCGACGATCGATCAGAACGGCAAGGTCAGCGGCAAGCTCGCCAATGGCGACAGCTACACGAGCCAGGTCCCGACCGCGATTCGCGACGATTCGCTGGCACCCCTGCTGGCCGCCCACAAGGTCCAGGTCACGGCCAAGACGTCGAGTGGCTCGACGTTGCTGGCCATCATCTTCAACCTGCTGCCGTTCGCCTTGTTCCTCGGTTTCTTCATCTGGATGGGGCGGCGGACCAGCAAACAGTTGTCCGGCGCGGGCGGCCTGGGCGGGATCATGGGCGTCGGCCGCAACAAGGCCAAGGTGTACGACCTCGATGACCGGCCGAAAACTCGCTTCGCCGACGTGGCCGGCTACGACGGGGTCAAGCAGGAGATCTCCGAGGTGGTCGATTTCCTGAAGCATCCCGAGAAGTACCGGGCCGCCGGTGCCGTCGGACCGAAAGGCGTTCTGATGATCGGTCCGCCCGGCACCGGCAAGACGCTCATGGCCCGGGCGGTGGCAGGCGAGGCCGAGGTGCCGTTCTTTTCGTTGACGGGTTCCAGCTTCGTGGAGATGTTCGTCGGCGTCGGAGCATCACGGGTGCGGGACCTGTTCAATGACGCCCGCAAGAAAGCCCCCTCCATCGTCTTCATCGACGAGGTCGACGCCATCGGGGCCCGTCGCGGCGTCGGTGTCTACGCCAGCAACGACGAGCGCGAACAGACCCTCAACCAGTTGCTCGCGGAGATGGACGGCTTCGACCCGGCGACCGGCGTCGTCGTCCTGGCCGCCACGAACCGCCCCGAGAGCCTGGATGCTGCTCTCCTGCGCCCGGGCCGCTTCGACCGCCGGGTGGAGTTCCCGCTGCCCAACCAGCGAGAGCGAGAAGCCATCCTCGTCGTCCATTGCAAGGACAAGCACCTGGCGCCCGATGTCAGCCTCAACGTGGTCTCCCGGGCCACGCCCGGCTTCTCGGGCGCCGACCTGGCCAACCTGGTCAATGAAGCGGCCATTTTCGCCGTGCGTGAAGGGCGCGACACGATCACCGGCACCGATTTCATGGCCGCCCGCGACCGGGTGCTCCTCGGCCACCGGGAGACGACCAATGCCCTTCTCCCCGACGAGAAGTTCGCGGTGGCGGTACACGAAGGCGGCCATGCCCTCGTGGCGGCGCTTTCGGAGCACGCCGATCCAGTGGCGAAGGTGACGATCCTCCCAGCCGGCCAGGCGCTCGGCGTGACCGAGCAGCTGCCCGAGGCGGAGCGCCACCTCTACCCGGAGAACTACCTGTACGACTCGCTCAACGTGCGCCTCGGTGGGCGGGCGGGTGAGCTGCTGGTGCTCGGCCAGGGATCGACGGGAGCCGCCAACGACCTGGCGGGAGCCACCGAGTTGGCGACGCGGATGGTGCGGGATTGGGGCATGAGCAAGCGGCTCGGACCGATCGGGTTCAGCTCGGAGGGGCCGAACTACCTCGGAGGTCCGAACAACGAGCGCCGGCCGTACGCCGAGGCCACCCAGCAAGTGATCGACGAGGAGGTGTCACGGCTGCTGCGCCAGGCCGAGGAGCGGGCGCTGGCCCTGCTCACCGCGCACCGTCGCGAACTGGACCGGCTGGTGGATTTATTGCTGGAAAAGGAGGTCATCGACGGCAGCGAGGTCTACGCCCTGTTAGGCCGTTCCCTGTCTCCGAGCCAAGCCGGGGCGGCGGCTCTCGCCGTCAACGCCGTCAGCCCGGCGGTGCCGCCCGCGCCCCGGGGCCCCGGCGCGGGCGCGGTCTAGGTCTCGGTCGCCCCGGGTGGTGCCCCGGTAGGCTGCGCCGCGTGCCCGGACTGCTAGACGGCAAGCGCCTGCTCATCACCGGAGTCCTCACCGATGACTCCCTCGCCTTCGGCGTGGCCCAGCTGGCCCAGCAACAGGGAGCCCAGATCGTGCTCACCGGCGCCGGCCGGGGCCTGAGTCTGACGAAGCGAGTGGCGAGGAAACTGCCCGACCCGCCCGACGTGTTGGAACTCGACGTGACCGTCGAGGACCACTTCTCGGTGGTGGCCAGTGACCTCGACGAGCGATGGGGGGCGCTCGACGGGGTACTGCACTCCATCGGGTTCGCACCTGCCAGCTGCCTGGGCGGCGGGTTCCTCGATGCCCCGTGGCAGGACGTGGCCGTCGCCCTCCACATCTCCACGTACTCGCTCAAAGCCCTGACTGCGGCCGTGCTGCCGCTGATGCGCGCCGCCGGCGGAGGCTCGGTCGTCGGCTTGGACTTCGACGCCACGCGAGCGTGGCCGTCCTACGACTGGATGGGTGTCGCCAAGGCCGGCCTGGAGTCCACGGCCCGCTACCTGGCCAAGGAGGTCGGCCGGGACAAGGTTCGCGTCAACCTGGTGGCGGCAGGGCCGATGCGCACCATCGCGGCCAAGTCCATCCAGGGTTTCGCAGCCTTCGAAGACGCCTGGGTCGAGCGGGCACCGCTGGGCTGGGACATCACGGACTCCTCAGCCGTAGCCAAGGCGTGCACGGTGCTGCTCAGCGACTGGTTTCCGATGACCACCGGCGAGATCATCCACGTCGACGGCGGGTACCACGCCATGGGGGTGTGATGGCCGATGCCGCCGAGGTCGAAACGAGCGGCCGGGTCGTGCTGGTCACGGGCGGCAACCGAGGTATCGGCCTGTCCATCGCCCGAGCTTTTGCCGCGATGGGTGATCGCGTCGCGGTGACCCACCGCAAGGATCCGGTCGAGGGCTTCCTCTCGGTTCGTTGCGACGTCACGTCGATCGCCGATGTGGACGCCGCGTTCGCCGAAGTCGAAGCCGTCTTGGGCCCGGTCGAAGTCCTCGTCGCCAATGCCGGCATCACGCGCGATGGCCTGCTCATGCAGATGAGCGAGGAGGCCTTCGCCAGCGTCATCGACACCAACCTGATCGGCACATACCGGGTCGCCAAGCGGGCCGTCCCGAAGATGATCCGGTCTCGGCGGGGCCGCATCATTCTCATCTCGTCAGTCGTCGGCTTGAGCGGGTCGGGCGGGCAGACCAACTACGCCGCCTCGAAGGCGGGGCTGGTCGGCTTCGCCCGATCGCTGGCGCGAGAGATCGGGAGCCGCAAGGTCACCGTCAACGTGGTCGCGCCCGGCTTCGTGGAGACCGACATGACCGCCGTGCTCCCCGAGGCCCGGCGGAAGGACATCGTCGCCCAGATCCCGCTGCAACGGATGGCGGACCCAGACGAGGTGGCCGGTGTCGTCACCTGGTTGGCATCGGATGCCGCGGCCTATGTGACCGGCGCGGTCATCCCTGTGGACGGCGGACTCGGTATGGGCCACTGATGGACGAACCCGACAGCCCGAAAGGTTGGTCCGCGTGGCGGCCCGAGGACTTGATCCCCCAGCGCCCCCCGTTCCTCTTCGTCGACACGATCGTGGAGGTGGTGCCCGCCGTGTCCGCGCACGGCCTGTGGCATCTGAACGGAGACGAACCGTTCTTCGCCGGCCATTTCCCCGGACGTCCCACGCTGCCCGGGGTACTGATGCTGGAGGCCATGGCCCAGCTAGGCGGCATCTGCCTGCTGGCCGACCCCAGGTACCGCGACAAGTTGCCCCTGTTCGGCGGGATCGACAAGGCCCGCTTCCGCCGCCAGGTCAGCCCCGGTGACACGCTGGAGATGAAGGTCCAGGTCGACCATCTCGGCGGAGGGGCCGGCAAGAGCTCGGGCATTGCCTATGTCGACGGCAACGTGGCCTGCCAGAGCAAGATGATCTTCATCATCGCCTCGGTGTAGACAGGCCTCGGTGTAGACAGGCCTCGGTGTCGTCAGGCCGCGTTGGCGCTCGCCCGACGAACCAGAGCCTGGACGTGGGATGCAACCTCGGCCACCGGCGGGCTCGCGAGATAGCCGTCGGCGCCCGCGTCGAGATGGGCGACCGCTTCGATCGAACGGGGCCCGTACCCACGGCGGTCGACCACCAGCAGCACCACGCCGGGGTGGCTGATCCGGAGGAAACTCACTCCGGGCGGCCCGACCGGACCGACGATCATGACCCCGCTCCAGCCAAGGCCCTCCGTTTCGACCGCGAACCCGGGACCCAGGGCTGCGGACAGCGGGCCCGCCAGATCCACTAGCCCGGGCGAAAGCAGGACAGGCACACCGTCTGCCGGCTGAGCCACGTCGGGCTCGGTCGCCTCGATGGGCCGCTCGGGTGTCCGCCGGTGGTGCCAGCGAAAAGTCAACATGAGACGAGTGTGCGTGACGACGGGTCGAATTCCCTGAAGGCAGCCTGGGAGTTTCGTGAGAATCTCGCCCGGGCGCCGGGTACCGTGTCGGAGTCTGGTGAGGCACCGCACATGACCGGCTGTGTGTCCAGGTATCCAGCCCTCGTAGCTCAGGGGATAGAGCATCGGTTTCCTAAACCGTGTGTCGCAGGTTCGAATCCTGCCGAGGGCGCAGGCGAATGGTCTCTGACCAGCGCAATTGTGCCGTCAGGGAGTTGCGGGTTCTGCGCATGCCGACGGGCTAACTGTTGTGGAACGGCTTGTCAATAGGGGCGAACTTCCTGCTCAGAGGGTTTTGGGGCCGCGTTGGATCAAAGGGTGTTGATCGGCGTGCGGCTTGGTTGCTATGCGGGTTCTCGGCTGAGGGCGTGAGTGCCCGGTGTCAACGAGCGAAGCGATGTCCAGCTCGAGGACTGGGGTTGGACCTGAGCGGCGGAGGGCGAGGGCGGTCAAGAGCACCGGGAAAAGGTCGGGGCCCCCTCAGGGGTGGCCTTTTCGGCTGTCCGGTGCTCTTGAAGGCCCGGGAGTGACACGCCAGTCGATAATGGTGAAAGAAGGGATACCGCCCCCTGTCGGGCGTCGACGCTCCATTATGAGCTCCGACATCTCTTTGTTGGGCGGCATCCCTTCTGCCTTTGCCTTGGGTGTTGACGTGGCCTGTGGCTTTTGGCTTTTGCTCAGGATGTCGAGGCCGCGGAGTTGTCGCGGTGGGGATCGCCCTTGAGGGTTCCCACGACGCGTCGGGGCGGTATGGATCGGCTGACCGCCATTCTGTAGTACGCGGATCGGAACTCGCATGTCGGCTTTCCGCAGGATGGCGCCCCTGACTAAACACGCCACCGGTGGACCCGGAGGGCTGGGCATAGTTAGCACGGGGATCATTCCTGCTGCGGCGGTGCCCCGACGCGTCGTGGAGAAGTTGCTCACCTCCCCGCCGACTAGGAGGTGAGCGCGAACGATGGTCATCTCAGGCCGTCATCTCGGCCCACAAGAAGCCGCACAGCTCGCGGGCGACGGCGGCGGCCACCACATTCTTGGAGTTCTTCCGCGCCGCCAGGCGCCGGAACCGACCGCACAGCCGGGTCTGGGCGGCCCACGCCCGCTTCAGCGTGTCGGCGTCGACACCCTCTTGGCGTTTGCGGAGCTCGACGCCGACCGACGGCCCGGACTGGTACGCCCAGGCCGATTCGATCAGTTGGGTCCGAATATGCCAATTGCCCGCCTTGGTGATATGCCCCCGGGACGTTTTCCCGCCGCTGGAGTACTCGGAGGGCACCAGACCGGTGAAACCCATGAACGCCGACGCCCGCCCGAAACGCCGCCAGTCGCACACCTCCGACGCCAACGTCAACGCCCCCAGCTGGGCGACACCGCGGTAGGCGCACAAGCGGCGCACCGTATCCGCGAAGGGGTCGCGGTCATACCACGGCGCCAAGTCCGCCCC
>JAUTXN010000074.1 GCA_030838045.1 Acidimicrobiaceae bacterium
CCGGCACCCAGTGACTCATCGCGGTACACGTCGAACAGGCCGACCGAGTCGACCAGTTCACCGCCCGCCGCCCGCAGTGTGTCCCCCAGATCGGCCGCAGCTACGGCGTCGTCTACGACGAAGGCCAGGTCGATGTCGCTGGCCGGGAATCGGCTGATGGGCTTGGCCTGCGTGTCGCGCCTTGGGGCCCCGATCAGTGCTTCCATTCCGACCGAAACGATGGCGATACGACCGCTGAGTCCGTACGCGGCGACCGACGAGGGGTCGACCTCGCCGACCGACCCGAGGACCTGGCCGGTCGAGGCCACGACCAGACGGGCCGAACGGGTCGGGTGCAGGCCCCGCACCAGGGCCGACTCGATACGGATGCCCTCGAGGCGCATCCCCTCGGCCAGCACCGCCCACAGACGGGTGGCGAGCACGGCGTCGGCAGCCGCGCCCGCGGCGACGATCGCCAAGTCCTCCCGCTCCTCGGGGACCGGCGTGGTGGCGTCCGCGGCCGGACGGGCGAAGACGTGGCCGATCTCGAACAGCCGCACATCGGGGGCCTGGCGGTCGACGTTGAACCGCACCGCTTTGAGCAGCCCCGGCAGGAGCGAGGTGCGCAAGAGCGATTCGGACTGGTCGAGCGGATTCTCGACCTCGACGGCGTCACCGGGCAGGCCGGCGCGCTCGAGGTCACCAGGACCGAGGAACGTCGTGGTCCACGCCTCGGAGATCCCGGCCCCTACGAGGATGTCGCGGACCTGGCGGCGCTGGCGCTGATAGGAAGTCAGTCCCCCACCGGTGCGCACGCCCGGCGGCAAGGATCGGGCGATGTTGCCGTACCCGTGCAGCCGGGCCACTTCCTCGATCACATCGATTTCCCTGGTGCTGTCGGGCCGCCAGGTCGGAATAGTGACGACCTGCAGTCCCGCATCGCCCGCCGCGGACACGACAAACCCGATGGGCGCCAGCAATCGGGCGATCTCGGCGTCGCTGAGCGAGGTCCCGAGGATCTCGTTGACCCGGGCGGTGCGCACCGGTACCGGGCGAGGAGCCGGAAGGAATTCAGGCGACGCCACGTCCACCGTCGGGCCTCGTCGCACCCCTCCGAGCAGCGACGCGAAGCGGTCGATCGCCAGGTCGATCATCTCCGGGTCGACACCGCGTTCGAAGCGGGCCCGGGCCTCGGTGTTCAATCCAAGCCGCTTGCCGGTGCGGGCAATGGCCATCGGGGTGAAGTACGCCGCCTCCAGCAGCACCGTCGTCGTGGTGTCGGAGATCTCCGACGATGCGCCGCCCATGATGCCGGCGATGCCGACTGGTGTGTCCTCGGCATCGATGATCAGGCAGTCGTCGCCTTCCAGGCGGCGCTCGACCTCGTCCAGGGTAACGAGCGCCTCCCCCGGACGGGCCCGCCGGACGCCGAGCCCGCGCCCCGGGAGCCGGTCGAGGTCGTAGGCGTGGTTGGGCTGGCCCAGTTCGAGCATCACGTAGTTGGAGGCGTCGACGACGTTGTTGATCGGCCGCATGCCCGCCAGCGTCAGGCGGCGGGCCAGCCACGGCGGCGACGGGCCGACCGCAACACCGTCGACAACCGTGGCCGTGAAGCGGGGGTTGAGGTCCGGATCGGCGACGACCACTGGTGGACGCTCGAGGGTGTCATCGACACCCCCGGTCGTCGACGGAAGTCGGAATGGGATGCCGAGCACCGCGGCCAGGTCCCGCGCCACCCCGGCCACCGAGAGGGCGTCGGGCCGGTTGGGCGAGATATCGAGATCGAAAACGACATCCGGTTCCAGGCCCAAGGCTTCCCGCAGTGAGGTACCGGGCACCGCGACGCCCGTCGCCAGGATCAGGATGCCTTTTTCCCCAGCGTCGTTTTCCAGGCCCAGTTCGTCGGGGGAACACAGCATGCCGTTGGACCACTCGCCCCGCACCTTGCGCCGGGCGATCTCCATCCCGCTGGGCATCACCGTCCCGAGTGGGGCGAGGGGCACGAGGTCGTCGACGGCCATGTTGAAGGCGCCGCAAACGATCTGGAGCGGGCCGCCGTCGCCTGGGTCGACATCGGCGAGTTGCACCCGGTCGGCGCCGGGGTGGGGCCCCAACCGGAGCACCCGGGCCACGACGATGTCATCGAGCCCACCCCCGATGATCTCGACGCCGTCGACGACCAGGCCCAGGTTGGAAAAGGCGGACGCGAGTTCGTCGGGAGTGCCCTCGATGGGCGCGAAGTCACGAAGCCAGGACAGGGGTACACGCATTGGGGCCTTAGAACTGGGAAATGAAGCGGAGGTCGTTGTCGAGCAGGATGCGCATGTCTTCGATCCCGTGGCGAACCTGGGCCAGGCGGTCGATCCCGAAACCGAAGGCGAATCCCGAGTACTCCTCGGGGTCGATGCCGACCGCGGCGAACACCTCTGGGTCGACCATCCCGCAGCCCCCGAGTTCGATCCAACCCGATCCGGAGCAGGTCCGGCAACCGTCGCCCCCGCAGATGGGGCAGGTCACTTCGAACTCGGCCGACGGCTCGGTGAAGGGGAAGTAGGAGGGCCGAAGCCGCGAATGCATGCCCGGACCGAAAAAGGCCTCGGTGAAGGCTTCGATCGTCCCGGCCAGGTCGCCGAAAGTGATCCCCCGGTCGACCACGAGGCCCTCGATCTGGTGGAAGACGGGGAGGTGGCGGGCGTCGGGCGTGTCCCGCCGGTAGCACCGTCCCGGCATGACGGCGTAGATCGGCGGCTTCTGGTTCTCCATCAGGTGGATCTGCACCGGGGAGGTGTGGGTCCGGAGCAACACCGTCTCGGGGGCGCCCAGCTTGAGGTAGAGCGTGTCCCACATGCCCCGGGCCGGGTGGGCGGGCGGCATGTTGAGCGCCTCGAAGTTGTACCAGTCGGTTTCCGCCTCCGGCCCTTCAGCGACGGAAAAGCCCATGGCCACGAACGTGTCCTCGAGTTCGTCACGGGTCTGGGTGACCAGGTGGAGGTGGCCCCGGTCCTGGATGACGCCGCTCGGTGACGTGGTCCGGAGGGACTCGGTCAGATCGAGGCGATCGGCTTGGAGGGCGCGCGCCCGGTCGACGGCGTCGAGGTCGGCCTTCTTGTTGGCCAGGGCGGAGATCAACTTCGCCCGGGCGTCGTTGACGGCCTGGCCGACCAGCTTGCGGTCTTCGGGGGTCAGGTCGCGAAGGCAGGTGTTCAACTGGGCGAGGGCGGATTTCCGGCCCAACAGTTCGGCCTCGGCCGCCTTGAGGTCCGCCGTGGTCGGCGCGCCGGCCAGTGCCTGTTCCCCTTGTTGCTGTGCGGCCTCGACTCGGGCAAGCAGTTCGGCGGTGCCTTTGATGCCATTCGTCCCAGTGATGTCACTCGTGCTACTCGTGCTACTCGTGCTACTCGTGCCGCTCATGGCCGGTGCAGCTCCTCCGGTTCGATCAACGGGAGGGTAAAGCGAAATGACGTCCCTTGGCCGGGATTTGATTCCGCCACCAGCCGTCCGTTGTGCGCTTCGACCAGTCCCCGGCTGATCCATAGACCGAGCCCGGAACCGGTCGGGCGGCCCTCGGAGCGGCGATAGAACTTGGTGAACACCTTGTTCAGATCGGCGGCCGGTATTCCCTCACCCTGGTCGCTGACCGTGACCGACACCACGTCTCCTGGACCGGTTTCGCCGATGACCGCCAGGCCTTTGCGCGACGCGTACTTGCAGGCGTTCTCGACCAGGTTCGTGAGCACCTGCTCCACCTTGTCAGGGTCGGCATACACCTTCGGGAAGTTGTCCTCGAAGGAAAGCTCGGCCTCGAGGTCGGGGTATTCGAGCTTGACCTTCTCGACCACCATGGCGGCCAGCCGGGGCAGGTCTACGAGTTGGGGACGCAGCATCAGGCGGCCCGTCTCGAGGCGGCTGATGTCGAGCAGTTCGGTGACCAGGCGGGTGACGCGATCGGCGTCGTGGTTGACCTGCTCCAGCATCATCCGCTTCTGATCGTCCCGCAGCCGGCCCCAGCGATTGAGGAGGAGGCTGGTGTAGCCCTTCACGGAGGTGAGCGGCGAACGCAACTCGTGGCTGACGGTGGAAACGATCTCGATACCGCTCGCCGCCTGATGGGCCCGCCGCCCGGCCTCGCGGAGCACCAGGACCACGCCTGTGAGCTGGCCGCTGTCGTCGCGCTCGTACGACCCGGCGACGAACGTCTTCACGTCCTGGCCGCTGGCGGTGCGAATCGTGATGTCCTGTTCCGGCATGCTGCGGACCGACCTCAGTCGGGTGGAGGGGTGCCATCCGTCGGCCCAGACGCGATGGCCGTCACGGCTGCGGGGGCCGAGCAGCGATCGGCAGTCCTCTCCCAGCAGGTGGTCGAGCGAGTGGCCGGTCAGCCGGCTGGCGGTGGCGTTGGCGGCGACGATGCGGTGGTCGCCGTCGAGTTGCAAGACGGCGTCAGGGAGCGAGTCGAACAACTCGCGCGTGGCGCTCATCGGTGCACCCCGGCAGCGGTGGCGACGACGGTCGGCGGGCCTGCCTGGTGGACCGGCGCGTCGCGGTGGCCCCCGGGCCGGGGCTGGGTGACGGCCTCGTGGACCGGCGCGTCGCGGTGGCCCCCGGGGCGGGGCTGGGTCACGCCACGGTTCTCGGGTCGGGGCTGGGGTTGGACTGTCTGCTGGGGCTCGGACTGGGCCGGGTGCTGGCGGCGCTGTCGGCGCTGGCGGGCCGCCTCGAAGCACAGTACGGCCGTCGCCATGCCGGCATTCAGTGATTCTGAGCGCCCGGCCATCGGAATGGTCAACCGGCCGTCAAGCAGGGAATCGAGACCACCGGGGAGTCCGTGGGCCTCGTTGCCGATGATCAGGGCGATCGGTCGACTGAGGTCGGCGTCGGTGTAGTCCTCGCCCCCTCTCGGCGTCGTCGCCAATCGGGACAAGCCCCAAGAGCCCAACTCGACCAGCACCTCGGCGGGATCGCCCCCCGCGACCACCGGCACGCGGAAAAGCGCCCCCGCAGAGGCCCGTACGGTCTTCGGATTGAAGAGGTCGACCGAGCCGTCACAGCACACGACGCCGGTAGCTCCGGCCGATTCGGCGCTGCGCAGCACCGTTCCTGCGTTGCCCGGGTCCCGCAGGTCCACGCAGACGACGACCAAACCAGGGTCGGCGGCGTTGCGCAGCTCGGCCAGCGGAACGTCCATTTGGCAAACCACGGCCATGACCGGCTGCGGCGTGACGGTGTCCGCCACCCGAGCGAGGACGCCCGGGGCCAGGTCGAACACTCGGCAGCCAGCCGAGTACGCCTCTTGGAGCAGCTCTTCGAGCGCGCCGTCAGAGGCCGGGCCGCTCCGGTCGACGTACACCGAATCGATGTCCGCCCCTGCGGCCAGAGCCTCCCGCACCACCTTCACACCCTCCACCACGAAACGCCGTTCGGCCAGCCGGGCGCTTCGACGGCTGGCCAAGCGGCGAAGACGCTGCACGCGCTGGTGTTTGTAGGTGAGCGGAGTCACCGGAGCTCTCCCGGCTTCCTGAGGTTCAGCTGGCCGCCTCAGCGTCGGGCTGGGCCGGAGCGTGGCGGGCCACATCGACGAGGGCAGCGAATGCGGCATGGTCGCGTACCGCCAAGTCGGCCAGGATCTTGCGGTCAACCTCGACCTCGGCGGCTTTCAGACCGGCGATGAACCGGCTGTAGCTCATGCCCTGTTCACGGGTCGCGGCGTTGATCCGCTGGATCCACAGCTGGCGGAAGTCGCCCTTGCGGGCCCGGCGGTCGCGGTAGGCGTACTGCAGGGAGTGCATGACCTGCTCATGGGCCGCGCGGTAGCTACGGCTCTTGTTGCCGTAGTACCCCTGCGCCTGTTCGAGAACGGCACGGCGGTGCTTCTTGCTGGGTACGGCGCGCTTGACCCTGGCCATCGGTGCGCTCCTTTCGGTTCAGTCAGAGATTTGAGGTGGTGCCTGCGGGCGGCCGGTCGGCCACTCGCGGCGGTTAGAGGCCGAGTTGGCGCTTGACGGCCCGACGGTCGCCGGGAGCGACATCGGCCTCGCGGCCCAATCGGCGGGTTCTGATGGACGACTTCTTCTCGAGCAGGTGTGAACGGAACGCCCGGCGGCGCCGCAGCTTCCCGGTTCCGGTCACTTTGATGCGCTTGGCGAGGCCCCGGTCGGTCTTCATTTTCGGCATGACTACGTCTCCTCGGCGGGACCCGGCGAGGTCGCAGCCCCGGAGGTCGGGGCTGCAGGGCCGGGCAAACGCCCATTGGGTTGTGTTGAAACGGGGGGTGTAGGGGCGGCGTCGCTGGGAGTCGAGACCGTCTCGGCGGCATTCGGAGGGGCGGCTGGTGTCGGGGTCGTGCTCGGCGCTGGGCTGGTGCTCGGCGCTGGGCTGGTGCTCGGCGCTGGGCTGAAAGCCGGTGCGGTTGGGGCGGTGGATTGAGGTGCTGCGGGTGCTGCGGGTGGTGCGGGTGCGGGCGGAGCGGTCGGGGCCGGGGCGCCGGCCTCGTTGGCGGTTTGGCTGCTGGCCGGTCGGCTGGCGGGGCGAGATGGGGGGCGGGGTGCTGCAGCAGTCGCCTGGGCGCCGGCCCGGCGGTCGGGTGCCAGCACCATGATCATGTTGCGACCGTCGAGCTTGGGGGCGGCCTCGATCTTGGCGATCGTGCCCACCTGCAGTGCAACCTGGTCGAGAAGCTTTTTGCCGAGTTCGGGATGACTCATTTCCCGACCTCGGAACATGATCGTGATCTTGACCTTGTGTCCCTCGCCCAGGAACTTGGTGACCTGGCGAGTCTTGGTGTCAAAATCGCCGACGCCGATCTTCGGCCGGTACTTCATCTCCTTGATGCTGCTGCTAGTTGTCTTACGCCGCGACTCCTTCGCGCGCTGGGCCTCGTCGAACTTGAACTTTCCAAAGTCCATGATCCGGCACACAGGGGGGTTGGCATTGGGTGCCACCTCCACAAGGTCCAAGTCCAATTGGCGAGCGATGGCGAGCGCATCGGGGAGCGGCTTGATGCCAAGCTGTGCCCCGTCCGGATCGACCAAGCGAACCTCTCGCGCACGAATGCGGTCGTTGATCCGGTGCTCGTTGTTGTCGGGTGCAGGGGCTATGCGGCATCACTCCTTCATTTGGGGCCCAGTACGAAAAAAGGGCGGGCGTCAGAAAGCAACGCCCGCCACCGGCGGTCGATCGACCCGGCGCACCAAGGTGGCCGGGTGGGGGCGCAAGGCCCCGCTTCCCGTCTTCTATTTTCATCGTAGGGTAGCGCAATGAGCACCCTCTGGACACCCGAAGGCGAGCGACCAATACGTCGCGACCCGGCGCCAGCTGGTGGCCCGGCCCAGCCCGGTCCCCCCGGAGCGGGGCAGCCACCCGAAGGCCCCGGCGGCGAAGAACTGACCGCTGAGGACGAAGCCGCCATGGCCGAACTCCAGGAGCAACTGGCTCGAACGCCGGTCGAACTGGTGATCGCCAACCACGCCTTCGGCCTCTTCGAGCTGGCCGCCCTCCACCTCTCCCTCCAGCCACCGCAGCTCCCTCAAGCTCGGCTGGCCATCGACGCCCTCGGTGCCTTGGTGGAGGGCCTGGCGGGGCGACTCGGCGAGTACGAGCGCCAGCTGGTCGAAGGACTGGCCAACCTCCGCATGGCGTACGTGCAGATCCGTGGCGCCGCCCAAGGAGAAGCCCCCGGTTCCGCTCCGGCGAGCGAGTACCCCGGGCCGAACAGCCCCTAGCCAGACCGGGGGCCACCGTCAGCACCGTCAGCACCGTCAGCACCTCAGCGCAAGGTCAGCACCGTCCAACCAACGTCAGCACCGTCAGACACGGTCACCCCGGGCGTCAGACCGGACGGATGGCCGCGGCCTCCCACCGACCCAGGTGCCCCGGAACAACCTCGAACTCGACCTGAGTCCCCTGAGCGACCGACCGCGAGCCGTCGGCGATCTGGGTGCAGTGGAACGGAAAGGTGCGGTCGCGCGCATCACGGACGGTCCCAAGTCCCACTGCCTCGTCGAAGTCCTGGACCACGCCTCGGCGTGGCGCCGCCCGCATCAATGGACGATCTTGGAAATGGGAAGCTCGATAATCCCGGTTGCCCCGTGGTCCTTCAGGGCCGGGATGAGCCGGTTGATCTCCGACTTGGGCACGACGGTCTCGACGGCGTAGCCACCCTCGCCGAACAGCTTTGACACCGTCGGGGATTTGAGCGCCGGTAGGAGGCCGATCACCTTGTCCAGATCGTCGGCGCCGACATTGAGCTTGACCAGGACCCGGCCCCGCGCCTCGAGCGTCCCCTGAAGGAGGGTGTGCAACTGCGCCATGGCGTGGCGCTTTTCCCGATCCTGGTACGCCACCGGGTTGGCGATGAGCTCGGTGTAGGAGACGAGGATGGTGTCGACGATCCGCAGACCGGCGGCTTTGAGTGCCCGACCGGTCTCGGTGATTTCGACGACGGCATCCGCGATCTCGGGAATCTTGGCTTCGGTGGCGCCGTACGAGAGGAGGACCTGAGCGTCCACCCCGTGTTTGGCCAGATACCGGCCGGTCAGCCCCGGGTACTCCGTCGACACCCGGACGCCTTGGGGCAGATCCTCGGTGACCCGCACAGGCGAGTCGGCCGCCACGGCCAATACGACCTTGATTGGCCGGGCGGTCGCCTTGCTGTAGTGCAACTCGCCGAGCGAAACCACGTCATTGCCCGTCTCTTCGATCCAGTCCCGGCCGGTGATCCCCAGGTCGAACAGACCTTCGGCCACGTATCCCGGGATCTCCTGCGGTCGAAGGATCCGGACCTCGGCGACGCGGGGATCGTCGATCGCGCCCCGATAGTCGACGTCCGAACTCCGCTGGACCGCCAGATCGGCGGCATCGAACAATTCGAGAGTCGCCCGTTCGAGCGAGCCCTTGGGCAGGACCAGCCGGAGCATGGCGACTACTGGGCGCTCTTGGGCAGCTGCCGCAGCAGGTCGACCATCTCGATCGCCGTCATGGCCGCCTCGAAACCCTTGTTGCCCGATTTCACGCCGGCGCGCTCCAATGCCTGCTCCAGCGTGTCGGTGGTGAGGACACCGAACACCACCGGAACTCCGGTGTCCAGTTGAACCCGCTGCAGTCCCGCCGCGCACTGGCCGGCCACGTGCTCGTAGTGGCCCGTGGCCCCCCGGATGACGGCACCCAGAGCGATCACCGCATCGACCTCACCGCTCATCGCCAGGCGCTGCGCGACCAGCGGCAACTCGAAAGCACCCGGGACCCAGGCCTCGGTGATCGATGCCTCGTCGACACCGTGGCGGATCAGGCTGTCTCGTGCCCCGTCCAGCAGCCGCGAGGTGATGAGGTCGTTGAAGCGGCTGCAGGCCAGTGCGACCCGAATGCCCTCGCCTCGGAACCGGCCTTCATACGTCGTCATCGAGCCCATCCAACAAGTGTCCCATTTTTTCCCGCTTGGTCCGCAGGTACGCCAGATTCTCGGGATTGCTCACGGTTTGCAGCGGCACCCGCTCCACCATCTCTAATCCGAAGCCTTCGAGGCCCCCGTACTTGGCCGGGTTATTGGTCATGTACCGCATGGTGGTAATCCCGAGGTCAACGAGGATCTGGGACCCGATCCCGTACTCCCGGCTGTCGGCGGGAAGACCCAGCTGCAGGTTGGCCTCGACAGTGTCGAGCCCGCCGTCTTGTAATCCGTAGGCCAGCAGCTTGTTGTGGATGCCGATGCCCCGGCCCTCGTGGCCCCGGAGATACACGAGCACGCCCATCCCGGTCTCGCCGATCTTGGCCATGGCGGCGGCCAGTTGTTCACCGCAGTCGCATCGCAGCGAGCCGAAGACGTCGCCCGTAAGGCACTCGCTGTGCACCCGCACGAGGACATTCTCCTGCCCTTGCGGGGCTCCCATCACGTAGGCCAGGTGGACCTCTTGGTTGAGGAGGTTCTGATAGGCGTAGCAGGTGAACTCGCCCCACCGGGTCGGGATGCGGGCTTCGGCGACGCGCCGGACCAACTTCTCGCGCTGGCGGCGGTAGCGGACCAAATCGGCGATCGAGATGATGCACAGGCCGTGGGTCTTGGCGAAACGCTCGAGCTCGGGGAGGCGGGCCATCCCCATGCCATCCTCGGTGACCAACTCGCACAGCGCCCCCGCCGGGTACAGGCCGGCCATGCGAGCCAGGTCGACAGCCGCCTCGGTGTGCCCGGCCCGCTTCAGCACACCACCGTCGCGGGATCGAAGCACATGGATGTGGCCCGGGCGGGTCAGGTCGTCGGGCCGGGTGGTCGGGTCGATGAGCGAACGGATCGTCATGGCCCGGTCCGACGCCGAGATTCCGGTCGTCGTCCCGTGGCGGTAGTCGACGGTGACGGTGAACGCGGTGCGCTGGGACTCGGTGTTTCGGGCCACCATGAGCGGCAGATCCAACTCGTCGGCCCGCTCGGCGGTGATCGGCGCGCAGATCAGGCCCGACGTGTGCTTGACGAAGAAGGCGATCTTCTCCGGTGTGGCGCACTCGGCGGCCATGATGAGGTCGCCTTCGTTCTCCCGGTCCTCGTCGTCGACCACCACGACGACCTCGCCGCGGCGGACGGCATCGACGGCCTCCTCGATGGTGCTGAAACCCATGCCCTAGCTCTCCCTTGTACCGCTCGTCGGCGCCAGCAGGCGCTCCACATACTTGGCCACCAGGTCGACCTCCAGGTTGACCAGCTGTCCCGGCTCCTTGCGCCCGAGGGTGGTCGCCTGGGCGGTGTGGGGGATGACCGCCACCGTGAAGCCGTCGTCGAGTGCCGCCACGACGGTGAGGCTGGTCCCGTCGACGCTGATCGAACCCTTCTCGACGATATAGCGAAGGAGGTGTGACGGCACCCGGACCCGAAGGTCGGGGGCCGGCGTCACAACCTCGCCCACGGCGTCCACATGCCCCTGGACCAGATGACCGCCGAGACGGTCCGACAGGCGTACCGGCCGTTCGAGGTTCACCGGGTCACCCGCTTCCAGCTGCCCCAGGTTGGTCCGCGACAACGTTTCTTCCACCGCGTCGACCGCGAACCAGCTATCGCCGAAATCCACCACGGTCAGACAGCAGCCGTTCACCGCGATCGAGTCGCCGACCTTGGCGTCGTCGGCGACCTGCGCCGCCTCGAACTCGAAGCGGCCGCCGTCGCGACGGCGCACCTGCCCCATCTCCTCCACGATCCCGGTGAACACCGCCGGCTCCTACGCCGCGGCCAGGCCGCTTCGGGCGGAGCCGGTGGTCAGGCTCGAGCCGGGCGTCTGTGCGCCGCCAGCGCCGGTCGGGGCCAGCTCGATCCGCACGTCTGGTCCGAGCTGTTCGACCGAAACCATCCTGCCCCGCCACACATCGGCCATCGAAGCGGCCCCGGAGCCCGCGAAGACAGCACGGCCGTCGTCGCCGCCGAACAGCACCGGGGCCAGGTAGAGCACATAGCGGTCGACCAGACCGGCCCGATGGAAATCGTGGGCCACGGTCGCGCCTCCCTCGACGAGCAGCTGCACGACGTCGCGTTGGCCGAGTTCGTCGAGCACCTGACCGAGGTCGCCGCCCAGTTCGAGTGCCGGTTGGACCCGGGCCCCGTCCGGGATGTGACCGAGGACGACTCGCAAAGGGTCGCGGCCCTCGGAGTCGCGAACGGTGAGCGCAGGATCGTCGGCCCGCACGGTGCCCGCTCCGACCAGGACCGCGTCGCTCTCGGCGCGCAGCCGGTGGGCGTCGGCCCGGGCGAGGGGTCCCGTGATCCACTGGCTCGTCCCGTCTGGAGCGGCGGTACGGCCGTCGAGGCTGGCGGCCAACTTCAGCACCACCCACGGTCGACCCGTGCTGCGCTGCTTCAGGTAAGGCGCCAACTGCTCGGAGATCTCCTCGGCGCAGACACCGACGCTCACCTCGATCCCTGCCGCTCGCAAGTGCGCGATCCCTTGGCCGCGCACCTGGGGATCGGGGTCGACGACGCCGATCACGACCCGCCGCACGCCGGCCGCAATCAACGCATCGGCGCACGGCGGGGTCCGTCCGTGGTGACAGCACGGCTCCAGCGTGACGTAGGCGACCGCTCCGGCGGCGGTCGGGCCCGCCAGGTCCAATGCCATGGCTTCGGCGTGCAGGCCTCCGGGCGGCTGGGTGGCGCCGAGCGCCGCGGGCTCGTCTCCCGACGGGACGATGACGCAGCCGACCCAGGGATTGGGCGCGGTCTGCGAACGAACAGTCGCCGCAGCCGAGATCGCCTCGAGCATCATCGCCCGGTCCTCCTCGACGTCGACTGCCTGTACCACCGACCCTCCCACGTGGTTGACCAGCCATTCTACCGGGAGGCCCATCGCAGCCGACGGCAGCCGCCGACACCGAGTTGAAGCCGACAACCGTGGGATATCTGTGTTTCTGTGGGCGAGTTACAGCGCAGGACGACCTTAAAGCGCCCACGGAAACACAGATATCCCACAGAAAAGGCTCACCAAGGACCCAGCCCATCGAAGCTGGCGCCCGCCCGCCCGCCGCCCCCGGCGCAGCTCCGCCGCAGCGCCGGCGCCGGCCGCACGCCGGCCGTGCGAGGTGGTTTTCTCGGTACAACGAGTATCTTCGACAGGCGATCTCCCGAGAGGAGCCCACGGTGGCCGACACCTGCACCCATCTTTCCGACATCACCAATAGCGTCGCCCCGAGCGGGAACGGCTGCGTCGAGTGCCTGCAGATGGGCGGTCGTTGGGTTCACCTGCGCCGCTGCATCGAGTGTGGTCATGTCGGTTGCTGCGACAACTCACCCAACCGCCACGCCACGGCCCATTTCCACGGCACGACCCATCCGCTCATCCAGTCCTTCGAGCCGGGTGAGGATTGGTACTGGTGCTATGCCGACGACCTGTTCTTCGAGATCGGCGGCGAGGGGCCCAGCCCGTCGCACCCCTAGCACCGACCGCAGCGGCGCCAGTCGCTCAGAAGTGGGCGGTGGGCTTGTCGCCCAGGAGCTCGAGGGCGTGCGGCAGCACGTCGATGACCGCGCCCAGGCACTCGGCGGCTCCCTTGGGCGAACCAGGGGTGTTCAAGATGATCGCCTGGCCCTTGATCCCCGCGATTCCCCTCGAGAGTCGCCCCAACGGATTGACGAGGCGCATCGCCTCGGCCAGGCCAGGCGCCTCGCGGTCGATGATCTCGCGGGTCCCCTCAGGCGTGTGGTCACGGGGCGCGAACCCGGTCCCGCCGGTCGAGACGACCACCCCGGCGAAACCCGACGCCATCCGCGTCAGCGCCCCGGCGACCGACACGACGCCGTCGGCGACCACCGCCGTCTCGACCACGTCGAACCCGTTGGATCGCAGGACCGCGACCAGCGCCTGGCCTGAGCGGTCCTCCCGCGTCCCCGCAACGACCCCATCGGAGACCGTCAGCACCTTGGCCTTGGGCGCGACCGGCCCGGTGGGCTCCGCCTCGCCAGGACCATCGGTCCCGGTGTCACCCGCGGTGCTGCTCCCCATCCACGGCCAGCCCCCGCCTCGCCCCTCGGGATGGGGCATCTCAGACTCGGGTCCAGGCCACGGTGTTGAATCTACCCAGCGGCGGGGACTTCGCTCATCCGGTCGCGGCGCAGCGCCAGGAGGAACATCCCATCGGTCCCCTCGCTCTGCGGCAGCACCCGAGCGCCCCGGCCGAACGGCTCCCAGGCGTCGCCCACCTGCGGCTCCACCGCCACCGCCTCGGGATGGGCGGCGGCGAGCCACCGGTCGATCTCGCTTGTCTCCGCCCCGGTCAACGTGCACACGCTGTACACCACCAGCCCCCCCGGTCGCACCAGGACCAGCGCCTGATCGAGCAGCTCACGCTGCAACTCGGCCAGCCGGGCGACGTCGTCGGGTCGGATGCGCCAGCGGGCGTCGGGGCGGCGGCGCAGCACGCCGAGCCCCGAACACGGGGCGTCGACCAGCACTCGGTCGAACGTCGAGGGGGGAAAAGGGGGCCGTCGTGCGTCGAACACGACGGTGGCGACATTGTCCAGCTTGAGGCGGGTCACGTTCTCGGCGATGACCGCCGAGCGTCCGGCATCGAGGTCGCCCGCCACCACAATGGCCGGCACCGCGCCGTCGCCGCCGTGGGCCAGGTAGGTCGCCTTCCCGCCCGGAGCGGCACACAGGTCGGCAATGCGTTCGCCCGCCCCCCCGACCCCAGAACCGACCCCGACCCCAGAACCGACGCCGGCACCGCCGCTCAGGACCGCCTGGGCGGCCCACTGGCTGGCCAGGTCCTGGATGTACCCGTCGTCGCGAACGGTGGGACGGGCCGCCACGTTCATCTGCGCCAGGGCAGCCAGTGCGGGGCCTTCCCCGAGCGACGCCATCAGCTCGGCCACGATCCAGTCGGGGTAGCTGAGCCGGACCGCCTCGGAAGGCCAGACCAGTCCCCCGACCACGTCCTCGGCCACGCGGCGGAGCACGGCGTTCACCAGGCCGCGGGCCGGGCCGTTGACCTCGGCGACTGTCGCCGAGACCCCGGCATGGGCAGGCGTGCCCAACATGGCCAGCTGGTAGGCGCCCAATCGCAGGGCGGCGCGCACCTGAGGCTCGACCGGGCGGCGCAAATGACGGTCGACCAGCCAGTCGAGGGCGCGCTGCATCCGCTGCGTCCCGTACACCAGCTCCGTGACGAACGCCCGGTCGCGCTCAGCCAAGCCCGTCCCGCTCAGGACCTCGGGAACCACGACGTTGGCCCGGCCGCCCGTCTCCTCCAGTTCGAGCAGCGCTTGGAGGGCCAGCCCTCGGGCGGTCCCTTTGTTCGGCCGCCCTTGCGGCGCGACGCTGCGAGCCTCCGCCCGCGACGTCCTCATGTGAGCAACTCGCCGGCCTCGGGCCGGGCCCCATTTTCCCAGGCCCGGGCGGTCATGGCCGAGCGACCTTCGGGTCGCACCTCGACCAGCTCCAGGGTCCCGTCGCCGGTCCCGACGGCCACGCCCCGCAACTCCCCCGGTGCCAAGGTCGAATCAGCGGGGCGAAACGCAGCGCGCACGACGCCCAGGCGGCGGCCCCGAAACGTGGTCCACGCCCGGCCCACCCGCACCACCCGGTGCAGCTGTGACGCCGGCTGCGCCCAATCCAACCGCAGCTCCGCCGGGTCGATCTTGGCGGCGTACGTCGCGTCCCCCTCCTGGGGCACACCGGGCGTCAGGCCGTCGCGCAGCTGGCCCAGCAACAGGTCGGTCCCCTCCGCCGCCAGCTCGGCGCGCAGCTCAGCCGCCGATTCGTCGGCCCCGATGGGGACCTCCCGCCGCCCCAGCACCGGCCCGGTGTCCAACCCCGCCTCGAGCTCCATGAGACAGACCCCGGTTTCGGTGTCACCGGCCAGGATGGCCCGCTCGACGGGCGCCGCCCCCCGCCACCGGGGCAACAACGAGAAGTGGACGTTCACCATGGGTACGGCGTCGAGAACGTGGGGTTTGATCAGCTTGCCGAACGCCACGACCACACCCAACTCGACCCCGGCGTCGATCACATCGTCCACCCGGTGGCTCACCGGCAGGCCGAACTCCAAGGCGGCCGCCTTCACAGGGCTGGGCAGCAGGGCGCCGCCCCGTCCGCGGCGCTTGTCCGGCTGAGTCACGACCAACCTGACGTCATATCCCTCGTCCACCAACGCCCGGAGCGTCCCGACCGCCACCTCCGGACTGCCCAGGAATGCCAGCGAACGAGGCCGCAAACCCGCCCGCGGACTCTCGGCCCGGGCCGCTCAGAGCTCCCAGCCGTCGTTCTTGCGACCCCGACCGACCCCCGCCCGCACCATGTGCCCGGCGCTGCGATCGCCCTCGACTTCGCGCCGGCGGAGTTCTTTCATCGCCGACTTGCGCTGGTCCTTGTCGAGGTACTCGAGCAGGAGGCGTCCCTCGAGGTGGTCGAGCTCGTGCTGGAACAACCGGGCCAGCAGCTCGTCGGCTTCGATCGAAACCTCATTGCCCTGCAGGTCGTACCCGGTGAGGTGGACCTCCTTGGGCCGCACGATCGGGAAGTACAACCCCGGAATCGATAGGCATCCCTCTTCGTATTCCCACTCGCCCCGGGCGTCGCTGATGGTGGGGTTCACGATCACCACGGGATCCTCGTCCTCACCCATCTGGTAGACGAACAACCGCTTCTGGACGCCGACCTGCGGGGCCGCCAAGCCCAGTCCCGCCACGCTGCGGAGGGTGGCGAGCATGTCTTCGGACAGCTTGACCAAGCGGCCGTCGATGTCAGTGACATCGGCCGCTCGTTGCTTCAAGACCGGGTCGCCAAAGATGCGAATGCGGTACGGCGCCATCGACAACCAGGATATCGGCCCCGGCCTCGCTACCCTGACCCGGTCGCCGACAGCCACTACTTCGATGCCGAGCCCGCGGTGCCGTCCCGGCCGACCGAGGTGGTCCTCGGCCCCGACACCCTGCTGACCGATCGCGGGGTGTTTTCGGGCAACCGGATCGACCCCGGGACCGTGGAGTTGCTGCGGGTCGTTCCCCCACCCCCCGCCACCGGCGAGCTGCTCGACCTGGGCTGCGGCTACGGACCGATCGCGCTCACCATGGCGAAGCGGGCGCCCGGCGCGACCGTGTGGGCGATCGACACCAACCGCCGTGCCGTGGCATTGACCGGGGAAAATGCCTCCCGCCTCGGCTTGAGCAACGTGCGGGCGATCACGCCCGACGCGGTGCCGCCCGAGCTTCGGTTCGCGGCCATCTGGTCAAATCCCCCCATACGGGTGGGCAAGGAGAGCCTGCACGCCCTGCTGCTGGCGTGGTTGGACCGCCTGACACCTGACGGTCTGGCGCACCTGGTGGTGCACAAACACCTGGGCGGCGATTCACTGGCCGCCTGGTTGACGGCCGAGGGCCACGCCACCAAGAGACTGGCGTCACGAAAGGGCTACCGGTTGCTCGAGGTCAGGCCCCGTCTGATGCAGCCCACATGAAACAACTGGGCCCGACCGACCTGAAACGCCTCCACCGCGAGTGGCACCGGCGCACCGGCGGCAGAGTGGCGCTCCTGCTCGACTGTGTCGAGTCGCCGTTCAACATCGGCGCCATCGTGCGCACCGCCGCGGCCTTCAAGATCGACCACGTGTACCTGGCCGGCAGCACCCTCTCCCCGGCCCATTCCAAAACGGGGAAGACCGCGATGGGCACCGAGCGCTACCTCACGTGGACCGTTTTCGAGCGCGGCCCCGAGGCGGCCGATGCCGCCCGGGCCGACGGCTTCGCTGTGGTGGGCCTCGAACTGGCCGCGGGCGCCGCCCCGCTGCACGAGCTCGACGCCGGCCCCGACGTTTGCATCGCGGTCGGCCACGAGGACCGGGGGCTTTCGCCGGCAACACTGGCCGCCTGCGATCTGGTCGGCTTCATCCCCCAACTGGGCCGCGTGGGATCGCTCAACGTGGCCACCGCGACGGCTATTGCGATCTACGAGTTCCGGCGCCGGGCGTGGACCGACGCCGAGGCGGATTCCGGTTCATGAATCGGCCCCTCGTCCCGTCTGTTGTTGCAGCTCGTCGATCTTCTTCGACGCCTCTGCCTTGGTGAGGTCCCCCGGCAACTGCTCGCCCGCCTCCCGGGCGAGCGTGTCCAGGTAGGAGGCCTGCGGCCCGGTCAACGGTTCGTCGCCCGTGACCCAGTCGTCGACGTCCTTGACCGGTGTGGGTTGGGTGTTGTCGCTCATGCGGTCGTCCTACCCCTGACGCGTCCTGCGAACACCTGTTCGTTCCACGAACTGAAGCGCCTCGCGGGAGAGCGCCAGCCATGTTTCGTGGTCGTCACCGAGGACGGTCAGCCACTCCTTCATGGGGCGGCCCTTGCCGGCGTCGAACGTCTCACCGATCCCGGTCCCGATCAGGGTGTCCACCCGGGCGCGTGGGAGCTTCACGACCAGCCGGTCCCCGCTCACCATGGCGAAGATCGAACCGTGCACCCTGAGCGCCGACGAACCGAACCCGCGCCGATCGGATTGACCGGGGAGGCCGACACCTGGGGCGTCGGCGAACTCGTCGACCAGGCGAGCGAAGCGCTCGCCGGCCGGGGGAGTCATCCAGCCATGACGCGCCGCACCCGCCAGACGAGTGTTGCGCCACCGATCATGCGTCGGAACGGATTCACGCCGCGAGCCAGTTCGTCGATGGCCCAGACCGTGATGAGTCCGTCGGCGAGGCCGTTGACCGCGCTTTGGGCCTGTCCGGTCGGCTTCGCGAACCGCCGTACTGCCGCCAGCACGTAGTACGCGATCAGCGTCACGTTCGGGCGTTGGCCGTACGTGATCTTGCCGGTTCCACGGTCACGAAAAAGCCAATCCTTCATCGGACCATCTTGCTTCATTTTCCGTCAGAGCCGGAGCGGGTCGACCTCGACCCGGAGTCGCCGGCCGGGGGGCCGGGCCGCGGCGCGCAGTGCTTCGGCCAGCCGGCGGTGATCGGGCGCCTTCACCAGCCAACGGTTTCGGTCCGGGCCCATCACGTCCACTCCGCTGAGCGCGGCCACGAACTCCTCGGCACCGGCTCCCGACGCGACCGCCATCGCGGACTCGGGCGGCAGGGAGAGGGCCTTGCGCATCTTGGCCTCGCTCAGGGCCAGGCGGCCGGGGTCGGCGGTCAACGCCGCCACCAACGCCTCGTGTTGGGGGACGCGGGTCTGGACCATCACCCGGCCCGACCGGCTGCGCCCACCGACCAGGCGCGATGCCAATGCCAGCAAGCTCATGGCCTCTTCGGCAGCCCGGTAGCGGGGGGCGAGGAGCTCCTGGTCGAAGTCGACGAAGGCCACGGCGTCGGCGCGGTCGAGGCGGCGCAGCACCGCCTCGGTACCGACCAGGATCGGGAGGTCAGGGAGGGATTGGGTATCGGACGTGACCTCGCCGACCGGCTGGCCGGCCAACAGCTCCAGCTCCTCCCGGGCGTGGGACACGCCGACCCGTAGGGCCTTCATCCGCATCGAGCCGCAGTGCAGGCACACGGCGGGGCGGGCGGTGTGGCAGCGAGCGCACGTCAGCGTCCCCTCGGCCAGGGACACCGTGGCGCCGCAGCGTTCACAGCGGACCAGCTCGCGGCATGCGGCGCACGCCAGCAGGCGCACCCGGCCTTTGCGGTTGAGGACGAAAAGCACCCGACCCCCGCCTCGGAGCAGCCCGACGAGACGGTGGGAGTACAGCCCGGTGCGCGGGTCGTCGCGGCGCCGGTCGACCACCTCGAGGGCCGCCCAGCCGGCCCGCTCCCGCTCCCGGCTCGGCGTGAGAAGCCGGGAACCCTTCCACGCCAGCAGTTCGACCGTCGGGCAGGAACTGACGACCACGCAGGGGGCCCCGGCGCGGCGCGCCCGTTCGGCCGCCACGACCCAGGCATTCCAAGTAGGCGCCTGCTCCTGCTGCAGCGCCTCCTCATGCCCGTCCAGCACGACCACGGCGGCCAGGCCGGGACAAGGAGCCCACGCCGCCCCCCGGGCCCCCACCACAACGGCCGCCCCCGCCGCCGCCTGCGCCCATTCCCGAGGCACGACAGCCACCGGCACCCCGCACGAGCGCAACCGTTGCCCCAGTGCGTCCGCCTGGCCGAGCGAAGG
>JAUTXN010000104.1 GCA_030838045.1 Acidimicrobiaceae bacterium
AGGGCGGTCGCGGCCCGTGAGCTGCATGGGAAACCGGCGAAGCTGGCCCGGGTCGTGTACACCACGTACAACGGATCGCTCGTCTCCTGGGCGATCGGCGGGCGGGGCTCCCTCGGCAAATGGGTTACGTCGGACATCGGGGCCGTCCTGGCGCCCTGGCAGAAAGGTGCGAGCGCACATGCATGAAACCCGCGAAGACCTCGCGTCTTTGCAGGAACTGCTCGACCGCAGCGCCGCCCTTGGCGGCCCTCACCTGCGCAGCGTCATCACCGCGGAACGGCGGTTGAGCGCCGTCGAACTCTCGGATCGGCTGGTCGGAATGCGTTTGCTGGCCCTCGCCACGGTAACGGCCGACGGCCGGCCGTTGGTGGGTCCGGTGGATGGGATCTTCTACCGCGGAGCGTTCTATTTCGGCTCGTCGCCCGAATCGGTCCGATTCCGTCATATTCGCCACCGGCCGCAAGTGAGTGCCACCCATGTCCCGGGCGAGGAGCTGGCCGTCACCGTCCACGGCCGGGCCGTGCCTATTGATGTAGCCGCCGAGGATCAAGCGGGGTTCCGCAGTTCGTTGCTCTATATATATGTCCCTCGGTACGGCCCGGAGTGGGAGGATTTCCTGGCGGGGGGCGCCTGTTACGCCCGAATCGAGGCGGCGCGGATGTTCACGTTCCACATGGGCGGCCCATGAGCGATGTGGAGGTGCGACGGGCGGGCGACGCCGACGTCGCGTCGATCCTCGACCTGAACCGGGTCGGCAACGGCGACGACATCGAGGCCGAGATGGCTATCGCCTTTCGGTGGGGCGCGATGGCCCCTTCGGACTATGCCGTGGCCGTGGCCGACGGGGAGGTTGTGGCCACTGTCGGCTTGCTGGCAAACCAGCTGCGGGTGGGATCGGTGACGCTTGCGGCCGGCCAGCCGGAGTACGTCGCGACCGACCCTCTCCATCAGGGCCGGGGCCTGGCCGGGCGCCTGCTGCGAGTGGTCCAGGAGTGGTCCGAAGGACGCGGCGACCTGGTGCAATACATCACCGGCATCCGGTACTTCTACCGCCAGTTCGGGTACTCGTATGGACTGGTTCGGGCGCCCGAGATCGTTGTCGCTCCGGAGCAGGAATGCGCGATGCCTCCCGGTTGGCAGGTCCGATCGGCCGAGGCGCGTGACATCGATCGAATCCGGGCGCTGCAGGCGTCGGCGCAGGCGGCAGTCGACGTGGCGGTGCCGTTCGCCGACAACCTGTGGCCGGCGTTCCTCGAGATGTCGGCCGCGCCACTCCTGGTCGCGGTGATCGATGACCGGGTCGACGCCTTCGCCCGGCTCCGGTTGAGCCCCGATGGCGCAGCGCGTAGTCCGGTGCATGTCCAAGCCTTGGCGTCGTCGTCTTCCACCGCCGTGGCCGGCACCCAGGCGGTGCTCGCCGGGGCTCGGGTTCGTTACCCGGGAGCGACCCTGGTTGTGGCCGACCGGGAGGGTTCGGCGACGCGGGCCGTCGTTGCCGACGCCGCGTCCGCCGCCCATCGCAAGTGGATCTACGTCCGGGTGCCATCGTTCGAGCGGGTCCTCTCGGCGTTGACGCCCGTGCTCGACGAGCGGCTCGCCCGTTCGGTCTATGCCGAGGAAAGCGTCGAGCTGACCATCTCGCTGTATCGATCCAGTGTCCGGTTGGTCATCGAAGGCGGTCGGGTGATCGGCGTGTCCTCCGGACCCGGTGTCCACGAACCCGAGGAGGTCGGTGCCGTCGGCATTCCGCCCGAACTGGTCCCGCTGCTGCTGTTCGGCACGGGGGGCCTGGCCGCTCTCGAGGAGGATCCTGACGTGTACCTGGGGGTGTTCCGCCCCCTGATGGCGGCGCTCTTCCCCCCACTGCGGCTCGACATCTTGACGTGGTGAGCTCCGCCGCCCACCTCGTAGTCTGCCGAAGTGGCCAAAGTGGCGGTGGTGACCGGCGCAAGCCGCGGGATCGGCGCCGCGACAGCCACGCTGATGGCGGCCCGTGGTTGGGATGTCTGCATCGGGTATCGGACCGACGGCGAGTCGGCGGAGCGGGTGGCCGATGCGTGTCGGGCGGCGGGGCAGCGAGCCTGTGCGGTGGCTGCTGATGTGAGCCAGGACGCCGACCTGGTGAAGCTCTTCGCGGCCGCCGATGCGTCACTCGGACAGCTCGGCGCGCTGGTCAATGCCGCCGGGATCGTCGATCGAAAGGCCCGGGTTGACGAGATGACGGTCGGCCGGTTGGAGCGGATGTTCGCGGTCAACGTCATCGGTTCGTTCCTCTGCGCCCGCGAAGCGGTGCGGCGCATGTCGACCAACCACGGAGGCGACGGAGGGACGATCGTCAACCTCTCGTCGGCGGCATCGCGCCTCGGCAGCCCGGGCGAATACGTGGACTACGCCGCATCCAAGGGAGCGATCGACACCATGACCGTCGGGCTGGCACGGGAGGTGGCCGACGAGGGGATCCGGGTCAACGCCGTGCGGCCGGGGCTGATCAACACCGAAATCCATGCCAGTGGCGGTCAGCCCGATCGGGTGCGGCGCCTGTCACCGGCGATCCCCATGCAACGGGGCGGCGAGGCGACCGAGGTGGCCTTCGCCATCATGTGGCTCTGCTCCGACGAGGCGTCCTATGTGACCGGAGCCCTTCTCGACGTCAGCGGCGGCCGCTGAATTCCCCGTCAGGTTCGCATCGGTCGCTCGAATCGAGTCGGTCGGCGCGGTGTTCATGACGCATCTGGTGGGCGACATTGTCCTTTTGGATGAAACTCATCTACACGCGGGACCGGCGCCGGCTCGCTCCGGGCTCGGCGAAGTCCCCGGCCCATCCCGTTTTTTCCTTCCAGAGCTCCGGGAAGATGCGAGCCAGGCGCCCAAATCTCGAAACCTTCCAATAGACGTCGAAGGTTAGGATTCGCAAATGCTCAGAAAGTCTGGTCGCAGGTGCACCATCAACGCCGCCGCCGTGGTCGCCTTGCTCGCTGGCGGCCTGGCCGCCGTGACCTCCGCACTCGCTGCCCCTGCAGCGGCAGCAATTCCAGCGGCGGTCCTGGCCTGCCCTGCCAACCCGGTCGCAACCTATGGGGTCGACCCGAATGCGTTGGTCAATGATGGCGGCGGAACCCAGCTCATAACAGAGGTCGGGGGTCTCTATACCTCCAAGAGTGCCACGTTTACTGCTTGGAACAAGGGTGCCAACGGTTGCTGGACCCCTGCCGCGCTCCCCGGGCAGCCAGCATTGCCCTATCGTTCCGAAACCGGTTACAACGGGTTTAACGACCATCGTCATGAAGCAGATGGCACGACGCCGACCGGAATGTACAATTTCCTGCCGACCATCTACGGCAACTCGACCGTGAATCCTAATCCGGCGTACAGCTATCACCATTTGGTTTGCGGAGACTGGTGGGATGAGGACAGCTCCCACGTTCAGTACAACCAATTCGTTCATGTGCCGTGCGGTACGACCCCCAGCTTCGCTGCCAAGAGTGAGGCCCTTTGGAAACAGGTCGCCTACGAACATTTCAACGTCATCAACTTCAATCCGGCGCCGACGACAAACCCGATCGGCTCGGGGATCTTCATGCACGATGACACCAGTTCCGGGGTGACCGCTGGCTGTATCGCCCTCCCGAACGCCGAACTCGATGCCGTTCTCGGATGGATGTCACCGGCGGCGAATCCGCATATCCTTATCGCGACCCAAGCCGAGATCAACCAACTGTCCACCCGGCCCCTCCCGACGGTGGGTGTGGGCGCCGGGGAAACGGTCACGTTGCACGTGGCGGGGGCGGGCACTGCGACTGTGCTTGGGACCTTGACGGTGACCAATCCGACCGGCCCGGGTTGGGTCACCGCCTACCCGTGCGCGCTCAACCGGCCGTTGGCGTCGAACATCAACTTCGCGGCCGGCCAGACGATCGCCG
>JAUTXN010000112.1 GCA_030838045.1 Acidimicrobiaceae bacterium
CTCTCAGAGATGCCGATCCGGGCGTGGATCCTCCGCAGCCACTGCGGCGCCCACCAGTTGGCCTCCCCGGCGAGACGCATGAAGGCCGGGACGAGCAAGCCTCGGATCAAGGTGGCGTCCATGACCACCGCGAGAGCAAGACCCAGTCCGAACATCTTGATGAAGCTGATGTCGCTCGTGCCGAATGCCAGGAACGTGACGGCGAGCAGCGCTGCCGCCGCGGTCACGATCCGGCCCGTGCGCTCAAGGCCCATGGCAACCGAATGGGTGTTGTCGCCGGTCGCGTCGTGTTCCTCCTTGATCCGGCTGAGGAGAAACACCTCGTAGTCCATCGACAACCCGAATGCGATGCAGAACATCAAGATCGGCATGGTGACGTTGAGGCTTCCCGTCGCAGTGAAGTTGAGCGGGCCGGACAGGTGCCCGTCCTGGAAGATCCAGACCATGGCGCCGAAGGTGGCGGTCAGCGACAACAAGTTCAACGCGATGGCTTTGATCGGAACGAGAAGGCTGTCGAAGATGAGGAACAACAGCACGAACGTCACTGTGGCAATGATTCCGAAGGCGTAGGGGACCCGGGAGAAGATGGCGGATTTGGTGTCGGTCAGGGTCGCCCCCTGGCCTTCCACACCGAAGGGGAATGGCGCGGGTATCCGCCGGATCTGACCGATGAGGTGCTGGCCGGAGGTCGACAGCTGGTCGATGGCCGGCACGATGGTGAGCCAGGTGCCGGTCGGTCGGGAAAAGGAGGCCGAGTGCGGCCCGGGCGGGGTCGTGAGATTCCCGCCCTGGTAGGACCCCGTCAGAGCGTCCACCCGGGACACCCCGGAAAGCGCCGACACCCGCCCGGCGAACGCACCTATCTCCGAGGCTCGCCCGGGAAGCGCCGGATCGCCTATGCCGTCGATGACGACTGCGAAGGTGTTGCCGCTGTCGCCGTTGAAGTCGTGCAGCAACGTCTCGGACACCGCCCGAGATGGCGCGCCGGTCGGTAGCGCCTCGGCACCCGAGAGCCCGAAGTTGACCCGAAGGAAGGGCGATCCGAGCACGACCAACAAGGCGATCGCAGCCACCCCGATGATGGCCGGCCGGCGCATGACCGCAACCGCCAGGCGATGCCAGAAGCCGGTCCCTTCCCGCGGGGGCCGATGTCGCCGGACCCGAAGGCTGTTGACCCGGGTGCCTGTGACCGCGAGGAGAGCAGGCAGGCTGAGCACGGCCCCCAGCGCCGCGACCACGACGACCGAACTGCCGGCGTATGCGAAGGAGCGCAGGAAATACAGGGGGAACACGAGGAGGGCAGACAGCGACGCCGCGACCGTGAGCGCCGAGAACGCCACGGTCCGCCCTGCGGTCTCGACCGTTCGCACCACGGCATCATCGACCGCCCGACCGGCGGCCAGTTCCTCCCGGAACCGATTGACGATGAACAGGCTGTAGTCGATGGCCAGACCGAGGCCGAGGGCGGTCGTCAGGTTGATCGAGTAGATCGATACGTCGGTCACCTGAGAGATCCCGAACAGCGCCAGCAATGTTCCGAACACCGCGATCAGAGCCACCAGCAGGGGGAGACCGGCCGCCACCAGCCCCCCGAAGACGATGATCAGGAGAATGATCGTGATCGGCGCCGAGATCCCCTCCGCCTTGCCGAGGTCGGCACCGATCTGGGTGCCGATGTCGGAGTTGACCGCCAGTTCGCCCCCGAATCGGACACTGACCGGACCCTGGACTCCGCCAACCGTCCTCTTCAGTTCGTCGTAGCTGTCCTTCATCTGGGCATCGGTGCCGGTGACCCGGGCCACCACGATGGCTTTGGTGGCGTCGTGGCTGCGCAGCGGGGGAGCGGCGCCGAGCGACCAATACGACGCCACGTCGACGACGCCGGTGATGGCGGCCAGCCGAGCGGTCACCCGGCTACCGGCGGCCGCGGCGTCGGGACTGTCGACCGTGCCGTTGCGTACCGTGACCAGGGCGACGACGTTGGGGTCGCCGGCGCCGAAGGTGTCCTTCAGGACATTCTCGGCCTTCGTCGATTCGGCGCCCGGGTCCTGGAAGCCGGCCGACTTCAGGCGGGCGAAGGTCCCAGTGCCCAGCACGGAGGCGACGACGATGAACACCGCCGTCGCGGCCAGAATGCTCCTCCGGCGGCGCACGACGAACCATCCGAGACGGGTGAAGATCGGGTCGTCGGGACCCGGACGTTGCCGTCGATGTCCTTCATGGGCCGCGGCATCTGTGGTTTTGGGCGCGAGAGTGAACGGCCTGGTCGGCATGGGAGCTCCTCAGCTTTGGGTTCCGGCGGGTTCCGGCGGGGTTCCGGAGGCACCGGAGGGTTCCGGGGACTCCGGATGGTTCCGGGGCGGGTCAGGCGGGGGGGTCGTGCCTCCGCCGCGTCGAGCGGGGTTCGCTCAACTGGTCCAACTGGCGTCGCATCTCATCGGCCCAGGCCAAGGTGGCCTCGGCGTGGCGTAGCCCGAACAAGGCGGTGGAACGGCCCCATTGAGCCGCTGGGAACTCCTCCAGGACGTCGACAATGGCCGCCAGCCGGGCTCGTTCCGCTTCCGCCTCGTCGCGAGCCGCCTCGACCAGCTCCGCGATGTGCCCGGAGGCCAGGCGGTCGGCGAAGAGCATCTTCACGAGCAGCGAGTTCTTGCGCCGCTCCTTGCGGAACGTGGGTTCCCGCAGCCAGGCGTCGAGCGCCGCCTCTCCGGCCGCGGTGAGGTGAAACACCCGCTTGTTGGGCAGCTTGACCTGGCTGATATCGGATGCTTCGACCAATCCGAGCTCCTCCAGCCGTACCAGCTCGCCATACACGTTGCTCTTCGACATCGGCCAGAAGTTTGAGATCGGACCGTCGACCTGCTGCGCCAACTGATAGCCCGAGGCGGGGGACTGGGAAAGCAGGCCGAGCACGGCGAACGAGCTCACCGGCATGCTCTCGCTCGACATAGTCCAAGTTGTAACAGTCCAACTAGGACTATGTCAAGAGGCCAGCATCCGCCCAGGTCAGGACTCAGTGCAGGACGGGCCCACTCGTCACCACCTCGAAGGCCGAGCCGGCAATGGTCTTCAGCTGGTCGAGGTCGGTGTCGTTCCAGCGGCTGTCTGTGGCTCCGGAGACGAACCAGTTGGAGCCGTTGTCCGCCACGAACATGCCGTAGCGCTGCAGTGCCCGGAGAACGACCAGGGCGGCCCCATGGAACGCTGTGAGATCGAACGAGGCCTTGAGTCGGAACCGAGCCCCCATCGGAGCGACGTTGGGATCGGTCGTCGACCCGGCCTGGTGGGTCGCAGGATGGATGAAGCCCCGTTGGGTCTTCGACACGGTGAAGCGCAGTGCGTGGTCGATGTGCCCCGCCTGCACCTCATCCCAGCGAACCAGCCCCGGGAGAATCGGCAGGCCGGCCGCGTCGGCCGACGTCCAGGTGTCGGGCCGCAGCCGGTCGGAGCGCAGGTCGAACACGGCGCCCGCAGCGGCCCGCCAGCCGCCGCCGCCGTCGGGCGAGGCGCCGTACAGCTCGTAGAGGTGGCAGTCGCCCGATGCCACCAGCACGTGGGCGTCGCCGCCCGCCTCGACCGGGGCGTTGCGAGGCACGGGGTAGGGACCGGGATCGCTCTGCGAGCCATAGGCGGTGAAGGTGATCGGCACCTTCGGTTGACCGGCCGCCACCACCACATAGGGGATCCCATAGGTCGGGTTGGCGCCGAAGTCGGGGTGGAGGTGGGTACCGAGCCCGACGCTGGCCACCCAGGCGCTCGATCGGGGGTCGACCGGGTCCCGGGAGATGTCCCGCCGCCACGGATTGTCGGCGGGGAAGAGGGCGCAGCCGGCAATCGTGGGTCCTCCAACCGCCCCGACGGTGGTCGAGGATCCGGGCCGGGCCGTTGTCACGGTGGTGTGGGCCGGACCGGATGCGGTTGTGGGAGGTTGGGGCGCGGGTCCGATCTGGGCGGCGCCCGCCCCCGTTGCCCCGGGCTCGACCGCGGGCGCCGGCCCGGTCGCGGGCACCGTCGAGACCGACACCGTGGTCACCGGCGCCATGGTCGCAGCCGATCTGGGGAAAGGGCGACCGGAGGAGCAGGCGACCGTCGCGGTGCCGAGCAGGGCCAGTGCGGCCAGCAATGGCACGCGTCGGCGGGTCACGCCCCCAATTAACGACACGATCGATGCCTCGATTGACGGGTCATAACGGGTCAAGGCGGCGGAGCGCGTCACTCCCTGCCAGACTCTGTACCTCGAACCGCCGGATGGCCTCATCGTCCGGCGCCGGAAGGAGTGCGTTCAATGTCTGTCGGCACGGTCAAGTGGTTCAGCGGTGAGAAGGGCTACGGCTTCATCTCGCGCAGCGACGGGGATGATGTCTTCGTCCATTTCAGCGCGATCGAAGGCGACGGGTATCGCAACTTGGAGGAGGGCCAGACCGTCGAATTCGAGGTCACCCAGGGTCCGAAGGGACTCCAGGCGACCGGCGTGCGTGTCACCTAGACATCGCGTCGTCGCGCCGAACCGGGCTGGGTAAAGCAGACGCCGGTTCTCGACTCAGCGCGGTTGGCTGAGCAGGCGCAGGTTGTCGGTGGTCACCCAGACCTCGAGCGCCGCCAGCCAACAACCATCGATCGCCAAGTGGCGCAGCTCCCACCGGTGCTCCGGAAACGCGACCACCGGTGACGATTGCAGCGCTCCAGGTACTGGCGGTACCAGGAGACAGGTTCACGACGCTCGGTGCCCGGGTCGATGACCGGGCACCTTGTCAGACGGTGATCAGCGCTTGAAAGCGGAGGGATCCGTCGGCCAGGCGTGCTTGGGATAGCGCCCCGCCATCTCCTTGCGAACCGCGGCGTAACTGCCGCGCCAGAAGCCGGGAAGGTCTGCGGTCACCTGGACCGGGCGTCCCGCGGGGGACAGGAGGTGAAGTACCAGCGGGACCTGTCCGCCGGCAACGGTTGGATGATGGCTGGTGCCGAAGAACTCCTGGATCCGGGCCGCCGCCGTCGGCGGATCGGCGCCGTAGTCGACCCGCAGCTTGCGGTGGGGACCGATCGCAACCGACGTCGGAGCCAGGACGTCGAGCTCGGCTCGCCTCGGGTGGGCGATGAGCGTCCGCAGGACTCGGGTCAAGTCGAGCTTGTCGAGTCCCGAGCGGTCGACCGCCGCAGCCAGCAAGGGAGGCAACCACTCGTCGATCGTGGCGAGCAGTGCGCGGTCGGACAGGTCGGGCCAACTGTCCCCGAATGTCCGGCGCAGAAAAGCCACCCGCTGCTGGAGCGCCCGCGCCCCCTCGGTCCACGGGAGGGCGCCCAAGCGACTGATCCGCGCCTGCTCCAGCAGCGCCCCAGCGGCCGCCGGTCCCGCGGCCGCCCTTCGCTCGGTTGTTCCGAGGACGAGCGCGTCGAGTGAGCGGGTGACGGTGGCTCGCAGATCGTCGCGTTCGGAGTCCCATGCCAGGGTCGTCACCGTTGTCACCGGCGCACCGGCAGCGTCCTCGAGGTCGCCCGGGTCAAGCGCGGCAGCGAGGCGTATCCGGCTGTCGCCCTGATCGGCGTCGAGTTGGGCGGCGACGACGAACGCCTCGTTGGCGAGGGGATCGGAATCGGCCATCCAGGCCCCGGCGCCGGTGCGAAGCCGAAAGCGGCCTCGGCCTCGGGCCTGTCCGATCCGGTCCGGATAGGCCAGCGCCAGTACCCGACCGCAGCTCGCCAGGTCGATCGGTCGTGGGTCGACACCGGCCCGCCGGCCGAGCAACGCGGCCCGTCGGCGCGCCGATGACAGTGCGGCTCGGTCGACCTTCCCGCCGCGCCGGCTGGGGTCGGCGATGAGCGACACCCGTTCCGCGACGTCGACGCTGAGGTCGTCGGGATGGCCCCGCAGGATGTCGCGGTCTTCGAGCAACGCCGCCAGGGCGCATGCGACGCCACCCAGTCCGAGCGCGACGGCGCCGACCACCATTCGCGCCAGCCGCGGGTGCAGGGGCAGATCGGCCATCCGTCGGCCCGAGGCGGTGGGTCGTCCCGCCCCGTCGAGCGCGCCGAGCGTGACGAGCAATGCCCGACCCTCGTCGAGCGCAGCCTGCGGCGGGGCCTCCAGGAATGCCAGGTCCCCCGCCGTGGTGCCCCAGACGGCCACCTCCAGGGCGAATCCAGCCAGGTCAACCGACAGGATTTCGGCCTGGGGGAACCGCCGCCGGCCGGCGTGCTCGTGTTCCGACCACAGCCGGTATGCCACCCCCGGGGATTCCCGACCCGCCCGACCGGCGCGCTGGTCGGCTGATGAGCGCGACGCCGGGCCGGTGTGGAGACGGGTCAGGCCCGAGCTCGGGTCGTAGCGGGGCGAGCGCACCTGCCCGGCATCGACCACGACCCTGACCCCGGCGACGGTGAGGCTGGTCTCGGCGATGTCGGTGGCCAGCACGATCCGCCGGCGCCCGGGCGGCGAGGGCGCCAGCGCCAGGTCTTGTTCCGCGGCCGGGAGGGCGCCGAACAGCGGCAGCACGTCCACGCCGTCGGGAACGGCCCGGGACAACCGGGCTTCGGCCCGGCGGATATCGCTCGCCCCGGGCAGGAAAACGAGGACGTCGCCGCCGTCGGCTTTGACCGCCGCGAGGACGGCCGCGACCACTGCGGCGGTCCCACCGTCGCCCCGCCGCGGTCGCAGCGCCGGTGGCGACCACCGGATCTCGACTGGGTGCTGCCGGCCGTCACTGACGATTACCGGAGCGGGCACGCCCTCGTTACCGAGTACGGCGGCGATCCCACCGGTGTCCAAGGTGGCGGACATGGCCAGGAGCCGCAGGTCGCGACGGAGGCCGGCCCGGACATCGAGTGTGAACGCCAAGGCCAGGTCGGTCTGAAGGTTGCGCTCATGGACCTCGTCGAAGACGACCAACCCGACGCCCGGCAATGACGGATCGTGCTGCAGGCGGCGGGTGAGAATCCCTTCGGTCACCACCTCGATGCGGGTGCCCGCTCCCACCCGTCGCTCGTCGCGGGTGGAGTATCCGACGGTCGCTCCGACCGGTTCGCCCAGCAGGGAGGCCATGCGAGTCGCGGCCGCTCGCGTGGCCAGTCGTCTCGGTTCGAGCATGACGATCCGCCCGCCCGCCAGCCATGGCTCATCGAGCAACCGCAGCGGCACGATCGTGGTCTTCCCAGCGCCGGGAGGCGCTTGCAAGACCGCCTCGCCGGCCGCGGCCAACGCCGCTCGCACCTGGTCCACGCAGGCCTCGACGGGCAGGTCCATGTGCGCGCCGCCAAGGGGCGCCGTCAGACGACTCGCAACTGATGGCGCTCCACCGCGATCACGTCCCCGCGGTGCAGTCGGCGCCCCCGTCTGATCTCCACCTCGCCATTGACGCGCACGACGCCGGTGGCCAGGACGGCCTTGACGTCGCCCCCGGACTGGACCAGGCCGGCCAGCTTGAGGAGCTGCCCGAGGCGGATCACCTCGTCGGAGATGCTCACGTCCCGCATCGCAGGGTCGTCGACCACGCTCAGAGTTGCGGCGGTGGCGCCAGCTTCTTCTGGGTGGCCCGCGCCCGGGATCGGCCTGCCTTGGCCGTCGCCTTCTGCCGCTTTCGTTCCACGACACGCAGCCGGGTGACCTGCGGGGACTCGGCCGTGGTCTCGCTCAGCAGTTGGCGCCACGAGTCGACTCTGACGACGCTCAGTTCCCCGGCCTCCACGGCCGCCGCGATGGCGCATCCTTGCTCGGTCGTATGGGAGCAGTCGGGGAATCGGCAGTGGGTTGCCAAATCCTCGACATCGGTGAAGACCTGGGCGACGCCGACGGCCGCGCTCGAGACCGACAGGGCCCGCATGCCCGGCGTGTCGATGACCATTCCGCCCCCGGCGAGCGGCACCAGCTCCCGGTAGGTGGTCGTGTGCCGCCCCTTCCCGTCGCCTCGGACGGCACCCGTGGCCAGGATCGTGCTTCCGGCCAGGAGGTTCACGAGCGTGGACTTGCCCGCACCTGACAGGCCGAGTAACGCCACCGTGAGGCCCGGAGCCAGGTACGGGGCCAGCTGCTCGAGGCCCTCGCCCGTTGCCGCACTGATGATGTGCACGGCCACCCCGGAGGCGACCTCAGTCACGCCGGCCAGAAACTGGTCGACCTCGGCGGGCGACGCCAGGTCGGACTTGGTGATCACGATCACCGGCGTGGCACCGCTCTGCCAGGCCAGCGCGACGTAGCGCTCGAGGTGTCGGGCACTCAGCTGCCCGTCGATGGCGTCGACCAACAAGACGCTGTCGATGTTGGCCGCCACCACCTGCTCTCGGGCCGCGGGATCGTCGCTCACCCGCCTGAAGGCGCAGCGCCGGGGCAAGATCGCCGCCAGGACCATCGGGGCGGAATCCGCGGACCCGCCCGCCAGCGCCACCCAGTCACCCACGGCCAGCCGGAGCTCCGCCACGGCGGCGACGCGGACGGCGCCGGCTGCCGTCAGGACCGTCGAGATCCCTCGGTCGATGCGCGACACCCGGCCGGGTGTGAGCCCGGCAGCCGGTTGGTCTGCCAGCGCCGCTGCCCAGTCGTCGTCCCAACCCAAGTCGGAGAGGGACAACACAGGCGAAGCAGTCGGCACGAAACTCCTCGTTGCAGGGAGGCCCCTCGACGGATCCGAGAGGGAGGTGTGAACGCAGCGAACGGGCATTCCTGCGTGGGCCACGAGTGGCGTCACCATTGTACGACCGTCGCCCGGTCAGGCGGTACGACCAGGGCCGACGCCCTAAGTTCGGGGCCCGGGACAGGTCAGTTTCAGGTCGGACCAGAGGAGTCGGCATGCCTATCAGCGGATTCAGAATCGGTATCTATGTGTTCAAGGACGTCGAGATCCTCGACTTCGCGGCGCCCCACGGGGTGTTCTCGGTGGCCCGGCGTTTCGATCCCGAACTTGAGGCATTCCTGATCGCCGACGCGATGCGCCCGGTACAGGCCCAGGCGGGATTCACGGTGCTGCCCAACTATTCGTTCTCCGACCGGCCCGCCATGGACGCGTTCGTGGTTCCTGGGGGATTCGGGACACGACAGGAGATCCGCAACGGCCGCCTGCACGAGTTCGTCCGCAGCCAGCCCGAGGAAACGCTGTTGACCAGTGTCTGCACCGGCTCCTGGGTCTACGCCAAGATGGGGCTGCTCGACGGCCTCCCGGCCACGAGCCGCAAGGAACCCGACCGGGTGGAGGCCAAACCGCCGGGCAAGGTGCCGATCGACCGGCTGGCCGACATCGCGCCCGCCTGCCTGATCAGCCGGGCCCGGGTCGTCGACGCCGGGCGGATCATCACCGCCGGCGGCATCGCCTCCGGGATGGAGCTGGGTTTCCACCTGTTGCGCCGCGCCGGGTACCCCGAGGACCTGATCCGTGACGTCGCCCGGGTCATGGAGTATCAGGACGCCTACGACTTCTATCGAGACGACCTGCAGATCGCCGATCCAGCCGGCGAACCAACATAGAGAGCAGCGCAGCCACCGGGTGCCTGCCGGTCAGGGGATCCGCCACGTCTGTGGGCGTTCTGTGGTTTTGTGGGCGAGTTAGAGCGCTGGACGACCATAGAACGCCCACAAAGACATAACTATCCCACAGACGCAACCGTACTCAAGGGGTCGGCCGGCGCGGGCAGCGGCCGAGATTGCCTCCCGAACCTGATCGAGCGATCATCGTTGCGCCGGGCGTCCAACGCGATGGAAGGTCCTCCTTCGCACGCGGTCGGGGCTGGAAATCGTGCTGCCGGAATCGGCAACCCGCGCTAACTCGTGGCAGGAAGGGGGTCGGCCAGGCCGGTGCCCAACGCTCCGGCCGCGGCGCCCAGGCCGAGCGCGGCCACGATCAGGGCGGCCGCCGGTTTGCCAGACCGGCGCAGGACCAGCGCTGTCCCGAGGGCCAGGGTTCCACCTACCGGAAGGTCCGAGCGCCGCAGCCGCGTCCGAGCAACGGGAAGTGCCCAACCCGGCGACAGGGGCGAGCGGTGCGAGCGGCGGGTGACGACAATGCCGCTCGCCAGGCCAAAACCGAACGCGGCCAAAGGTGCGGCGGGACGAGTCACGGACGAACTGTATCGATGGATGGGACCGCAGGGAGCCGGCGAGGCGCCGGCCCCCTGCGACCGAACTGCTGCCAGGCGCTAGCTACGCACAGGCAGGGAGGACTCGAGCCTGGGCATAGCCCCAGCGCCCGGAGTTGGGGGCGTAGCCGAGGATCCACTGCTCCGGGTTGTGGTGGCCGCAGTGGGCCGTCGTGATCTGGAACGGATCCCCGTCCCGCACGTTGCCGATCACGAAGGATCGGGCGGCGCTGCGCAACGTGCCGACCGTGCCATTGCCGACGTGCAGGGTGGCGACGGTCTTCTTGCCGTCGTGCGCGGCACTCACGGGCACCGCCTTGACGGCACCGTTGCCGCCGATAGCACTGAGGTCACCCAGTCGGTGCCCGGCGCCGTCGTACGCATACGGGTCGGTGAGACACGACTTGGCGACGAAGCCCCACGATGGCGAAGTCGTGCGCGAGTGATCCAGGACCAGCGCGTAGGAGTTGTACGTGTAGCGGACCCCGAGATGGTGCGTCTGCCCCGTGGGGGAACGCCGGGCGGCGGTCCATGTTCGAACCGGCACCCCCGGCTTGGGGTAATTCTCGAACACCGTGCACTGCTCCTGGGTGAGCGTCGAGGCGTGGGTGTACTTGACACCGTTGCCGTTGGCCGCCAGCGCCGGTGATGCCATCGCC
Source organism: Acidimicrobiaceae bacterium (assembly GCA_030838045.1). Lineage (GTDB taxonomy): Bacteria > Actinomycetota > Acidimicrobiia > Acidimicrobiales > Palsa-688 > JALYXV01. The sequence goes on from JAUTXN010000112.1 coordinate 10,716, forward strand.
ACCATCCCGATGCCGAGGGTGAGCCAGAGGCCGAACCGTTTCATCGCTTTCATCGGTACTCCCTTTCGTTTGGTTGTCGAGGCGCCGTTGGTGGCGTCCCCCGAACGACGGTACGAACACTCTGGGGTGTTTCCATGGGTTCTTATGGCAATGATGGCGGATCACCGGTGGTTCGCCGGTATTTCCGACCGGGCTTTGGGTAGAGGCGTCCGGGAGAAACAAATGGACGCCCCATCTACCTCGGATCGATCGGAATCAACCCGTCGAGCGCTGGCCGACCGCCTTCGGGAACTCCGGACGGACGGGTTCCAACACCGTCCGCTCAACCGCAAGGAGCTCGGGAGGCTTCTCGGTGAGGTGATGAAACGCCCGGCCGGGGCGTACGCGGCGCGCCGGGTGGGGGACTTCGAGAACCCCCAATCCAAGAGCCCACCGCCCATCGAAGCGTTGCTGGGGTACGCCCACCTCTTCGGCCGGTCGACGCTCCCGCCCTACGGCAGCGAGCCGTCACCCGATGAGCGCGAGAAGATGCGACCCCTCGAGAACGAGTTGCTCGCCCTGCGCGACGGCATACGCACCCCAACACCGACCGCACCGCCGCCCTCGCGCCCACGACCGCCCGCCGGCCCAGCAACAGCAGCACCAGACCGGTCGAAGCCCGTGCGCCGCCCGGTCGTGATCGCCGGCGTGGCCGCAATAGCCGCGCTTCTCATCGGCGCAGGCGTGATCGTCGTGTCGGGGCGAACGGCGAAGCCGGCCCGACCCACGTTCTGCGCCCGGAATACCGACGTGCGACCGGCGGCGGGGGGAGTCGGTGTCGTGTGCGCACGCGACATCCTCCTGCGCCCATTCCCGGCCGCCCCGTCGGACCAGGGCGTGGGGACGGTCCAATCGGGGGCGCGATTCCTGGTGGATCGGTACACGCCGAGTGGGACCTGGGTCCACGGAACGGCACGGCTCAAAGACGGCAAGGACGCGGCGGGCTGGATCGAAGCCGGCTGGTTCTGCCCGCCCGAACGGACTTCAAATCCCGCGACCGTGTGCGCCGCGGTAACACCCTGATACCCCGTCGGACATGCACGAAGGACGGCCGGATCCGGCGGTTGTCGAATGAAATCTGGGGAAATGCCCCGCTCAGCTGCGCCGAACGCACCTGCCGGGGCCGGGACGCGCCGCGCCACGCCCGGCGTTGACCGCGCCTCGGGCGGGGAAGCCCTCGGCGCCCGAGGCGCGACCCGGTCCCCTTTCCCAGACATGATTTAGGACCGGCTAGTGACGGTCACGGTCAAGTCGGCGCGACCGGTGTCGTTGCGCGTCAGGGTTGGACGAATCGCTGCACGAACCCGAGGGCGGTGTCCGCCACCGTCCGCCAGCCGCTGTCGATGGTCAAGGCGTGGCCCCGATTGGGAATTTCCACGATCTCGGTGACGCCGGCATTGCGCTTCTGGCGCTTGTACGAGGCATTGGCTATGGCCCAGGGCACTGTGTTGTCCCTTTCCCCGGAAATAATCAGGAGGGGGCCGCGGTCGGGATTCTTGCTATCGACCTTCGCCTCGGTCCAGGGATTGAAGTTGGCCGTGGCCGCTTGGAAAAGCGGTGCTCCCGGCGCCGGCACGGCGAAGGTGTCGTAAAGCTGCTTCGCCTCGTCCTCACTGACGGCGTTGGCAAAGCCGAAGCGGAACTGCTCATAGGTCAGGGGAATGGCGCGGCCGTGGTTGGCCGGATTGTGTAGCACCGGCGCCGCCGATCTGAGCGCTGAGATCGGAAGGGGCAGCACGCCGCGAAACGGTCCCGGGTCGATGGCGACTGCGGCCGATGCCAGTCCCCGGCCCGCGAGGATCTGGGCCAGCAGACCGCCGAACGAATGGCCGACAACCGCGGGCGGTCTGTCCAGCTTGCGGATCACCGCCTCATAGTGATCAGCCACCTGGCCCACCGTCTTGTGGGCAAACACCTCGGGGTGGGCCTTCGCCTCCTCGACGGTCTCGGGATCGTCGGGCCATCCGGGCGCCAGGGTGCTGTAGCCGGCCTCCTCGAATACCCTCCGCCAGCGGTCCCAGCCACTCGGCAGCAGCCACAAGCCGTGTACGAACACGACCGGCGTCCGCCCCGTTGCGTTCGCCGTGTCGACCTGCTGCTGTTCGTACTCCGAGATCTCGGCCATGAAAGTGGCACTCCTTTTCCAGATCCACCCGGCAACGCGGGCCGGTTTGCTCACCACCATCGAGTTGTTCAAGCGTCCTGCGCCCAGGCAGCCCGGGCGGCACGGCCTCGCTGCTCAGGCGGAAGTGTCGGGTGCCAACCGTGGACCGGGAATAGCAGTCGGAGGTCGTTCGTTCAGCAGCCAGACGGGATTGCTGAACCCGACGCGTTTGCCGCTGCCGTCGAGCACGTTCAGCCGTACGAAGCTCGACGCCGACGTGTCGAGCAAGACATCGGCCCCGCCCTGGACGAGGGAGGCGGTCAAGGTCGTGACCACATTGGTACCAGGATCAGGGGTGGCCACCCCCCCGTAATCGACAGGCCCCTGAACCACTTCGACCGACCCACCGGTGGGGAGCTGCGATCCGGAGATCGTCAGGGTGCGCTGTAGGCGTCCGGGCAACACCGATATCGATCCCATCGGATTTCCCTCGACACTGATGTCGAGAGCACCACTGAAGCTCCCCATCTCCCCGACGAATACCCGCCCGCTGGCCAGACAGGCCATGAGATCGGGCAACCCCGCGGATGGCGACCAGGCGTGCGTGAAGAACCGGTTCGTATCGGTCGCCCAGCTTCCCACGCTTCCGTCGTGATTATCGGAGGCTCCATTGCCGGTCAACCACAGGCCGTTTCGCGACAATGTGTCCCAAAGGCCCATATGGGTCTCGAGGTTGCAACTGCCCCGACTGCGGTAGCCAACCTCGAAGATGTCGGAGTGATTCGCTCGGTTACCAAGAAGCACCTTGGCTACATCTCGGCGAAGGGTCTCCTGCTGGAGCGGAGTTCCATCCGGCGCCACGCTGGCGGTGAAGGGATGATTCGTGGAGGACAGTCCACCTCGTTGATGGATCAGGTCGCTGGCGAAAGTCGCGAACGTCGGATCGACCTCGAGGACCGCGGAGCCCGGGTATTGGTATAGGTGTTGGTCGCCGCCGAGCCAGTTGATGTGGTTACCTTCCAGCGAAACCTCTAGGCCAGAATAGATCGACAGTTCCGAAAACTGCGGGCGGTAGGCGTCGAGCAATCTGGACTGGACCGCCAGAGGAACATCACCTGCTGCATCGCGATCGAACCGCAGATAGTCGAAATATCCTTCGGCCACTGAGGAGTTCACGCCCGTAGCGCCGAGCCACAGCCCCCGCATGCTGTTGTCGTCGGCCTGCAGGTCCGGCCAAAGAGCCGCGATATCGTCCACCGGCTTCAGTGTCACCGAGTTCCACTGGCCGGTTACCGCCGGAATGGAAACGACACCTTCGAGGCCGTGGGCGGCGTGGCCCGCCTGGGCCGTTCCGAACCGATAGACCAGGCTGTATCCACCGGCGGGCCTCCCGTTCATCGCCGGCCGCTGTGAGCAGAGGATACGCAACTCGAGCCAGGCGTCAGGTCCGACGGTGCTCGGAAAGATTTCGATGCTTAGGTCTTGACCAGCAGGACATCGTTCCGCTCGGGAGCGGGGTGAGGTGCCCGCAGGACTTCGTTCCGGTTGCCGCCGGTCGACGACCACAGGACATCGTTCCGTCCGGCGGTGTTTATCGGAGGGTGCGG
>JAUTXN010000115.1 GCA_030838045.1 Acidimicrobiaceae bacterium
TCCCGATTTGCCCAACCCGCCGGATCGAACACCTCATCTGCTCGCTATCTGCTCGCTTTGATGGCTTGACAGTAGCCGACGAAGCGGCCAAGTGTAGATTCTGTCTTTCAGTGTTCTTCAGTCGCCCGGCAAGATCGCATCAAAAGGGTAAACCAAGCCGTTGAGCCGGCCCACTGAGGCGGTTGCCGCGACCAACTGGGCTCCCTATGCGACCATCCTGGTGCGGTCACGGCGGACGGGCACGCGCGGGAGAAGCAACTCATGACACCTAGTACGGAACCAGGGAACCAAACGGATGGCGGTGAGGACAGTGACGCCCCGAACCGGCCCTCCCGGCTCCTCCCGCTCTCCCCGCTCTCCCCGCTCTCCACGCTCTCCCGACGCCAGTTCGTCGAGGGCGCCCTCAAACTCGGTGTCACGGGCTTCACCGCGACCGGCGCGGCCGGCCTGCTGGCCGCCTGCCACTCCAAGAAGAAGGCCGCCGCCCCCAAGAAGCTGACCGGCCGCGTCCAGATCCTGATCGGGTTCGACGGCGGCAACACCGCCGCTCAGCGTCAGGTCCAGCAAACCCTCGCCCAGGCGTTCATCGCCGCCCATCCGCAGGTCGGGATCGACTTTCTCCGGGCCACCTCGGCGACCGCGGCCGAGACCCAACTTCGTACCCTGGTGTCGCGCGGTTCGGCTCCGGACATCGTTCTCGGCATCGGTCAGGCCAACCTGTCGCGCCTGGCCGACCAGCACATGTGGTTGGACCTGCGCCCGCTGTTCCGCCGGGACGGGGTCTCCACCAACTCCTTCTCGACCCAGGCAACGTCGGCCGCCGCGCTGTCGAGCTACTACGGCGGGACCAAAGCCATCCCCGGCGTCCCGGTCGCGGTTCAGAACCACGCCCTGGCCTACAACGTCGACCTGTTCTCCAAAGCCGGTCTCCCCGCCCCGCCCGCGTCGTGGAGCGACAACTCGTGGGCGTATCCGGCATCGTTCCTCCAGGCCGCTCAGACACTCACCGTCGATCAGGCGGGAAAACACTCGGGGCAGGCGGGATTCGATCCCACCCAAATCGTGCAATTCGGAGTGGCCCGAATTCCAGCGGAATATCTCTTCTTCAGCTTCGGTGGTCACTTCTATAACGTGTCGAAAAAGAAGGCTGAGTTCGACATGCCGGCTGCGATACAAGGCGCGCAATTCGCCGGTGATTTACTCGGTAAATATCATGTGCAACCCAGTGCGGCAGAGCTCGCCAAGCTCGCCGGACCCGAAAATAACGGTAACGAGGAGCAAGCGGCCTGGCGGGCGGGAAAACTGGCCATGATCGACCTGTGCAGCTGCGAGATCGACAGCCCATTCGGGACAAAGGTCCCGTTCGCGTGGAAGGCGGCGGCCCTGCCGGCCGGGCCGGGTGGACGTTTCGGACCGCTCGAGGTAAACGCCGGAGCCATCGTGGTGGCCGGCACGCAGCACGACCTGGCGTGGGAAGTGCTGAAGTCGTTTGCCGTGGACCCGGGCCACGAACGTCAACTGGCATACGGCGGTTTCGGCGCCATGCCCGCCCTGACGGCCAATACCGACGCCTTCGCGGCGGGGACGAAGCAGGTCGCGGGGGTGGATCCGGCCGTCTGGCTCGCCGGTCTCCCCAACGCCTCCACCGAAGCCGCTACCTGGATTCCCGCCTTTGCCGATGTCCACAGTCTGTTCAAGACGGCCGTGGACAAGATCGCGGGCGGAGCGAGCGCGGCCACGGTGATGCCGCAACTCCAGGCGGACGCGCAGGCCAAAATCGACGCTTGGTTCAAGGTCAACAAGCTCCCGCACTGACGTTTGTTGCCGCACGTCAGGTCGAAAAGCGGATTTCGATGGTAAGAGTTGGGTAAATGCCTCCCGCGACGCGTTCTCAGCGTCGCGGGAGGATTTTCCCCGCTATGTGAGTGGTCCAAATCTCCTTTTCCCGACAAACGTTCGGCAATTAGCCTACGGGTTCGATCCCCAAGTCCCGGTAGGTCAGCATCGGCACGTACGCAACGCCGGCCGCCTCGAAGAACGGCGCCGCCCGGTCCCCGCGGTCGACCAGCGTGGTGGCGAACACCACCTCGGCGCCTTCGGCCCGGACCCGCTCATAGGCCAGTTGGATGGAACCGCCGGTCGTGATGACGTCGTCGACCAGCATCACCCGGCTGCCCGGCCCGATTCGAGCTCCTTCGGCGAAGCGGTTGGTGCCCCGCCCCTTCGGCTCCTTGCGGATGAGGAACCACCGGGCCCGGGCCGCCTGGGCCACGGCGAAGGTGAACGGGACGGCGCCCAGCACGAGTCCCCCCACGGTGTCGAAGTCGGCGCCGGCATCGTGCGCCGCGGCCGTCATGGCGACACCGACCAGTTCGAGGTCGTCGGGATCGTCCACCGCCAGCTTGGCGTCGATGAAATCCCGGCTCATCTCCCCCGATGCCAACTGGATCGGCTCGGGAAGGTGCGTCAGCACGGCCGGGTCCATGACCAGCTGGCGAAGTCGGGTCGAGTACTCGGCCATCGGCTGGGAACCATACTGACCGTGCCGGTGTAAGAGAGCAGACGTCGGTGGAGGGCCGCCCACTGGATGACCGGCTGCAGGCGCAGCAAGCCCTGGTGCGAGAAGCCAAGGGCGGAAGTGTCGATGCCTATCGGGAGTTGGTGCGCGCCCACGAGGAGGTGGCATTCCGGGTGGCGATCCTGATCACGGGCAACGCCGCCGACGCGGATGACGCCGCCAGTGAGGCGATGGTCAAGGCGTTCTATGCCCTGGACCGGTTCCGCGCCGACGACCCGTTCCGACCCTGGCTGTTGCGCATCGTCGCCAACGAGGCGCGCAACCGGCGCAGGAGCAGCGGTCGCCGGGCCCGGTTGGCGGAGCGCCTGGCGGGCGGTGCGGGGTCAGGGCGCCCGGGGGGCGGTGCGAGGCTCCCTTCCTCGGGGGCTTCGGGCGCTTCGGGGGCCATGGGCGCCGCGGGCGCCGCGGGCGCCTTGGGCGCCTCGGGGGAGGCGGCCCCATCCGCCGAGGACACGGTCATCGCGGCCATGGAGCACCGGGCGCTGTTCGACGCGGTTGGGGCGCTGGGCGAACGGGACCGCGAGGTGGTGGCGCTGCGCTTCTTCGCCGAGCTCAGCGAGGCGGAAACCGCGGCCGTGCTGGGCTGCGCGCTCGGTACCGCCAAGTCACGGCTGCACCGAGCGCTGGCCCGGCTTCGCCAGGCCCTGCCCGCGGAGGCGTTCGATGTCTGAGTCTCGCTCTCCGGTTGACGTTGAGACGCGGCTCGGGCAGCTGGCGGCCCACTTGACGTGGCCGGTGACCCCGGCGATCACCGACACCGTCGCGGCGCGACTCGAGGCGGGGCCAGCTCGGGCGGGCATGCGGGGGCGGCGCGGGGTCTTGCGGGGGCGGCCCGGGGTGCGGGGGAGGCCCAGGGTGCGGGGCGGTTCCGCTACTGGCGTACCGGGCCGGGCGGGCATGCGGGGGCGGCCGGGCGTACGGGGGCGGCCGGCCTTGGTCGCCGTCGTTGTGTTCGCCACCGTGGTGGCGGTGCTGGCGGCCACGTTGGCGATCTCGCCTGGTGCCCGGAAGGCCGCGGCCGACCTGCTCGGCTTGGAGAGCGTGCACATCACGACGGGGGCGCGGCCGGCCGTACCCCGTCTGCCTGCAGGCACGGCGCCCCTCGGCTTTGGACAGGCGGTCACCCTCGATCAGGCAAGCAAGCGGGTCGGGTTCCCGGTGCGCCTGCCCACGATGGTGCCCTTCGACCACCCCGACGCGGTGTACGTGTCCACGCCGCCGCCTGAGGGCGAAGTGTCGCTGGTGTACCTGCCGCGACCGGACCTGCAGCTGCCGGGTGCCGCGCAAACGGGCGTGGGGTTGTTGCTCACCGAGTTCCGGGCGCAGCTCGAGGCGGGCTTCTTCGGGAAGTTGGCCGGGCCGGACACAACCATCGAGGCCCTGACGCTGCGCGGCCAGAGCGCCTACTGGCTGGCCGGTGCACCCCACGCCCTGTTCTACCGGGACTCCGCTGGCGATGTCTTCCCCGACACCTTGCGCCTGGCCACCAACACCTTGGTCTGGCAGGCCGGGGCCGTGACCTTGCGGATCGAGGGCGACATCTCCAAGGCGCGCGCCCTGGCGATCGCCGAATCCATCCCGTAGGAGCCCGCTGACCCGGAGGCCGGAGCGCAAACCGTCGTCCCCACGACGGTTTGTACTCCGGCCACCCGCGACGGACAGGCCTGGATTGGGAACCGTGACACCGGCTGCGGTGTATGAGCGGTGGAGGTGATCGTCATGCCCGTCTTCCCCCACCGCCGGTCGGCGACCGCACTGGCTGTCGTTGTCCTTGTCCTTGGCGCGCTGCTCACGGCGTGCCGCAGCGGATCGACCCGACACGCCAACCGGTCAACCAGTTCGACGTCCGCCACTTCGAGCGCTCTGGCCCTGCTCACGACCTCGCAAGGGGTCGAAGCGGTGTCGCTGCCGAGCGGCAACCTGCAATACCGGGTGGTGGGCGGGGTGATCGCCGCCGACGGCGCCACCGTCGTGGCGACGTCGGGCGAGCAGCTGGTGGTCCGCGACGCTCGCGACGGGTCCGTCCGCCGAAGCATCCGCGTCCCCGCGGGACTGGTGGTGAAGGCGCTGTCCGGCGACGCCACGATGGCGGCGTTGTCGGCCCCCGACCCTGCCCCGGCGACCCCGACGGGCTACATGCCTGCTGGGCGCACCGCCACCACGATCGTGGTCGTCGACCTCAAGTCCGGCTCGGTGACCCGCCATGACCTGGCCGGCAGCCTGACGCCCGAGGCGTTCTCGACCGACAACCGGTCGGTGTTCGTGATCTCCTACCTCCCCGCCCAGGCCCCCGACCGGTACGTGGTCAGCAACCTCGACCTGGCAAGTGGCGCGGTCGACGGTGTGTTCGGCCGGGAGAAGGAGCCGCCCGAGGAGATGCAGGGCATCGGCCGCACCCACACCCTGGCGCCGGATCGCCAGGCCCTCTACACGCTGTACCTCCGGCCTCCGACCGCCACCGCCGCCGGCGCCACCACCGGCCCAGGCACCGCCGCCGGCACCGCCGCCGCCGGCACCGCCGCCGCCGCCACCACCGGCGCCACCACCGTCACCGCCGGCCCCACCACCGGCGATACCCGGGCCGAGGTGCACACCCTCAGCCTGAACGGGGGGTGGGCCCATTGCATCGATCTGCCCGAGGAGTTCGGCAACGGTGACCTCTCGACGGCCAGCATTGCCGTGTCTCCCGAGGGTGGGCGGCTGTACGTCGTCGATGGCGCCGCCCACCGCGTGGCCGAGATCGACACCAACGGCCTGACGGTCACCCGTACCGCCTCCATCGCCCCGAGCACCACGGCAGGCCGGACAACGGTGACCGCCGGGTCGCGCGCGAGTGGGCGGCTCTTCGTCGGTGACGGCTCAGGAGTGCAGGTGCTGACGTACGAGAGCCTGGCCCCCCTCAGCCGCTGGTACACCGATTCGCCGGTCACGGCCCTGACGACGACGGCGTCAGGCGGTGTGGTCGCCACCACGCTCGACAAGGTCTACGTGTTCGGTGCCGACGGCACGGCACGCGTGACCGCCCGTCCCTCCGGCCCCTCCGGCGATGTGGTCAGCATCAACCAGCTCCTGCCGGGCTGAGCCACCGAGAACCCGATAGCCGCAGCGGAGTCCCCGTCGAACGCGACGGTCCGACGTACAAGTGGCCGTCGCAGTCGCCATCTGCACGACGCCGGTGCCTGTGTGCTGCTCGGGGGCCCGGCTGCGCGTGGTGGTGGGCGAGGGGGGACTTGAACCCCCACATCCTTTCGGACACAGGAACCTGAATCCTGCGCGTCTGCCTATTCCGCCACTCGCCCGAGTGGAACCGACAGGCTAGCGCCGGCCGGGCCACAGCGCCCCCGGCAAACCCCACGAACCCCACGAGCCCCACGGCCGGACGCCTGGCACCGTCCTCGATAGCATCATCGGCGACCATGGGACTCCAGCAGTTCGAGCGACGGCTCGAGCGCCTCGTCGAGGGCGCCTTCGCCAAGGCGTTCCGTAGCGGGCTGCAACCAGTCGAGATCGGCCGTCGCCTCACCCGGGAAATGGACGTCCATCGCACCGTCGCCCCTCGCGGCACCCTCACGCCCAACCACTTCACCGTCGCGCTCGGACCCGCCGACCGAGCGCGCCTGGAGCCCATCGAAGACGAGCTCGTCAGCGAACTGATCTCGGTCGCCCGGGACTACGCCCGAGCCGAGAACTACGTCTTCATCGGCGCCGTCACCGTCGAGATGACGACCGACCCGGACCTGGCCCCGGGCATGCTGCTCGTCTCGGGCGACATGCAGGCTTCGGAGGGCGCCGGGGCGTCACTGGTCCTCCCCGACGGCAGCCGCCATGGCCTGGGGGCGGCCCCCGTCACGATCGGGCGGCTCCCGGAATGCGAGATCGTGCTGGGCGACGTCAATGCCAGCCGCCGCCACGTCGAGGTCCGCCAGGCGACCGACGGCGGGGGCGGCTACGTCGTCGTCGACCTCGGCAGCACCAACGGCACGAAAGTCAACGGAATGGGTATCCATAGCCACAGGCTCCAACATGGTGACGAAATCACGATCGGCTCCACCCACCTGAGGTTCGAGGCCCAGTAGGCCGCAAGGCTCGACACAATGCCTGACTCACTCCTGACCGCTCTCAAGTTGATCTTCCTCGGCTTGCTGTACCTCTTCTTCTTCCGCGTCATCCGAGCGGTGTGGGTGGAGCTGCGCGAACCGAAGGGTGTCCAGGTGGCCGTCGTCCCCCCGGCGGCCCCGCCCCGATCGGCCTCGGCGAACCCGAACCCGAACCCGAACCTGCGCCCGGCGTGGGCGGGCGGCAGCAGCGGCCCGGAGCGCCTGGTCCTGCTGGAACCGGCGGAACAGTATGGCCAGATGTTCGAGCTCGGTGAGGAGCTGACCGTCGGACGGGCCAGCGGTTGCGGCGTCGCCCTGCCCGACGACACCTTCGTGTCGACCCTGCACGCCCGGGTCTTCCGGCGCGACGGCTCGCTGTACGTCGAAGACCTGGGCTCGACCAACGGGACGTTCATCAACGACCGTCAGGTCACGGGGACGGTGCCGCTCCAGCGCGGCGACCGCCTGCAGATCGGCAAGACGGTGCTGGAGCTGGCCCGATGACCACGCTGCGGTCCGGATCGGCTACCGACGTCGGTCGGGTCCGGGCCAACAACCAGGACCAGCTGCTGGTCACCGACGGGCTGTTCGCGGTGGCCGACGGCATGGGCGGCCACGCCGCGGGCGAAGTGGCATCGCTCGCCGCCGTCGAAGCCCTGAAGGCGACGTACCAGCGCAAAGGCGGTACCGAGGGGCTGGTCGAGGCGGCCGAACAGGCCAACCGCACCATCTGGGAACGGGGCCAAAACGACCCCGAGCTCCACGGCATGGGCACCACCCTGGTCGCGGTCGCCCTGGTCAACGAGGACAACGAGGACCGCCTGGCGATCGTCAACGTCGGCGACTCTCGGGTCTACCTCCTGCGCCAAGGGGAGCTGGAGCAGCTCACGACCGACCACTCGCTGGTCCAGGAGCTGGTCGACGACGGCCAGCTGTCCGAGGTCGAGGCCACGGTCCACCCGCAGCGCCACGTCCTCACCCGGGCCCTCGGCGTCGACTCGGTGGTCAACGTCGACGTGCTCCAGCTCCTCCCGCTCAAGGGTGACCGGCTGATGCTCTGCAGCGACGGCCTGCCCCGGGAACTGAGCGACCTCCAGATGGCCAGCATCATGCGCCGCCTGGCCGATCCCAACGACGCCGCCCGGGAGCTCGTCTCGGCGGCCAAGAACCGGGGCGGGAACGACAACATCACCGTCGTGGTGGTCGACGTGGTCGACGACGACGACCTCTCGTTGACCGCATCGATGGCGCTCGAATCCGATCCCGGCCTCCAGATCCCGAGCCCCATCCCGGTCTACGAAGCAGACACTGGGGAAAGCGTCGCCGGTCGCGACTCGTTCGGTGGCGGGCGCTTCCGCCGGGCACCACGCCAGGCCGCCCCCGCGGCGCCCACACGCCGGGCAATTACCTTTCGGGTCGTCGGCTTCCTGGTCCTCCTGATCGCCCTGGTGGCGGGGGCCGGTTTTGCCGTCGCCTGGTACGCCCGGGGCAGCTACTTCGTCGGGCTGACCAGCGACGAGCTCACCATCTTCAAGGGTCGACCCGGGGGGTTGCTGTGGTTCGAGCCGACCGTCGCTCAGAAGACGGCCGTGCGGACCAGCGACGTCCTGCCGTCACGCCTGAGCGACCTGCGCGCCGGAAAGGAAGAACCGTCGCTCGGCCAGGCCCGGGACTACGTGACGCGCCTGCAGGCCGAGAAGACCCAACTCGCCCAGGGAACGACGACGACCACCACGACCCCGCCGGACACCGGTGCGACGACGACCACCGCGCCGGTGGTCACCACGCTCCCCGCCCCGTGACGGTGCCGCGACGAGGTGGCGTGTGGCGATAGCCGCCGCCAACCCCACCTACCGGCTCCCCGCACGGCGGCGGACCGAACTGGGTCTGATCGTCCTGGCGGTGATGCTCACCGGCGGTCTGTACATGCTGGCCAGCCTGGGCAAGGCCGGTTCGCTGCCGGCCAACATCGGGCCGTTCCTCGGCATCATCTGCGCTCTGTTGCTGGTGGCGCACCTCGGGATGCGCAAGCTGGCGCCCTACGCCGATCCCATCCTCCTTCCCACCGCGGCGCTGCTCAACGGCGTGGGCTACGTCTTCATCGCCCGCCTCGACCACCATCTGGCCGGCCTCCAGGCGCTGTGGACCGCGATCGGCATCGGCGCCTTCTTGCTCACGCTGTTCCTCGTGCGCCACGCCCGCGACCTCGAGCGCTACCGCTACATCTTCGCGTTGCTCGGCATCGGCCTTTTGCTCATGCCCCTCCTACCCGTCGTCGGTACCAACATCAACGGGGCTCGGCTGTGGATCCGCCTCGGGGGCGTGACCTTCCAGCCCGGAGAACTGGCCAAGATCGCCCTGGCGATCTTCTTCGCCTCCTACATGGTCGAACGAGGCGAGTTGCTGGCCAAAGGCACGCTGCGCATCGGCCGCTTCATGGTGCTCGACCCCAAGTACATCGCACCGGTCCTTGTCGCCTGGGGCCTGTCGCTGATGATCTTCCTGTTCGAGAACGACCTGGGCTCGTCGTTCCTGTTCTTCGCGCTGTTCATCGGCATGCTCTGGGTCTCGACCGGCCGGCACGCGTACCTGGGCCTCGGCGCGGTGCTGTTCACCGTCGGGGCGACTTTCGCCCTCAAGGTGATCGGCCACGCCCAGAGCCGCATCCACTCCTGGCTCAACCCCTGGACGTTGTACGACACGCCCGGGGGCGGGTACCAGACGATCCAGGGCTGGTTCGCCATGGCGGCCGGCGGTGTCTTCGGCGACGGGCCCGGGCGCGGGAGTCCGCAGCGGATACCGGCCGCGGCCACCGACTTCATCTTCGCCGCCATCTCCGAGGAACTCGGTCTCCTGGGCGGCGCCGCCATCCTCGCCGCCTACATGCTCATGGTGGGCACCGGTCTGCGGATCGCGGTGCGCTGCGAGCGGGACTTCGAGAAGCTCCTCGCCACCGGGCTGTCGCTCATCCTCGCCGTCCAGACCTTCGTGATCATCGGCGGTGTCACCCGGCTCATCCCGCTCACCGGGGTGACGCTGCCGTTCATCAGCTACGGGGGCAGCAGCCTGATCGCCAACTACATCCTGCTGGCGCTGCTGCTGCGGATCAGCAACGACTCGGCCACGCCCGTCGCCGCGGCCGCCACCGACATGACGGTCTTGTCGTGAAGGTGGCCTCGTGAACCGCCAGATCCGCGTCGTCGGCATCGGCGTGATCGTGATGTTCCTGGTGCTGTTCGGCCAGCTCAACTACGTCCAGGTGGTGCGGGCGACCGGCCTCGACCACAACCGCCTGAACACCCGATTGGCCCTCGCCAAGTTCACGACCAAGCGGGGCGACATCAACTCCGCCGACGGGGTGATCCTGGCCCACTCTCAACCCACCTCGGACTCCTTCAAATACCAGCGGACGTACCCCACCAACGACCTGTTCGGGCAGGTCACGGGGTATTTCTCCTTCACTTACGGCCTGGAGGGAGCCGAGCGGACCTTCGACGCCGACCTGACCGGGGCCAACGCACCGTTCCAGCTGCCCAAGAGCCTGAAGGACCTCACCGTCAAGCAGGACCGCAGTCAGACCGTCACGCTCACCCTGTCCAACAAACTGCAGCAGCTGGCCAAGACCCAGCTCGGGAGCCGCAAGGGCGCCGTGGTCGCCCTCGACCCCTCGACGGGGGCCATTCTGGCCCTCTGGAGCAACCCGTCGTTCGACCCGAACCCGTTGGCCGCGCACGACCAGACTCAGGTCCGCAGCTACTGGCAGGCGCAGAACGCCAACACCGACCAGCCCCTCCTCGCGGCCAGCTTCCGCCGCCGCTTCTTCCCCGGGTCGACGTTCAAGATGATCACCGCCTCGGCGGTGTTCGACAAGCGACCCGACCTGGCGACCAAGGCCTACCCGCAGCTGCCCGCCCTGCCCCTCCCCCAGACCGGGGGCCAGGTGCTCCGCAACTTCGGCGGTGAGGTGTGCGGCGGCCCGCTGCCCGACCTGTTCCGGGTGTCGTGCAACAGCGGCTTCGCGGCCATCGGCCTCGATCTGGGCGCCCAGGCCCTGGCCGACGAGGCCACCGGCTTCGGCTTCGACCAGAGGCTGCCCATCGACCTGCCGGAGGCGGCCCAGTCGTTGTTCCCCGCCGCCAGCACCTTCGCCCACGACCTGCCCGGGCTGGCCAAGTCGGCCATCGGCCAGCAGAACGTCCAGGCCGTGCCCCTCGGGATGGCCTTGGTGGCGGCCGGGATCGCCAATGGCGGCGTGATCATGAAGCCGCACATCTTGGCCCAGGTGGCCGACTCCCAGGGCCAGGTGGTCCGCACCTACCAGCCCTCACCGTGGCTGACGGCCACCTCGGCGCAGACCGCGACCCAGATGACCCAGCTGATGACCACCGTGGTGCAGTCGGGCACCGGCACCGCGGCACGGATCCCCGGCATCGACGTCGCGGGCAAGACGGGAACGGCGCAAACCGGCAACAACACGATCCACGCCTGGTTCGTGTGCTTCGCTCCCGCCATCCAGCCCAAGGTGGCGGTGGCGGTGTTGGTCGAGAACCAACCCGAGGGTGGGGAGGCAACCGGCGGGGTCATCGCAGCACCGATCGCCAAAGCCGTGCTGCAAGCGGCTCTGCAGGGTCCCTAGGACCCCGGTGTGAAAGGCTCTGAACGATGACGCAGCCGACCCCGCCGAGCGGGACGGGAGGTCCCGCGCGGCCCGAACGCGCCGCGGCGCGCGTCTTCAACGACCGCTACGAACTGGTCCGTCACGTGGCCCGGGGCGGTATGGCGCAGGTATACCTGGCCAAGGACCTGCTGCTCAACCGGCCGGTGGCCCTGAAGGTGTTGTTTCCCGAGCTCTCGGTCGACCGGTCCTTCGTGGAGCGCTTCCGCCGGGAGGCCCAGGCGGCGGCGAACCTCTCGCACCCCAACATCGTGTCGATCTACGACTGGGGGGAGGGGGAGCACACCTATTTCATCGTGATGGAGTACGTCAACGGCCGGACGTTGGCGCAGCTGCTGCGCCAGGGACCGCTCGACGCCGATCACGCCGCCTCGCTGGCCGCTGACATCGCGGCCGCATTGAGCTTCGCCCATGCCAACGGGATCACCCACCGAGATGTCAAACCGGCCAACGTGCTGATCGACAAGTCGGGCCAGGTCAAGGTCACCGACTTCGGCATCGCCCAGGCCGTCGGCGCCAAGGAGGGCCTGACCCAGACCGGTACGGTCATGGGGACCGCGACCTACTTCTCCCCCGAGCAGGCCCAGGGGTACCCGGTCGACGCCCGCAGCGACGTCTACTCCCTCGGGGTGGTGCTGTACGAGATGGTCACGGGCCGCCCGCCCTTCTCGGGCGACAACCCGGTGGCGATCGCCTACAAACACGTCCGTGAGGACGCGATCCCCCCGAGCCAGGTCAACCGGGCCGTGCCGCAATCGCTCGAGGCCATCATCCTGCAGGCGATGGCCAAGGATCCGGCCGACCGGTATCAATCGGCCGACGAGCTCCGGGCCGACCTCACCCGCTACGTGCGAGGCAGTGGTGTCCTGGCCCAGCCGGTCCGCTCGCCCGCAGCCGTCGCTCCCACCCGGGTGCAGGGAGCCTACGGGGGGACACGCGTCATGGCCGGGGCGGGCGCGGGCGCCGCTCGCTCCGGCGGACCGGGAGGACCGGGCGGCCCCCGCCCACCCCGGGGCCCGTACGGCCCGGGCGACGGCCCCGCCGAACCCGGCACCACGAGGCGGCGCAGCGGGGCCTATGTCGTGGTGCTCGTGGTGATGCTGGCCATCCTCGGAGGGCTGCTGTTCCTGCTCGGCAAGCAACTCGGCGTCTTCGGCGCCACGACCACCGGCCAGGTGAACATCCCCACCGACATCGTGGGCCGCCCGGTGGCCGACGTGGAACTCGAACTGCAGGCGCTGGGCCTCGACACCCAGGCGTCGTCGCCCGCGGGAACAGTGACCGGCAGCGATCCCAAGCCTGGTTCGACGGTCAAGAAGGGTTCGACGGTCAATCTGGCCGTCGAACCGGCCCCGGTCCAGGTCCCGGTGCCGGACGTGCGCAACCAGGATCAGCAGACGGCGGAGAACACCTTGCGGGCCGCAGGCTTGACTCCGGGAACGCCGATCACCCAGAACAGCGACACCGTGGCCGCGGGCAGCGTGATCTCGGAGAACCCGACACCGGGCACGTCGGTACCCAAGGGCACACAGGTCGTCCTGACCATCTCGCTCGGCAAGGCCCAGGTGAAGATTCCCGACGAGTCGGGCAAGGACCCGACTGTGGCGGGAGCCGAGCTCGGAGCGCTCAACCTGAAGGTGACCAGCGCCAGCGAAGCGTCCAACACCGAACCGGTGGGGAAGGTCACCCGGACCAATCCGCCCGCCAACACCAGCGTGGCCTCCGGGTCGTCGGTGACGATCTATGTGTCGTCGGGCCCGCAGCCGGTGCCCGTCCCCGACGAGCGCGGTCAGTCGGTGGCAAGCGCCAAGGCGGCGCTGGAGGCGGCGGGCTTCACCGTCGCGATCAAGCCGAGCGGCGCCACGGGCACGGTCACCCAGCAGAACCCGGTCAGCGGAACGGCCCCGAAGGGCTCGACGGTGACCATCACCGTCACCGGGGGCGGCGGCGCCACCACCACGACCTCGCCGGGCGCCACCACCTCTACCACCTGACCCTGAGCCGTCCCGTCCCGCGCCAGGACGGGACAGGAACGTTTGTGTTCAAAACGCGATGCTATAGATAGGTGAATTGAACAAAAGGCCGGATTCAGGCCGGGTTCGCGGCCCGGACGGCGCACAGCGCCAGCCAGTTGGCGATCAGGCGGTGCCCCTCCTCGGTGAGGATGGACTCGGGGTGGAACTGCACCCCTTCGATCGGAAGCTCCCGGTGGCGCAGCCCCATGATCGTGCCGTCGTCGGTCCAGGCGGTGACTTCGAGCACATCGGGCACCGAATCCCGGTCGACCACCAGCGAGTGGTACCGGGTGGCCTGAAACGGGTCGGGCAACCCGGCCAGCACGCCCCGACCGTCGTGGTGCACCATCGACGTCTTCCCGTGCATCACCGCGCCCGCCCGCACCACCAGCGCGCCGAAGACCTGCCCGATGCACTGGTGACCCAGGCACACCCCGAGCACCGGTGTGCCGGCCGCACCGAGCGTCGTGATGACCTCGTTGCTGGCGCCCGCGTCCTCGGGCCGCCCCGGTCCGGGCGAGATGAGCACCCCATCGGGCGCCATGGCGGTCACGCCGTCGACGGCGATGGCGTCGTGGCGGAACACCACCGGTTCGGCGCCCAGCTCCCCGAGGTACTGGACCAGGTTGTAGACGAAGCTGTCGTAATTGTCGAGGACGAGGATGCGGGCGGCCACCCGCCGAAGCGTAGGTCCCGACGGTTGGCACCGCCCGCGAGTTCGCTCGGACAGCCGCCGGGGCTATCCTCGCATCCATGGCGAGACGGACCAAGGACGCGCCTGGGAGGGTCACACCCAAAGGCGGCAGGGTCACCCCCAAGGGAGGGGCCAAGCCCGGGGCGAGGGCCGTGGTCCCGCCCCCGTCGGGCCGCTACACCCCACCCATCCCCAAGGTCTACAAGGAGAGCCCCCGCTGGGTTCCGGTCCTGCTGCTCACGCTGCTGGTGGTGGGGATGCTGACCATCGTGTGCAACTACCTGGGCCTGCTGCCGGGCGGGGCGAAAAACGCCTACCTCTTCGTCGGCTTGGGCTTCATCACCGCCGGGTTCATTACCGCCACCCGCTACAGGTGACATCCAGGTAAGCGCAAAGTTACAGGCGTGTTACCCTCCCCAGGTTTGTCCACAGGATGGGGACAACCCATCACTCCATCGTGGGGATCAAATCCATGTCCTCCATGCAGTGTCGCGGCGGGGGCGGCAGGTCCTCGCCCGCCTTGGTCATCCGTACCTGCGCCCCGCACACTGTGCACTGATACTTGAGGTTGACCCGCCGGAGTTCGCCCTCGTCGGGCGACGGCGCCGGGGTGGCCAAGGCCCGTATGACGAACAAACCCAGGCGGACGATCACCACGCAGGCGACCACCGCAATGAGGATCTTGAACACCATGTCCGGCCCAGGGTAGAGCGGCCCGGTTGCTAGCCCAGGCGCTCGACGATCATGGCGTTGGCCAGGCCGCCGCCCTCGCACATGGTCTGGAGGCCGTAGCGGCCGCCCCGGCGTTCCAGCTCGTTCAGCAAGGTGGCGAGCAGCTTGGTTCCCGACGCTCCGAGCGGATGGCCAAGGGCGATCGCGCCCCCATTGACATTCACGCGGGACATGTCCGGGTGATGCTCCTTTTCCCAGGCCAATACCACCGACGCGAACGCCTCGTTGATCTCGATCAGGTCGATGTCGTCGAGGGTCAGCTTTCCCCGCTCCAGTACCCGGGTCGTCGCCGGGATGGGGCCGGTCAGCATGAGGACGGTGTCGACGCCGGCCAGGGCGAAGCTGTGGAAGCGGGCCCGGGGGGTGTAGCCGAGGGCGCTGGCGGTTTCCTCGCTCATGATCAGCGCGGCCGAGGCGCCGTCGGTGATCTGCGACGAGTTGCCGGCCGTGACCTTGCCGCCATCGGCCTCGGGCCGGAACGCGGTCTTCAGGTTGGCGAGCGTCTCGACGGTCGTGCCCGGGCGGAGGCCCTCGTCGCGGCCGAGCATGGCGTCGGGCTCGAGGACCTGGCCGCTCTCCCGGTCCCGAACCTTCACCGCCACCGGCACGATCTCCCGCTCGAAACGCCCCTCCTCGGTCGCGGCCTGCGCCCGCTGCTGGCTGCGGGCCCCATAGGTGTCGAGGTCGGCACGCGACAGGCCCCAGCGCTCGGCGATCATCTCGGCCGAGATGCCTTGCGGGACCAGGCCGCCCGCGGGCTCGTAGCGGGCCATCATCTTGGGGCCGAAGGGGATGCCGGTGTTCGGGGCGAACATCGTGGCCCCCATGGGGACCAGGCTCATCACCTCGACGCCGGCTGCGATGACGATGTCGTAGGCGCCCGCCATCACACCCTGGGCGGCGAAGTGCACGCTCTGCTGCGACGACCCACACTGCCGGTCGATCGTGGTGGCGGGAACCGACTCGGGGAAGCCCGCGGCGAGGACCGCATTGCGGGCCACGTTGACCCCCTGGGCGCCGATCTGCATGACGCAGCCCATGATCACGTCGTCGACGCGAGCCGGGTCGAGGTCGTTGCGCTCGACCAGGGCCCGCAACGTCTCGGCGGCCAGGTCGGCGGGATGCCAGCCCGACAGTTTCCCGTTGCGCTTGCCGCCGGCGGTACGCACGGCATCGACGATGACAGCAGCGGGCATGACGGCTCCTTGCGCTCGGTCGTCCCCGTCTTAGCGCGGATCCGCGCCCAAGTGGCAGCCGGCGGGGCGGCAAGCCCCACCAACTGCCACGAAAAGCGCCCGGCTGGGGCTGGGCTACAGGGCGGGCTACAGGTTGGGCTGGGGCGTGATGCGCAGGTAGGGCTTCTTGGCGTCCCAGCCCTTGGGGAACTTCTCCTTGGCCGCCTCGTCGGACACCGCGGGGACGATGATGACGTCTTCACCGTTCTTCCAGTCGGCCGGGGTGGCGACGGAATAACCGGCGGTCAGCTGGAGGGAGTCGAGCACCCGCAGCAGCTCCTGGAAGTTGCGGCCCGTGCTGGCGGGATAGGTAAGGGTCAACTTGACCTTCTTGTCCGGGCCGACGACGAACACCGACCGTACGGTCATGGTGTCGGAGGCGTTCGGGTGGATCATGCCGTACAGGTCGGCGACCTTGCGGTCCGGGTCGGCGATGATCGGGAAGTTCATCGTGGTGCCCTGGGTCTCCTCGATGTCGGAGATCCAGCGCTCGTGGGAGTCGAGCGGGTCCACGCTGACTGCGACCACCTTGGTGTTGCGCTTCTCGAACTCGTCCTTCAACTTGGCCACGGCACCGAGTTCGGTGGTGCAGACCGGGGTGAAGTCCTTGGGATGGGAGAACAGCACGCCCCACCCGTCGCCGAGCCATTCGTGGAACACGACGGTGCCCTCGGTGGTGTCGGCGGTGAAATCAGGGGCGATGTCGCCCAGCTGGATTGCCATGCGGTATTTCCTCCTCAAGACGTGTGTGTGTGTGATTCGTTGTTTGACGCCCAGCCTACCGCTGCCTTCGGCCGAATGTCGACCGAATGACTCGGGAATCGACCTAGGGCGATCAGGGTCTCGGGCCTAGGATCGCCTGATGGTGTTCGCCGCGACATCGACGCCGAGCGGCGGGACGCTCTACCAGTTCCTCCACGACCACGGCGTGTCGGACGGCACCGCCCACACCATCCAGTCGCTGTCGGTCGGGCCCTTGCGCATCGCCGTCGTGGTCGTCATTGCGTGGGTCGTCACCCGGATGGTGCCCCGCACGACCCGGCGCCTCGTCCGATCGCTGCAGCTGCGGGCGCCGGCCCGTCTCACCACGGTGCGGGCCAGCGAGCGGGCGGGCACGGTGGGCGCGGTGCTGGGCGGCGTGTTCCGGTCGATCGTGTGGATCATCGCCTTCCTCACCATCCTCGGGATCATCGGCATCAACCTGGGCCCGTTCGTGGCCACCGCCACCGTCATCGGCGCCGCGGTCGGCTTCGGTGCCCAGTCGCTGGTCAAAGACTTCCTCTCGGGGATCTTGATCCTGCTCGAGGATCAGTACGGCGTCGGCGACACCATCACCGCGGACGGGGTCACGGGCACCGTCGAGGGCCTGAACCTGCGGACCACCCGGGTGCGGGCGGGGGACGGGACGGTGTGGTACGTCGCCAACGGGGAGATCCGCAAGGTCGGCAACAGTTCGGAGGGGTTCAGCCAGGCCGTGGTCGACATCGTGGTCCCGCCGGGCACCGACCTGTCCCGGGTGGAGGAGCTGGCGGAGGACGAGGCTCGGGCGTTCGCCGCCGACCAGGAATGGCAGGGGAAAATCCTCGAGCCGCCCAGCGTGCTCGGGGTGCAGGGTGTGGCCGCTGACGGCGTCACGATTCGCGTCGTGGCCAAGACCGCGGTAGGTGACAACGCACCCGTCGCCCGGGCGTTGCGTGCCCGAGTCATCGAACGGCTCCGCCGTGAGGGCGTGGCCTGGCGAGGCGTCGAGGCCGCGGATCCAGAGGAACCGGCGCCGGGGCCGACCGTTACGTGAGGCTGGTGCCGACCAGGGCGCCCAGACCGTAGGTGACGCTCGCCGCGGCCACCGTGACGACCAGCTGGCGGACCGAGCTGCGCAACGCGGACCGGCCGGTGTAGCGAGCCAGCGCGGAGCCGATCATGATCGAGGCGGCGGCGCCCAGCACCAACGACAGCATGACCGCGACCACGCCGGAGGCGAAGAACCAGGGCATCAGTGGCACGAGGGCACCGACGGCGAAGCTGCCGGCCGAGGCGAAAGCGGCCTGGTAGGGGTTGCCGAGCGAACTGGGGTCGACCCCGAGTTCCTCACGAGCGTGTGTTTCCAACGCGAGCTCGGGAGTGCGCATCATTTCGTTGGCCAGCTCCCCCGCGATGTCGGGGTCCACGCCCCGGGACTCGTACAGCTGGGCCAGCTCGGCGCGCTCCGCGTCGGGGCTGCGGCGCAGTTCAAGCGCCTCCATCTCCAACTCCCGTTCCAGCAGCTCGCTTTGCGCCTTCATCGAGACGTACTCGCCGGCGGCCATGGAAAACGCCCCGGCCAGCAGGCCCGCGAGGCCCGCCAAACGGATCGTGCCCGGTGCGGTGTTGGCCCCGGCCACGCCGAGGATGAGCGACACGTTGGTGACCAAGCCGTCGCTGACACCCAGTACTGCGGCCCGAGCGGCGCCGCCCTGAATGTCGCGGTGATGCGACTCAGGAGGTTCCGGAAGGGTTCGCGGTGTGCTCGATGCACTTGGTGCGGTCATCTGATGACTCCAATGATGGTGAGGGTCACGAAGAGGTTGAACATTCCGTGGGCGATCATTCCCGGTCCCAGCCGGCGGGCCAGATGGGCGGTGTAGCCGAGCACCACGCCGATACCGGCGGTCGCGGTGACGACCGAAACGTTGCCCAGCCCGAGTCCGAACTGGTAGTGGGCAAAGCCAAACAACACGGCCTGGGCCCACACCGCGCCCACCCCCAGCCGGCTGGCCAGGGAGACGCGTAAGAAGCCCCGGAAGAACAATTCCTCGAACACCGGGGCCCCCATCGCTGCGATGACGGTAACAACCGCCACGCCGAGGGTGTTCCCCCGCTGGCTGGTGATGATGTCGGTGTTGCTGCCGGAGAACCGAGTTCCCTGGAACGCCGCTCCTATGAACCCCGCCGTGAAGAGGCAGGCCAGTGCTGCCAGTGGGCCCCACGCCAGGTCGATCGCTCGGAGCCGCCAGCCGAAGTCGCGCACCAGCGAGCCGGTACCGTAGCGGCGACTGGCCACCACGCACGTGCCTCCGAGACCGGTCCACAGCCCGATCTCGCTCAGCAGGATGTCGGCCGCCGTGCTGCCCGGGAAGAACACGGCGCCGACGACTTGGAGGACCCCCCCGAGGACGAACCCGACGAGCACGCCGGCCAGACCCAACCACGCCGCCCGGGCGGGCAGAGTTGCCTGGGTCGGCCGTATCGGCCGCTGCTCGGGCGCCACGTCCAAACCCACCGGCGGCGGGGCGTAGGGGAGCAGACTCGGCGTCCAGGTGACGCCGTCCCACCACCGAGTACCGGGCTGGCCCGAGGGATCGGGGTACCAGCCCGGAGGCGGTGGACTTCCCGTAACCCAGGCCATCGCACATGAACGTACCCTGCGAGGGTCGTCGCATATACGTGCCTGTTTTGGACCATGCTCGTCGGATGCGGACCATGCGGGCCACGGCGGGCCGGCTCGATCGGCGCCACTGGTTCCTCTTGTGCCTGCTCGGATCCGCATCGTTCTTCCAGGGTTACGACCTCAACCTGGTGGCGGTGGCCCTGAAGCAGATCCGCCACACGTTCGGCTTGACTCAGTCGGGCGCATCGCTTTGGCTCAGCGTGCTCTACCTGGGCGCCTTGCCGGCCGTCTTCCTCACCCGCCAGGCCGACCGCCGGGGTCGCCGAGCGGTCTTACTCGTGTCGGTTCTGGGATACACCGTCGCGACCGGGTTGACGGCGCTGGCGCCGAGCATCGCGATGTTTGCCGGCTGCCAGTTCTTCGCCCGCGGATTCCTAGGATCGGAGCAGGCGGTGGCATGGACGATGGTGGCCGAGGAGCTCCCGGCCACGTCGCGTGGTCTCGGGTTCGGCTTCCTGGCCATGATGGCGGCGCTCGGGGTCGGCACCAGCTCCATCCTCTACGGACCGGTGGGCTTGTCGTGGCGCTGGCTGTACGCGCTGGCCACGCCTCCGTTGCTCGGCTTGGCCGTCCTGCGCCGGCGGCTACCGGAGAGCCGGCGTTTCGTACAGGCCCGCCGTGATGGCCTCCTCGTGGAGCACTGGCGTCAGATCCTGCAGCCACCCAACCGGCGTTGGCTGGCCTTGCTGTGCTCGACCGCGGTGCTCGGTGCGCTTACGACTCACGCCGTGGCGCTGGCACCCGATTTCCTCCAGACGCAGCGCCACTTGTCCGCGTCGACCGTCGGCTGGCTCGTCACCGTGGCCGGCGTGCCGGCCATCGCTGTCCAGATAGCTTCTGGGCCGCTGTCGGATCACTTCGGGCGCAAGGTGGTGGGCTGCTGCTTCGCGGGCTTGGCGGTGATCGGGGCGCTGTTGTTCTTCTTCGTCGCCCGCAGCCCACTGGCGTTCGCGGGTGCCATCTCCATGACCCTGAGCGGGAGCCTCGGTGCCCGACCGGCGCTCGGGGCGTTCACATCGGAGCTGTTCACCACCCCACTGCGAGCCTTCGGCGGGGCCACCGTGTCGGTGGCCCTCGTGATCGGCGAGGTGATCAGCCTGGCTCTCGGCGGCTTGTTGTTGCGGGTGTTCGGCAACCTTCCCGACGTGGTGGCGGTGCTCATCCTCGGACCCGTCGGGGTGATCATCATCGTGGCCAAGTGGTTCCCCGAGACCCGCGGCCGCGAGCTGGAGGATATCCATGGGGCGGGCAGCGGGGTGAGTCTCTCGGGCGCGGTCCTCGTCGTGCCCGAACCATGACTATTTCTGGGGGCGGTTTACGTCTTTGGTGGCGTTCTAAGGTCGTCCAGCGCTCTAACTCGCCCACAAAGACACAGATGTCCCACAGACAGGGCCTCGGTCAGTGCGGGAGATGCCAAAACTGGTCGATATCGGCCAGCAGGGTGGGCGTGACCAGA
This sequence comes from Acidimicrobiaceae bacterium, assembly GCA_030838045.1. Lineage (GTDB taxonomy): Bacteria > Actinomycetota > Acidimicrobiia > Acidimicrobiales > Palsa-688 > JALYXV01. The sequence continues at coordinate 20,910 of JAUTXN010000115.1, forward strand.
TCGGCGCCCGCCTTGGTGATGTGGATCCCGTCGGCCTCGCGCACGGTGATGGCCGTGCCGCTCGAGTTGGTCAGGTAGGTCGTGAAGCTGTTGCCCGCTCCGTCAAGGATCGGGCCGGGGTCGACGTAGGTGACGTTCGGGTGCTTCTGGGCCGCCGTCTTCAGGATCTCGTTGATGTAGTCCTTGGTCTGGTTGAGCCGGGGCCGGCGGACCGCGGGCAGCCCCAGCCAGATCACCTGGCGAACGCCGTCCGCGGTCGAGTCGAGAATCCCGTTGACCCGGCGGGCATACTCCTGCTGCCACTCGGGACTCTGGAGGGCGAACCCGTGGCCGTCGGCCTGCATGCCCTGATCATCGTTGGCTCCGAAGATCAGGATCACGACGTCGGGGTGGGCGCTGGCGATCTCACGGCTGATGGCGGCCGGCCAGTCGTACACGTCCGGCCGGGCCAGGCCGGTACTGATGCGGAAGTCCTGACCGGCGGCGAACAATGGGTTGCCCCCGGTCTTTTCGATAAACGACTCTGCGATCGTGCCCATGAGCGAGTCGCCGGCCAGCCACACCTTGAGGGGTTGCTGGGCGGTCGGCACCCTCCGGGGGGCGACGGTCGTGGTCGTCGTCGAGACGGGCGCCCCGTTGGCACTGGTCGACGGTGGGGTCCGCGGTAATGGCAGCGGCTTCGGAAGTGCGACTCGAGGCGGCTGATGTTCGGCGAGTTCGTCGATCAGTTTCCGGGGGAGATTGAGCCCGGTCCAGTGGCTGATCGTCTTCGTCGGCCGGGCCAGGGACAGCCCGATCGAGCGGGACGTGCCGAACGACTGGCCCTCGATGGACGCCACCAGCGAATCGGCGTTCAGAAAGGCGGCCATGACCATCGCCAGCAGCGCGACGACAATGGCCTGCCCGGCCGACACTGTCTTGCGACCTTCGACTTCCAGTGGTGAGCGGCGGGCTGTCATGTCAGAACCGGAAATAGATGAACGGGGCCACACCGGCCGGACCGAGCAGATCGATGCTGGTGAGCACGCCGGCAATTACCACGGCCTGGAACCACATGGGGCTTCGCGAGTAGAGCACCTGCAGCCTGGGGCCAAACCCCCGCGGACCGATCTGGACGGCGAGCGCGGCGACGATGACGGCGGCAACCATCCAGTTGAACTGCTGGTGGCGACCCCCGATCGTTGCGATGCGGCGCAGCACTTCGATGGCGTTGTGGAACGAGGTGGCCCGGAAGAAGACCCAAGCCAGGCAGACCACATGGAAGGTGATCAACCGGCCGACCCACACCCGAGCGCCGGGCGGCAGCTTCGGCGGCCGAATCGGACTCGCCCCGTTGGAGGAACGGGTCGAGACATCGGGCCCGGCGT
>JAUTXN010000173.1 GCA_030838045.1 Acidimicrobiaceae bacterium
AGCTCGACGGTCCTGCGCCAGACGTCGCGGTTGACCCGAATGCACAGGTCGTCGCCCAGCGTCAGCTCGGAGCCCACCAGGTCGTCGCCCAGCTCGGCTTGGAGCAGGTCGAGCATGGGCTGGCGCAGCAGGTCGGGGGCTTCCGGCTCGGCCGTCGCCTCCAGCGTCTCGTCAGCCACCGGTGGTCACCTTCTCCGAAGTCCCGTCCTCCGCGGAGGGCGGGGTCGGCGCGGCGGCGGCCGTCCCGCTGGTCCCGCTGGGCTCGGTGTGCTCGCCGGGCGCGGTGTGCTCGCCGGTCCCGCTGGGCTCGGTGTGCTCGCCGGGCGCGGTGGCAGCGCCGGGCGCGGCGGCAGGGCCGGGCGCGCTTGTCCCGCTGGGCTCGCTTCCGCCCGGGTGGGTCTCGTCGTAGGCCGCCGTGGTCTCGCTCAGGGAGGGCCGGGTGGTCTTGCGCCGGGGCTTCTTGCCCAGCTTGACCGGCTTCTCGCTGCCGTCAATGGTGCCGCCGCCGACCACGATCGGGTCGCCGCGCCAGCGGTCGGCCATGTTTTCCTTGCGGATGGCCTGCTGAAGCAGGACGATCCCCTCGAGCAGGGCCTCGGGCCGGGGCGGGCAGCCGGGGACGTAGACGTCCACCGGGATGATCTGGTCGACGCCCTTGGTCACCGAGTAGCTGTCCCAGTACGGGCCGCCGCAGTTGGCGCAGCTCCCCATCGAGATCACATACTTGGGGTCGGGCATCTGCTCGTACAGTCGCCGGATCGGCGGCGCCATCTTGTCGGTGACCGTGCCGCTGATGACCACCAGGTCAGCCTGGCGGGCCGAGGCGGGGAAGGGGATGACGCCGAGGCGCATCACGTCGTAGCGCGGCGACCCGAAGGCGGCGCCCATCTCGATGGCGCAGCACGCCAGGCCCCACTGGTAGACCCACAGCGAGTAGCTCCGGGCCGAGTTGAGCAGCGCAGTCAGGGGCTTGGGCACCCAGCCTCTCTCGACTAGACCCACCGGAGCACCCCCTTGCGCCAGGCGTACAGCAGGCCTAGGGCCAGGATGACGATGAAAGCCGTCGCCTCGATCAGACCATAGCTGCCCAAGACCTTGACCCGGACGGCCCAGGGGAGGATGAAGACGGTCTCCACGTCGAACATGACGAACAGCAGGGCGAAGACGTAGTAGCGGATCTGGCTCTGTGACCAGCCCTCGCCCACCGGGTCGACGCCGCTCTCATAGGCGATGTACTTCTGGGCTTGTGGACGGGTCGGCCGCAGCAAGCTTCCCAACCCCAGCATCAGGACAACCAGCACGACCGCCGCCCCTGCGAAAATTGCCACCGTGAGGTAGCTGCGGAGGAAGCTCGACATCGTGAAAGTGAGCGTAGTGACTGCATTCACAAGCTGCCAACCTGCCAAGATAGCGTCTCTGTCACATTTCCTCGGCCGTCTGAGTGGGCATGTAATAGATCGAGGTCCCACCGCATGAGCGACCTGCTGGGACCGGATCTGGTGCCCGTCGAGGTCCCGCTCGGAGGGCGGGTCCTGGTCATCAGCGACCTCCATCTGGGGGCCACCGCCACCCCCGTCTCGACCGCTGCGACCACCGAGCTGGCCCGCACGATCGAGGCTTGGACCGGTCCTGGCCTGCTGGTTTTCAACGGGAGCTGCCTCGAGCTGCTCTGCCCCGGCGCGCGCGACCCCAAGGCCGCGCTCGGCGCGCACCCCCTCCTGGTCCGGGTGGTGAAAGCCTTCGCCGGGGGGCCGGGACGGCGGGTGCTGTACCTCCCGGGCGCGAGGGACGGTCGGGCCGCGTGGGATCCCCAGGTGGCGGCGGTGCTGCGCGACGCGCTGGGCGCCGAGATCGCCTTGGCGGCCGAGCTGACAATCGACACCGGCGCCGGGCCCCGCACGGTCAGAGTCGAGCCGGGCCATCAGCTCGACCCGCTCACCCACCTGAACGACCCCCGCAACCCAGCCGAGAGCCCGCTCGGCCATCACCTCATGTGCGAGGTCTTGCCGGCCCTGCGCGAGTCGACATCGGGGCCGGCCGGTACTCGCCGGCGGCGGCGCAGGGACGGCCGGCGCGGGGAGGGTCGGCCCCGGGAGGGGTGGCTGGCCGGGCTGGGCTCGCTCGATGACCCCGCGGCGTTTCCCCGCTTCCTCGCCTCGCGCCTCACCTACCGCCGCCTGGGCCGCCATGCCTGGGTGCTGGCCCTGCCGTTGGTGGCCGCCATCGTGCTTCGGCTGCCGTTCGAAGTGGTGCGCCATGCCCACCAGGTGGCGTCGGCGACCCGCGTCGCCTTGTTCATGGTGCTGGCCACGGTGTCGGGCCTGATCCTGATCGGCACGGTCGTGGTGCTGCTGGTGCGGGGCACCTGGCGGGCGCTGGCCGGGGTGGCGTTGAACCGCGGCCGGGGCGACGGCGAAGGCGGAGACGACTGGCGCGACCCCAACGCCCGGGCCCGGTCGTGGGCCCGGGAACTGGTCACCGCCGGCCAGGCCGGTTTGATCACCGGCCACACCCGGCACCCGGAGTTGGCCTACCTCGGCGGGGGCTTCTACGCCAACACCGGCTGCGCGGCTGAGGTGGTGTCGGAGTCACCCGCCCGGCTGGAAACGATCGGCGCGCCGTCGCTCTTCCTGTCGCACCGGCTGGTGTCGTGGGTGGAGATCGAAGCGGGCAACGAACTGCACGTCCGCCTTCTCCACGCCCGCCGCGACCTTCCCGGCGCCACGTTGCTCGAGCGGTTGTTGACCCGGCGCGACGCCGAGGCTCGCGCCGAGCGCGGCGAGCGCGCCGAGCGCGGCGAGCGGGCGGCGGGGGCCGACCGGACGGCGTTGGGCAGCGAGTCACAGCCGACCGTGGTGGCCACCTTCCCCCACAACGCTTCGTGGCCGGCCCCCGTGGCCGTCGACCGCCGGCTGCGCCGGGTCCGGCGTCGGGCCGCGGGGCTCGTCGCCGGAGCGGGCGTACTCAGCCTGCTCTCGGCGTTTCTCGCCCCGATGCGCCAGCGGCTGTCGGAACTGCTGCGCTACGTGCCACTGGCCGTGCCCCAGGCTGCCAACGCCCTGGTGGCGCTCTCCGCGCTGGGCCTGCTGGTCCTGGCCCGGAGCATCCGCCGGGGGCAGCGCCGGGCGTGGCTGATCGCCGAAGCGCTGCTGGCGGGGTCGTTCGTCCTCCATCTCGTCAAGGGCGTCGACGTCGAGGAGGCGGTGGCGGCGGGACTGGTGGGCGGCTACCTGTTCATGAACCGCAACGCCTTCGAAGCGGGCGTGGACAAGCCCTCCACCCGCCGGGGCGTGCTGACTCTGGTGTGGGGCGCCGTGCTGTCGGTCATGGCGGGCACGGCAGCGGTCGAGCTCGGAACCCGCCTGGCGCGTAGCCGCCATCATCAGCGCCTCCCCCTCCCCCAGGCCTACCTGGCCACGACCGAACGGCTCGTCGGGCTGCGCAACGTGCGTCTACCCGACCGGCTGGACGACTTCTTCGGCCCCGCCATGCTGGCGATCGCCGTCGGCCTGGGGCTGGCGGTGGCGTACCTCCTGTCACGACCGGTGGTGGCCCGACACGTGAGCCACGCCGGGCCGGGTCGACCCCGGTCCGGGTCGGCCACCGATCCGGCCAGCCTGGCCGCCGCCCGCGATGTCGTGCGCCGGTTCGGGTCGGGCACCTTGGACTACTTCGCCCTGCGCTCGGACAAGCAGCTGTTCTTCTGGGGCGACTCCATGGTCGCGTACGGGGTGTACGGCGGCGTGTGCCTGGTCTCGCCCGATCCCATCGGGCCCGAAACCGAGCAGGAGGAGGTGTGGAAGGCGTTCCGCAGCTTCGCCGACGCCCAAGGCTGGACGCTGGCGGTGCTCGGCGCGGGCGAGGAGTGGCTCCCGATCTACCGAGGAGCGGGCATGCACGACCTGTACCTCGGCGACGAGGCGGTGGTGGACTGCACCCGGTTCACACTCGACGGCGGCCGGTTCAAGGGTCTTCGTCAGGCCGTCAACCGGGTGGCCAAGTACGGGTACACCATCACCTTCCACGACCCGGCCACCATCGGAATGGAGCTCCGGACCCAGCTGACCGCGGTGATGACCAAGAGTCGCCGGGGCGACGTGGAGCGGGGATTCTCCATGACGCTCGGCCGGGCTTTCGACGCCTCCGACGACGGACTGCTGCTGGCCGTGGTGTGGGGCCCTGAAGGTGCGGAACCGGTCGCCTTCTGCCAGTACGTCCCGGCCCCGGGGATCAACGGGTACTCGCTCGACCTGATGCGCCGCGACGATGGCGAGCATCCCAACGGACTGCTGGACTTCGCCGTGGTGGAAACCATCCGGCACCTGGCGGCGCAGGGCAAACGGGGGTTGGGCCTGAACTTCGCCACCATGCGGGCGGTCCTGGCGGGCGAGTCGGGGGAGGGTGTGTCGCAGCGGATCCAGGCGTGGCTGCTCCGGCGCATGTCGGACTCCATGCAGATCGAGTCGCTCTGGAAGTTCAACGCCAAGTTCGACCCTGAGTGGCAGCCCCGCTACGCCCTCTACGACTCACCCGAACACGCCCTCCCCGCGGCCATCGCGGTTGCCCGGGCCGAGTCGTTCTGGGAGCTCCCGATCATCGGCCGTTTCCTCGTCCCGAGCGGATCGACCGATGATTCGCAGCCCTCCGAGGCGCCCGCGCCGGGGCACGGACCGGCGCCCGTCTCGGCCGCCGTCGAACCGAACACGGCGACCGAGTCGGCCCACATCTGACCCGCCGAACGGATCGGGTACCGGCCCGGGAACGGGCGGGGGTCTGGGAATGGTGGCGGGTATGGGCGCATCCCGACAGGCCCCACAGGCCCCAACCGCCGCCGGCCCGGCTATTCAATTGTCAAGGAACAGGTGACGGCGGTTGCTCGGTGGCGGAGCGCGCCTGGGAGGCGGATTGCCATCAAGCGGCGGAGGCCGTCGCGCCAGTTGATCTCAACCCGTCAAGGGAGGCCCAACCGAGGCGCTCGGCTCGCGGTCGTCGGGTTGGTTCGGCGAAACCGTCGGGCGGGGTCCGAGGAGCCCGGCTTCGCGGTCGCGTCGGGTCTTCTCGCGGTGATGGGGCAGGCA
>JAUTXN010000208.1 GCA_030838045.1 Acidimicrobiaceae bacterium
TCAGGATCGTCCACCTGGGCCAGCTCAGTGCGTACCAGACCCCTTTGGCCATCTCGACGTTCCTCAACCTTCCGTGCCAAGGCACGGCCACGGCGGTCTTCAGCCCCATCGACGGCGGCGCCAAAGCCGTTGACGCGGTCGTCCCGATCACGTTCGTGACACCGAGGATCGTCGTCACCCAGCCCTCGAGCCGCGTGTCCCCCGGGACCGTGATTTCCCTGACAGGATCCGGCTTCGCACCGAACGCCAGCTACCACGTGGTCGAGTGCTCGCGCACCGGTTGGGTCGTCCTGCAAAACCCGTGCGTCGCCGGCAACAGCATCGATGTCACCACCAACGGGGCCGGGGGATTCACCCACGGTTTCACGGTGGAGGCATGCGTCGTTCCGAGCACCAGCTCGGTCGAGACCTGCTACATCGGCGTTCCCATGATCTCTGGCATCGACTCGGTCCAACTTGTCGCCGCCGCCAGGATCACCGTGTCGCTGACCCCGTCGGCCTGACCTGACACCTGCCCTCCGGGGGTGAGCCCGAGTTGTTGGGATCCACCCCGGGCGGGCAAGAATTACTGGCGATCGGACAGGCAGGGTCTTGCCGGTGGACGCACAGGTTGCTGGTTCGAGCACCGCGCCGGCCGCGCCGGCCGCAACGAGTCGGCGGTCTTTCGGGAAGCTTCGGCGGGCACCGGTGTCATGAGCCGCGAACCGACCCCGTGCGAGACGATACGGTGGCCGTTGGTCCGAGAGGGGTTGGTGGCGATGGCTGGACAGCGTCGGAAGCGAGGCGGGCGGGTCACGCCGAAGGGCGGCGCCGCCGGGCGGTCGAGCCGCCCCGACTGGATGGGTCTGGAGGACATCTTCGCCAAGCTCGTCATGGGCGTCGGCGGTGATCTGAGCGACCGCAACGAGGCGCTTGAGGTCGAGATGTGGGCGTCACAGATGTGGTCGGTTTGGCAGGAGCTGTCCGGGGGCGGCGACACGGACCCGGTGGAGTTGTTCGCCGGTGGCCTGATCGCGTACTGCGCCGGGCAGGCGACGTCGGAGGCACAGACGGTTCTGCGAGCAATGGGGGCCGTTGCCCCCGACCCGTACGGGTCCAAGGCCCGCCGAGCCGCCCGGCGGGTCGCGCAAGGCGGCGTTGTCGAGGCGTCGTGGGCCGAGGCGATCGGCGCGGCGTCGGCGGCATCGGCGTGGCTGTCGTTCGATCCGGTAGACGACGATGGCGTGTCGGTCATGGTGGGATTCGAAGGGCCGTCAGGGGCGCACACCCTCGGGGTCTATGTCGATCACAACCTTGGCGGCATCGCGAAGGACGGTTTCGCCGTTCCGGCGCCCGTCGAGGAGGCCGTGGCGCGCCTGCAGGAAAGTGACGACACCGGGCCGGTGGAGTTCCGCGAGATTTCAGTGGCCGAGGCGGCCGCGCGGTGGCGTGACGCCTTCAAGATGACCGACCGGATCGTGGAACCGCCGGTGACCGAAGATCTTCGCCAGCTGCGGGCATTGCTGCGGGCACGACTGTCGGCGATGCCAGTCGGCGGCGAGGTGCCAGCCGATGACGAGTTGTCGAAGGACCGGCGGGAGGAGCTCGTCGCCGAGTTCCACGCGACCGGCGAGGCGGCCACGCTGTGGGATGTGGATGGCGTGGAGCGAGATGACGTCGAGCACCTGGCGTTCCAGGCGATGACGTTCTCGTTGGACTACCTGCGCGGGACCCCCCTTCGGTTCAGCCCTGTAATGGTCGAGATGTTCTCGTTGGACTGGGCTCCTCGCAGGATCCCAGCATCCGAGGATGCGTTCACGCTGCTGCCCGACGTTTTGGCCGCGTGGATCCGTTTTGTCGGAGGCCGCAGGGCCATCGCCGAGGAGTCGATATCGGAGGCGGTCGAAGCCGTCTACCGCTACGCACCTGAGATGATCGACCTGTCCCGCGACCCGACGAACTGGGATCCGGCCAAGACGATCGCTCTCGCCGTCCAGCAGCGTGGTATCGACGTCACGGACCGGGTCGCCCTCGGTGAGTTCATGGCTGAGGTCAACCGCCGCGGCGGGATCGACGTTCTGGCCGATTCTCTCGTCGCCCGGCGCTAGGCGGCCGCAGAACCGGCACCTGCCCCAGGCCGGAGTACAAACCGTCGTGCAGACGACGGTTTGTACTCCCGCCTCGGCAGGGTTCGCACAGCGCGAGGCCGTCCGCTCGCTATTCCCCGGCACAGTTCTACGCCGAGCTCAGCGACGTCGACGGCGACGTCACCCGCCTGTCCGATGGCATAGCCACCGTGACGCGCTACTCCCCGGCAACGCCTTGGTGGACAACATGGGGGAGGAGGCGATGCACCGTTGGACACCACCCGGAGGTGGATACTCCGGCGCCGTCAAGCACGTCGTGTCCACGGTCACGACATCACCGTTCCCCTCGGAGTGGCGCGGCGCTCATCGGACGACGCGACCTCACGGCCGGAGGAACGCACGCACACTTCGGCTTCGATCTCACCGGGCTCAGCCTGCGCGCGACCGACATCGATTGGACGACGCTCAGCGGTGCGTCAGAGGGAGGCGAATCCGTCCGCACGGCGAAAATCACTACGCGCTTCGTTTTCCCCGGCGTCTATGACTTTCGGTGTTCTCCACCACTCGCGCTCCGCTTACGGCGCGGACCCGCCAGCCGACTTGCAGCGCCTCGGGCTGCGTCAGCGCCACGATGCACCCACCGAAGCCCGCCCCGGTCAGGCGGGCACCGAAAACGCCCGCGGTGGCGTTCAGTTCCGCGGCCAGTTGGTCGAGGCGGGGAGTGGATACCTCGAAGTCGGTGCGCAGGCTCTCGTGGCTGGCCGCCATCAGAGCGCCACACTCGGCCAGATCGCGGGCGCGCAGCGCCGCCGCGAACGCCCGCACCCGCTCGTTTTCGGTGACCACATGGCGGGCCCGAGCCCTCACGACAGGGTCGGTGATCCTCCCGACCGCGGAGGTGTCGGCCCGGGCGAGGGGGCCGATCTCCGCCTGGGCCGCCTCACAGCTCCGGCGGCGCTCGGCGTACGCCGAGTCGACCAGCCGGCGCGCCTCGCCCGAGTTGACCACTACCACCTCGGCCTCGTCGGGCATTCGGACAGGCGTGACGGTGAGAGCGCCGCAGTCGATCAGTAGCGCGTGATCCTCGACGCCCGCGGCCGATGCCAGCTGATCCATGATCCCGCATGGCACGCCGCCGGCGACTTGCTCGGCCCGCTGGCAGGCCTGGGCCAGTTCGAGTGGGGATCCCGCGAAGCCCAGGGCCAACGCCACCGCCAGTTCGAGCGCCGCGCTCGATGAGAGGCCGGCGCCTATGGGGAGTGTGGTCGACACCCGGCCGGAGAACCCATGAGCCGGGTTGACCACGGCCACGACGCCGGCCACATAGCGAGCCCAGGGCGGTTCGACGGCGTTGGGATCGCCCGCATTGAGGGGCACCACGGCCTCGCCCTCCGACTCGGCCGAGCGCAACCGAACTTCGGAGTTGTCGGCCCGAGTGCCGACCACCGTCGTGCCCATATTGATCGCCATGGGCATCACCAGCCCGCCGGTGTAGTCGGTGTGGTCACCAATGAGGTTGACCCGCCCGGGCGCAAAGGCCTCCACAGCCTTAGGTCCCGGCGGGTTGGGGCTCAGCCGCTGGCGCCGCCGCCGTACCAGCCGCTGGCGTACCAGCCGAAGGCGCCGCCGCCGTACCAGCCGCGCGCAGATCGGCGGCCGCCTGTTCGGGCATCACGTCGTTCAGGAAGGCGCCCGCGCCCAACTCCGAACCAGCCAAATATTTCAGCCGGTCGTAGCTGCGGTGCACGGGGGTGAACTCGATGTGGAAGTGGCTGATCACCTGCCAGTCGCCGTCACACGTGGGTGCCTGATGCATGGACATGACGTAGGGAAGGCGGAACTCGAAGAGTTGGTCATATCCGGCCACCACCTCATGAAGCATGGCCGCCAGGGCCCGCCGCTCGATGTCGCTCAGGTCGAGCAACGACGACGCGTGTCGCTTCGCCACCACGTGGACCTCGTAGGGAAAACGGGCTGCGAAGGGTACGAAGGCGAGAAAGGCGTCGTTCTGCGCTACCAGCCGCACCTCCGCGAAGCGCTCTGCGCCCACCACGTCGCACAACACGCAGGTGCCGTGCTCGGCCAGGTGCGCGCGGGCGACCGCCAGTTCCCGGGCGGGCACCGGCGGGACCTCGGGGTAGGCGTACACCTGGCCGTGGGGGTGATCGAGGGTGACCCCGACCGCTTCGCCACGGTTCTCGAAGACGAAGACGTATTCGACGTCATCGCGGCTGCCCAGCGCGGCGTAGCGCTCCGCCCACACGTCGACGAGGAGTTGCAGCCGGTCGAGTCCGAGTGACGTGAGGGCGGCGCCGTGGTCGTCGGAGTAGACGATCACCTCGGTCGCCCCGAGCGAGGGCGCCACGTCGTACGGGGATCCCGGCCGCGATTGCGATGATGGGGGATCGGCCGTGAGCGAAGGGAACCGGTTGTCGAAGACCGCGATGTCGAACTCGGGCCACGGCACTTCGGTCGGATGTGCCGCGTCGCGGGTCGGACAGAGCGGGCAACTCGACTCCGGAGGCAGAAACGTCCGCGTCTGGCGGTGCGTGGCCATCGTCCGCCACTCGCCCGACAGCGGGTCCCGCCGGCGCTCGCTTGTCACTGGCGCTTGCTCGTCATCGGGCGCTTGTTCGTCATCGGGCGCTTGTTCGTCACTGGGACTCGCTCGTCACTGGCGCTTGCTTGTCACTGGCGCTTGTTCGTCATCGGGCGCTTGCTCGTCATCGGGCGACCGTCGGGATGTGCGAATAGCGGGCCACCCGGCGGCCGTCGGCCAGACGCGACTCTTCGACGACGAGTGCCCGGCGGGGCCGGCTGGCCCACGCGATCAGGTCAGCCAGCACGGCCCGAGCTGCAGCGTCACCGTTGGCCGCGCCCGAGCACAGCTGGAACTGGCAGAACACCAACCGGCCCGGCCCCACCTGGTGGCTGCCCACAACGGTGCCAGTCACGGGGCCCGGCAGCGGCTGACATGCGATGACAACGGGAGTGTCTGGGAGCGCCGTGTCGCCGACGCGGACGGCCACGCTGCGAGCTTGGATGGTCGAGTCCTCGTCCATCACGACGTCGCGCCGGGGAAACGAAGGCAGCGCGCCGCAATCGGTCGTGAACCGGAACACCGGCGGATCCCGGCCGGCCTCGACCGTTTGCAGGTCGAACGGCACGGGGTAGTGGGTCGCCGCCGACTCGGGCTGCGCCAGTATCAGCACCACCTCGCCAGCAGCCAGACGCCGCCGGACCTCGACACCCATCGCTCGATCGAGACCTCCTTCGCTGACGATGGCGACACCGGCAGCCGTACCGGCACTCGCGCCGCTGTCGGCGATCTGCGCCTGCACCGAGGCGAGCGCGTCAACCATGCTCGGGGCGTCGCCCAGCACCTGCACCGGGCCGGCCCTGCCGACCGGGAGCAGCATCATCGACGGTCACCGTATCCCGCCGCTCGGACTCGCTCCCGCGTGGACTTCACGCCGCGGCTGTGGACAGCGGCGCTACGCCGCCGTTCCGGGATCGGGCGACACTGCGGTTCGCGGGCGCTGGCCGCCGTCGAGCCTCGCCCCGTCCTCCTCCGACGTCACCGTCAGGATGCGGTCGAGGCCGGTGATGTCCAGGACCTTTCGCGTGCTCGGATTGGGCGACGCGAGGGTCAGGTCGCCGTCGAGCGCCCGTAACCGCTTCATGGCTCCGACCAGCACGCCGAGGGCGGTCGAGTCGACAAATTCGACGTACTTGAGATCGACGGTGACGTCGCGCGCACCGTCGTTGATCAGATCGACCAACTCCTTGCGCAGTGCTGAGGAGGTGAACATGTCGAGTTCACCGCGCACTATCACCCTTGCCTGGTCACCGGTCCGATCAACGACCACACCAAATTCCATGATGCCAACCATTCCCACTGGCCACATCGCTATGCCCGCGGCCTCACAGTTCTCCGGCTGATTGTTGTCAACCAGATCCCGCCTGCTGTCGCGCTTGGCCAGCTCAGAACGGGACTCTCCTACTGGTAGCACCGGCAAACCGCGGAGTCAACAGGCGGTTGCGTGGTTGCAGGTCCGGGGCGGGGCCGTCCTGCGAGCAGAACTCGGCGGAATTTCAGGAGGGAACCGGAAACCGCGTGGACTTTCGCTCAACCCCGGCAGTGGCCTGCCGACGACCGTTCTGTGCGAGCAAGCCTGGTGATGTCGCTGATCTCGGTCGTCGTGATGCTCCTGTTGACGGTATTGGGTGCCCGGGCCTGCACCGCCTCGTCTGCGACCTCACCGCTGAGCCCGCTCAACGTGGCCCGAAACGGCCTCGCCAACCTCTGTGCCAACCAGCAGGCCACGGCGGCGGCCGGCGGCGGCGACCCCGCCACCTCTGCCCAGACGCTGGTGTCGCCTTCGGTCGAGCAGCAGCTCCAGGGAAGCGACCCCAGTGGTCTCCAAGCCCTCCAGCACGCAGCCGGCGGCTCCCTCGCCTGCCCGACCACAACCACGAGAACCCCGTAAGCGGCTCGGCCGCGGGCAAGGAAGAACGTCCCACGAGACGCGGTCCGTTCAGGCGGGTTGGCGGATTGGCGGGTTGGCGGGATCGACGGCCGTAGCAAAGTGGCCCCCTTTCACGTGGAATACCACGTGAAGGGGGCCACATGCATCGAGCAGCACGAGCCGCGGTACGGCAGCGTCCCGCGTTCAGCCACCGTGGCTGGCTGCCCCAGTCATCGCGGGCTCACCGCGCCACCCGCCGGCCGCCGGTCCCTGCACACCGGAGCGCTCCATGGTGCCCTCCATGGTGCCCTCCATTGTTCCTTCGACCGCTTCCTCACGCCGGCCTCGAGCGCCCAGAGCAAAGCTGGCCAGCATCGTCACCATCAGTCCGGCGCCGATGACGAAGCAGGTAGTGGCAGCCTGAGCGCCTCGCTCGCCGAGAAGGCCGAATCCATATGCGGTCAGCAGCAGGCCGCGCATGGTTTCGCCGGCGAAGAGGTCGTCCGCCTTGCGGGACAGATCAGTGGACTGCTTGACCAACGCCACCGTGGCCGGGTCATCGGGGTGGGTGCGGACCGCCGCGGCCGTCTTCTGCCGAAGCAGGTACGCCGCATAGTGGTCCTGGACATACGTCTTCCCCTCGTCGATCGTGGTCATGTCGAGGGCGATCTGGTAGTTGGCGTAGCATTCGGCCTGCTTGGCGGTCGTCAGGGGCTTGCCGGCGTTGGCGACCAGGCAGGGCACCTGCTTCTGCTCTGGGCCAAGTTGTTCGACCGTCGCGAAGGTGATTTTGTGCTCCGCCAGTTGATCATGGACGTAGTTCTTGGAAAAGTTCGCCTGGTTCTTGAACACCAGTCCCAGGGTCACGACAAGCATTCCGGTCACTCCTGCGGCGATACCGACCGTTACAAACTTCCGTTTCATTGCTGACTCCGATCTCCGTATTGAGCGGCTGGATTGGTGGCCCCGCGGAGCAGACCAAGAAGCTCGTCGTCGTTGCGGAACGCCTTCTCGGTGCCGGTCGCCACATGCCGTACGACCCCCCTCAGTCGGTTTCCACACGACCCGTCGTCGGCTGGAACCCAAACCTGCACGAGAAAACTGTCCACCCCTGACTCCTCTCGGTCGGCTTCCCTCGGTTGCCAGGAGCAGCATGCGCACCGGGATTCGGGCAGCCTTAAGGTGATCTTCAAGCGCGCCTCGCGCCCCGAAGCATGTTCGTGAAGATTCAGGAAGGCGCCCAGGAGGGATTCGAGGCAGAGCGGGCGCGCCGGTGCGGGAACGAGGGCGTGAGACGCCCCCCGTCCCCGCAGCGCGAACGGCTACGACGATGTAGCCGCTACGGGTTGCACCGTCCCGGGTTGGATAGCTCGGGATCGAGGCACAAGGGTCCGAGCGTGGTCACCGCTCCCGGCCGGCTGATGAAGGCCAGGGGCCCGGCGGTGTGGTCGCCGTTGAACGGCGTGGTCCCGGTGAACCCGCACGGGGCAGCGTCGGCCGGGTTGTTGAACCAGAATCCAACATGGAACGTGTTGGTCGGAGGAAGGCTCACGTCGGGATCGAACCCGAAGATCTGATTCACCAGGATCGTCTTGATCACGGCGGAGCTATTGCCCTGAAGGTCCGATTGGTACCACGCCAGCCCGAAGCCGGGGAACCCTGTCACGGCGGTGCCGTCGGACTGCTGGTTGCTGCGCTGGACAGTGAAGACGTCGAAGCGAAGACCTGGTTTGAACCCGCTGGTCGTCAACACCAGGGTGTCGTTGGGTTCGCCCTTGATCACCCTGACATGGGCCTTCGGCGTCCGTCCGGGGGCAGCCATGCAGGGAACGAACTTTGAGTTGGGGAACAGGTCGAAGCCGGCTGAGCTGACGGCGGCGCCGGCTCGGCTGAACGGGCCGATGGCCACAGCAAGCAGCGCGGCAATCAAAGCGGCCGTTGTCACTCCGGCCCATCTACGGGCGCTGAGTCGCATGATAATTCCTCCAGAGGAATGAGCGCTTGGGCGGATTGCCCGAAGCACCGCCACATACGGGTGAGCCGCAGCCGGCGGTTCACCGGTTCCAAAGGAAATGTGCGTTCGGATCGGCCCGACTTGGTGAACGTTTTCCTGGGTCCGCTTCGTACTTCTCCGGTGACCGGCCTTTGCGGGTGCGCGATGCTCGATGTCGTGGCGGACGATCCCGTGACGCGCCCGGTCGATCTGCTCGCCCAGGCGATGAGCGACGCTGATCTGCTCGCGGCGGTCGCGGCCGGAGACCGGGAACAACCCCTCCGAGAGTTGTACCAGCGCTATGGCGGTCGTGTGTATGGCCTCGGCGTGCAATTGCTCTCGGATCGCGGCCTGGCCGAGGAACTGGTGCAGGAGACCTTCGTCCGACTGTGGCGCTCCGCCGGCCGATACGAACCGTCCCGTGGTTCGGCGGCGACGTTCATCTTCACCATCGCCCGGCGACTGGCCATCGACCTTTGGCGGCGGCCTTCGTCCCGGGCACCGGACCCGGAACACAAGGCGCCGCCGACCGACGATCAGATCGATCGCCTCGTGACCCGGCTCGGGGTGCGCGACGCCCTCGACTCGCTGTCCGAGGCCCATCGCCAGGTCCTAGAATTGTCGTACCGGGACCAACTCAAGCAGACCGAGATCGCCGAAAAGCTGGGCATACCGCTCGGTACCGTGAAAACCCGCAGCCACCATGCGCTGCGCCTGCTGAAATCTGAGCTGCAACGGCGGGACATCGATGGCTGAACGCATTCCCCATTCTGAGCCCCATCCCGACGTGGCTGGTTACCTGCTGGGCACCCTTCAGGACGACGAAACCCGAGCATTCCTTGATCATCTGGATAGCTGTGACGCTTGCCAGATAGAACTCGATCAACTCGCGGGCCTGCCGGAGCTGCTCACCGATGTGCCCGACTCATGGTCGCTGCCGGCGGGATTGGAAGACCGCACCTTCGGGGCGGTCGAAGCCGCGGCCCAAGGTGTGGGCGCCGGCACTGGCACCGCGGCCGGCACGAGCACCGGCACTGGCACCGCGGCCGGCACGAGCACCGGCGCCGGTACCGGTGCCGCCGGCACGAGCACCGGCACCGCGGCCGGCACTGGCGACGCCGGGGAACTCACGACCATCACGCCCATCACCGCCGCCCGCGGACGATCTCGCGGACCCCGTCGGCCTCAGAGGCTGCTGATCGCAGCAGCTGCAGCCGCGGCAGTCATCATCGCCGGTGTCGCCACGTTGAGTTCATTGCGCACGAGCACATCGGCACCTTTGACCACCATCCGGCTGATATCGGCGGACGGCGGCCCGGCCCACGGCAGCGCGACCGTCCGCACCACGCCAGCCGGGCTTACGATCGACATGACGGTCGACGGGTTGGCGCCGACCCCGAAGGGCAGGATCTACACCTGTTGGCTGGTCGCCAACGATGACACCCTCGCGCATCCCGACCGGGTCTCCGTCGGCTCATTCCTGGTCCGGGGCCGAACGGTCCATGTCCACTGGACGAGTGCTGCCGATCTCGACCGATTTCCTCACCTTGGCGTGACCGTCGAGCCCGACAACGGCAATCCGAGCCATCAGGGCCCGAAAGCCCTCATCGGCTCCTGACCGCCACCTCGGCGATCGCCTCGCCGGCGCCGGAGACGCAGGTGCGCATCTGTTCGTCGGTGATGACGAGGGGAGGGCAGAAGGCCAGGCTGGTGGGGCCGAGGGGGCGGGCGATCACACCTCGATCGAGCAGGGCGTCACGCACGGCAACCGCGTCGATGTCGGCGCCCAGGCCCAGCGCCCAGATCCCCATCGTTCCCCGTGCCTCGAGGACGGTGTCACCGTCGACCAGCCCCTTAAGTCCCTCTCCGAGGTGTTGACCGATGGCCAACGCCCGCACTGCCAGTGCCTCATTCTCCAGCACCTCGATATTCGCAAGAGCGGCGGCGGCGGTAGCCGGATGCCCACTGAATGTGTAACCGTGCCGCAGCACGAACGCTTCGTCCGCCTCCAGCGGCGCACGCACCGCCGAGCCGACGAGCACCCCTCCCAGCGGAAGGTACCCGGAGGTCACGCCTTTGGCGAAGGTGACCAGGTCAGGTCGCACGCCGTAGTGGGTCGCGCCCCACCACTCGCCCAGCCGCCCGAACCCGCACACGACCTCATCGAGAATCAGGAAGGCGCCCCATGAATCGCACCGCTCTCGCAACCCGGCGAGGTACCCCGCCGGCGCGGGGTACACGCCGCCCGCCGCGATCACCGGCTCCGCGATCACGGCGGCGATACGGCCCTCCGATGCCTCAGGCAGCGCATCGAGAGCCGAAAGGTCGTCGAACGGCACTTGGACGACCTCAGGAAGGAGCGGACCGAAACCCTCCCGGTTGGCGGGCAACCCGGTCGCCGTCATGGCGGCGTAGGTCACCCCATGGTACGAGGGCCGGCGGCTGACGATGACCGTGCGTCCCGGGTGGCCGGCCCGGAACTGCGCAAGTCGCGCCAGCTTGACCGCCGTCTCGACCGCTTCGGAGCCGCCCGACGTCAGGAAGACCCGGGCGTCGGGCATCGGCGCCAGCGCGGCCAATCGTTCGGCCAAGGCATCGGCGACCGGGTTGGTGAAGCGGTCGAACGTATGGAACGTGTCGAGTTTGCGCATCTGGGCCGCCACCGCTTCGGCGATCTCGCCTCGGCCGTGCCCCACGTTGCAGTACCACAGGCTCGCCAGCGCATCGATGTAGCGGCGGCCACCGCGGTCGAGGACTTCGGCACCCGACGCCGAGACGATCTCGAGAAATGCTTCTCGTCCTGCTGCGGGACGGGCGAAGGGGTGGAGAAACGCCGGCAGGCCAGGGCGGTCGGGACGGTCGGGCCGGTCGAGAGGCACAGCATCCATCATGCTTCGCCCGCCGCCGGCCTGCCTCCTCACCAGGCTCCTCACCCGCCTCCTCACCCGGCTCCTCACCTGCCTCTTCCCTGCCGCCTCACCCGTCTCCTCCCCGTCTTCTCACCGGACGCCGCCCCGTCGCCCGCCCGACGCAGCCCCATCGCTCGCCCGCCGCCGGGCCGTGTCCGCTCCGGGGTCGTGGGTTCGGGCCCTACTGTCGTGTGGTCATGTTGAAGGCCCGGCGCAAGGAGCAAGTCGAGGAACTCAGGTTCCCCGAGCCCCGCCAAGGGCTCCCTGAGGACCCCCGTCCCTTCCTGGGCTCGCAACATCTGGTCGCCTCCGCAGCTGTTCAGGAGCACTTGAGCGCCCGGTGCCTCGTGGCGGTGGTGGGCCGCGTCGGCGCGGGCAAGAGCACCGTGTGCCGCCGGGCGGCCAACTCGCGGTGGGCTCGGCAATGGTTCCTCCACGACGAGGGCGGCCAACCTCTCCACCGCCGCTTCTGGGTCGATCTGGAGGACGCGTTACCCGGAGCCGACGCCGAGCAACACGTGGCCCACGCCCTCGGGCGGTCTAACTTCGACGAAGCCTTGGCTCGCCTGGGAAGTGGCAAACCCTGCCTTCTCATCCTCGACAACGCCGATCAGGCCTTCAATGAGGAAGATCACGGCGACACCCTGGCCCGACTCGTGGCGTGTGTCGAGCGCGGTGCCAGCATCATCATGACCCGGCGGAGTATTGCCGGGCTCGACGTCGGGCGGCCCTGGTCAGACGTTGTCGAAGTCTCGGGGTTCGTGAGCCACAACGAGGCGAGGGAACTCTTCGACGAGCTGGCTCCCCGCCACGCCTCGGACCTCCGGGTGGCAGACGTCGTGGCGGCGTGTGACCGACTCCCGCTCGCGGTCACGCTGCTGGGGAGGGTAGTTGCCGGCGCCGACCTCGAAGCGGCCCGCGTGCGCGTCGGGCCCGACACCGAGGGACGCGGCCTCGACTTCTCGGTCGAAGTGGCGGCCGCGATGCTCGATCCGCAAGACCGCCAGCTGTGGGGCGCCCTGTCCCTCCTTCCTGCCGGCCTGGCCGGAGATGACATCGCAGACGTCTTCGCGGCCGCCCCCGACGCCCGCGAGCGCGCCATCAAGCTGTTCGACGCTGGCGTGGCCCACCGTTGCGAGGCCGGCGTGCGCATCCCCGCACCGCTTCGGCTTTCCGGTACCGCCGCCAACCTCCACGACATCGCCGTGTCGGATCTGTGGCGCGGCTACCTCCGCCGAGCGCGAGCGGTGGTCGGCCCGGTCCCCGACTGGGCGACCGTCCCGGGCGGTCGCACCGGCACCAGCAGCAGCACCATGGCCTCGCCACGGCCCGAGGATCGAGCCGACCGAGGCGACCGAGGCGACCGACCCGGCCGCGCCGTTCGCCCGGACCTCGCGCCGCGCCCGGGCCGGGCGAACACGTCCACGCCGAGCGCCTGGCTGGCTCGCCAGGTTCCGAACTTGCGCCGGCTGGCAGCTCAGCCAACGCTGCCCGACGGCAGGTTCGACCTCGGTTGCGCCAGCCTTCTGGCCCATCGGTCCGGTCTTGTCGCAGACGCTGTGGACCAGGTCCTGGTGCGTCTGATCGATGCCAACATGAGCCCACCGGCGGTGCCCGAGCAGCCGGACCAGCCCACAGGCGCCCTGCCCCAAGGAACGGCGCACACCGACCTGGCTGCTCGCATCGCCGCCGAACTGGAAGAGCAGCGCCGGTTTGGCACCTCGGTGCTCGTGGCCGCCGCCGTGGCCGGCGCCCATCGCCGAGCCGGGCAAACCAAAGGCGAGGCCGAGGCGCTGTGCCAGATGGGACGGTGTGAGCGGTTCCTCGGGCACTATCAGGACGCCGAGGTGCACCTCACCGAAGCCCGCCAGCACTTCGAGCAACTCGACGACGGTGTGGGTAAGGGAAGCGCGCTGTTCGAACTCGGCCAGGTGGACCTTGACCTCGGTCGCCTCGACGACGCCGAAACGCACCTCGGCGAGGCCCTCTCCCTCTTCGCAGCCCACGGGCGCCCCGTCGGGGAGGCAAACGCCAACCTCGAGCTGGTGCGGCTCGACCTGGCACGAGGCCGGCCGGACAAGGCCGAGCGCCGCCTGGGCGACGCCCTCGACCGCTACGAAGAGGCCGGCGACCGCCTGGGTTTCGCCAACGCCTGCTTGCAGTTGGGCCAGGTCGAGCTGGCTCGGGGCCATCTCGACGGGGCGGAGCGCCACTTCGGCGGTGCCATGGACGGCTATGAGCAGGCCGAAGACAGGGTCGGTTTCGCCAACGCCTGCTTGCAGTTGGGCCAGGTCGACCTGGCTCGGGGCCATCTCGACGCCGCAGAGCGGCGCTTCGGTGGAGCCTTGGCGGGCTATGTGCAGGTCGGCGACAAGGTCGGCGTGGCAAATGCGTCCTTGCAGATGGGCCAGATCGACCTGGCCCAGGGGAGGCCGGAGCACGCGGCGCAGCGGTTGCACCAGGCTTTGGCCGCCTACGAGCATCTCGGCGACCGCATCGGTCTCGCCAACGCGTCCCTGCTGCTGGGCCAGGTGCACCTTGGACAGGGCGAGTTGGATGAGGCGGATCAACAGTTCTGCGCCGCCCAGGCGGCCTACGACGAGATCGGTGACCGGATGGGGTCGGCCAACAGTCGCCACCTCGAAGCCATGTTGCGCGAGGCCCAGGGTCGAGGCTCCCAGGCCATGGCGTTGTTCGGTGACGCGGGCCGGCTCTATACCTCGCTCGGCCGCACCACCTCGGCTGCGTTGAGCTTGGCCGGCGCCGCGCGGACCTGCACCGGCCGGGCCGAGCGGCGCGGGTACGCCGCCGACGCCGTCCGTCTCCTGGAGGAGGCGGGCATGGCCGAGGCCGCAGCCCAGTTGGCAGCTGAGCTCGCCGAGCGGCCACCCGAGCCGCAACCTGCGCCGCCGTCGACACCCGAGGCACCCGCCGCTGTCCTTGACCTGACCTGGGATCCGAAATGGAATCGCGATCTGGTTGCCGTCGCCCGTGGGGATAGCAGTGCGGACGATGGTGAAAGCGACGACACCTGGTCGGCGCCCTTGCCTTCGGATCGAGATGCGGTCGAGGCGGCCTCAGTCGGCGA
>JAUTXN010000221.1 GCA_030838045.1 Acidimicrobiaceae bacterium
GCCAGCAGACCGTCCAGCAGGCTCTCGACCGAACCGAGGCGCGACCGCACGTGCGCCCGCACCGAACCCACCGGCAGGCCGCTCGCCTGAGCCGCATCGGCGGCGGCGCCACCCACCGAACCCGCAGGACCCGCCGCGGCTGTGTCGGCCGCCAGGGGGAGAACGGCGCCCGGTGCGTCGAGCGCCCGGAGCTGCCGCAAGCTGCGCCGGGCGGCGTCCACGCCGTCGACGAGGATTGCCGCCACCGCCTCGCCGGCGGCGGCTTCGAACGCAGGCCCCCACCCGTCGTCCACTTCGACCAACTCCAGCAGCGTGCCGACCACGCCGTCCACGTCGGCCAGCCGCTCGACCCCAGCGCGGGCCCGCGCCTCGTCCAGGCTCAGGGCCAGCGCCTCGGCTCGCGCGGACCACAGGTGGTACTCGCTCTCGGCCGCCTGACGGGCCGCCTCGGCAACCGCCAGCGCCTCCTCGGCGGCCGTGCGGGCTCGTGACCCGGCGTCGACCTCGGCTTCCAGGGCGCCCTCGCCCGCCACGTCGTCGGCCTCCTCGGCGGTCAGCCGTTCCGACTCGTCGTCGATCCGGCCGAGCCGAACCTCCAGGGCACTGAAACGACCATTCAGTCGCTGAAGCTCACCTTGGCTGCTCTCGAATCCCCGCCTCAGGGCGGCCAGCTCCGCCCGCACCTCGCCGGCCGCCGCCCCTTCCGACGCCGACATCGACCCGGGGCGGGCCCAATCGAGGGCGCGCGTCTCGGCTTCAACCTCGGCCTCGGCTCGCACCAGGTCCTCGACTTGGGGCATCAGCGATGCCGCCTCGGCTTCGGTCGATGCCAGTTCCTCGGTCGCGTGCGCCGCCTCAGATTCGAGCGTCGCGATGACGTCCTGGTCGAGCGACGCCAGCCGTTCGCGGTCCGAGGCCCGTTGACGCTCGGCGATGAGCGCCGCCAGCCCACGGGCGGTAGCGCCGAGGCGCTCCGCCCGGGACAGGGCGTCGGCCAGGTCCAACCCGTCGGACCGCTGACGCATGGCCGACAGTTCGCTCTCGGCTTGGGCGACGGCCTCGTCCAGCTTGCGCAGATCGAGGCGGCAGAGCTCCTCGGCCCGGCCCAGGTCGACCCGGGCGGCGCCCGCCGCGGCCAGCCGGACCTCGACGACGGCGAGCTCGCGACCCGCCAGGTGCCGGCGGATCTGGCGCAGCTCCTCGGCCAGGTCGTCGTGGCGCCGGGCAGCGTCGGCCTGGCGTTCGAGGGGACGAAGCTGCCGCCGCACCTCCCGCAGCAGATCCTGGAGCCGCAGGAGGCTGCCTTCGGTCGCCTCCAACCGGCGCTCGGCGCGCTCCTTGCGCTTGCGGTACTTGAGGATCCCGGCCGCCTCCTCGATGATCAGGCGTCGGTCCTCGGGCCGGGCGTTCAGCACCGCGTCGAGCTGTCCCTGCGAGACGATGACGTGCTGCTGGCGGCCGACGCCTGTGTCGGAGAGCAGCTCTTGCACGTCGAGCAGCCGACACGGGGCGCCGTTGATGGCGTATTCGCTGTCACCTGAGCGGAACAGGGTGCGGGTGACCGTCACCTCCGAGAACCCGATCGGCAGCAGGCCGGCCTGATTGTCGATGGTCAAGGACACCTCGGCCCGCCCGAGCGCCGGTCGTTTCGGCGTCCCGGCGAAAATGACGTCCTCCATCTTGGTGGACCGCACTGTGCGCGGGCTCTGGGCGCCGAGAACCCATGCCACGGCATCGACGATGTTGGACTTGCCGCTGCCGTTGGGCCCGACCACGACGGTCACCCCGGGCTCGAAGTCCAAGGTGGTCGTGTCGGCGAAGGACTTGAAACCCTTCAGGGTGAGTGACTTCAAGAACACGGTGGCGGCCAACCTAGCGGCCGCGATAACCCCGTCGGTGCGACCCTCGGGGCCCGCGAGCCAGCCGCCCGGCCTCCCCGGCGCGTCAGGGCTGGCAGCGGGGGCAGAGGAACGTCGAGCGCCCCCCCGTCTTGATCCTGACGATGGTTTGACGGCACCGCCGGCAGGGCCGCCCCTCTCGTCCGTACACCCGGTGGCGGCTCTGGAAGTCGCCGATCCTGCCGAACACGTCGCGGTACTGCTCGTCGGCCAACGACGAGCCCCGGTGGCTGATCGCCGAGTTCAGCGTGACCGTCATGGCGCGGTACAGCCGCCGCACTTCGGCCGGGGTCAAGCCGTCCGACGTGCGGTCGTAACGAAGGCGGGCGGCGAAGAGGATCTCGTCGGCGTAGAGGTTCCCGATCCCGGCCAGGAAACGCTGGTCCATGAGGAGGGGTTTGAGCCGGGAGCGCCGGGCATGCAATCGCTCCGCCAGGTCGCCCCAGCCTTTCAAATCGTGGAGCGGGTCGGCACCCAGGTGCGCCAGCTCGGCGGCACCGAGGGCGGCCGCCGCGCCCACACCGCTGACACCGCTGACACCGCTGACGAACACCTCCCCGAACGTTCGCGGGTCGACGAAGCGCAGCTGCCGTGCCCCGTCGAAGGTCAGGACCACATGGGTGTGGGCCATCATCGGGTCATCCGGCCCGGCGAGGAGGAGTTGCCCACTCATTCCGAGGTGGACAACCAGTCGCCCACCGCGATCAAGTGGGAACAGCAGGTACTTCCCTCTCCTGGCCACCGACTCGACCGTGGCCCCGACGAGGGCGACCGCGAACTCCGCCGGATCGGAATGGCGGCGGATCGACCTGGAGCCCCGTGCCTCCACGCCTTCGATGCGCCTGGCGCTCAACTCGCGGTCGAGGTCACGGCGGATGGTCTCGACTTCAGGTAGTTCAGGCACCCCGCCCGGCGTCTTCCGAGGCGTGTCCGAGGGCGCGATCGGCCAGCAGTTCCTTCGTCAGGCGCTCCCAAGCGACGCGCGCCGCAGCCTGTTCGGCCTGCTTCTTGGACCGGCCGTGGCCACTGCCGAAGATGGTGCCGCCGACCGACACCAACGCGTCGAACATCTTGGCGTGGTCGGGGCCCTCGTCGCTCACCTGGTAGTGCGGCAACTGGTCCAGTTGCCGGGCGCACAGCTCCTGCAGGCGGGTCTTGTAGTCCTGACCCCCCGGCCCGGCGGCCGCCTCGACCATCCGCTCGCCCAGCAGGCGCATCACCAGGTTGGAGGCGGCTTGCCACCCCCGGTCGAGATAGATGGCACCGATCAGGGCTTCCATGGCGTCGGCCAGGATCGACGGCTTCTCCCGGCCGCCCGACTGACCCTCGCCCTTGCCGAGGAGGATGGCGTCGCCGATGTCCAGCTCGGTCGCCAACTCGGCCAGGACCGCCGAGTTGACCACCGACGCCCGGACTTTGGCCAGCTCCCCTTCGGGGAGGCTGGGGTAGGTGAGGAAGAGGTGGTCGGTGACGACCAGGCCGAGCACCGCATCGCCCAGGAACTCGAGACGTTCATTGGACAGCGCCCCTGCCGTCTCGGCACACCACGAGCGGTGGGAAAGGGCTCGCAAAAGCAGCTCGGCGTCTTCGACGTCCCAGTCCAAGCGCGACGCGAGGGCGGCCCGCTCGGCCGTCCGTTCCGTTCCTTCCGTCGACGATCGCCCGACCGCCGATCCCGCACCGGCAGGAGCTCCCGCAGGCGCTGCACCTCCTGAGGTCGAGCCCGACGCCACTGCCGCCATTGCCGCCACTGCCCTTACTGCTGTCATGGTGACCGGGTCGTTGTCCGTCAGCAAGCCTCGAGCTTGGCCACCACGTAGTCGACGGCGTCGCGGACGGTCTTCAGGTCTTCCAGATCCTCGTCATCGATCCGGAAACCGACCGTCCGCTCGCCCAGCTCCTCCTCCAACGCTTCCACCAGCTCGATCAGCGCCAGTGAATCGGCGCCCAGGTCGTCGCCGAACGAGGCCCCCTCGGTGATGGTCACGGGCTCGATCTCAAGGATGTCGGCCAACCGGTCCCGGACGAGTTCGAACACCTCGCGACGGTCGGGGGTCGCCTTTTCAACATGGGTTTCGGCAGGCACGGGCACTCCTGATGGGACCAACAGTGGTGAGTGGGGCTCAGCTGGGCAACTGACGCCGTCGCCGGTGCTCAGCCAACTGAGCAAGTTCAGCGTGCTCAGCCAGCTCAGCCAGCTCAGCCAAGGGACTCGTTATGTTACCCCGCCCGCCGCTACAGCCGCCTTGACCTGCTCGACCATGCCGCCTTGGACCGAATCGCGGGCCACTTTGAGGGCGTTGACGATCGCCCGGGGGCCCGACGAGCCGTGACTGATGATGCACACCCCGTTGACCCCGAGCAGCATGGCGCCGCCATAGGTGTCGGCGTCGAACTGGTCGGCGAGCGGCCCGAGGGCGGGCAGCAACACCTTGGACGCAGCCCGCGTCTCCTCGGTCGACATCATCACCTCGATGATGGAGCCGATGACCAACTTCAATCCGCCCTCGAGCGCCTTCAGGGCGACATTCCCCGTGAACCCGTCGGTCACCACCACGTCGACGGCATTGGACATGATGTCGCGGCCCTCGACGTTGCCGATGAAGTTGACATTCGGTCCGGCCGCCCCGGAGGCGAGCAGTGCGTGTGTCTCCTTGACCAGCGAATTCCCCTTCGAGGCCTCCTCGCCGATCGACAGCAGGCCGACCCGGGGATTGCTGACGCCGAAGCGCAGCCGGGCGAAGGCCGAACCCATTTGGGCGAACTGCACCAACCACGCGGCGGCGCACTCGGAGTTGGCTCCGGCGTCGATCAGGACCGTGTAACCACCCCCGGGCACCGGTATCGGGGTGGCGATGGCGGGGCGGGCCACGCCGGGGAGGCGTCCCATCCGGAACAGCGCACTGGCCATGGTGGCTCCTGTGTTGCCTGCGCTGACCATGGCCGATGCCCGGCCGTCGCGGACCGCCTCGGCCGCCCGGACCAGCGACGAGTCCTTCTTGCGCCGTACCCCCTGGGCCGCGTCATCGTGCATCGAGATGACCTCCCGGGCGGGCTCGATCGGGAGGTCGCCCACGTCGCCCAAGCGGTCGGGATCGCCCACGAGAAGCACCGGTATCCCCAGCGCCGCCGCCTGGCGGGCGCCCTCGACGATCTCGTCGGGCGCCCGGTCTCCACCCATGGCATCGAGGGCAACCGGCAGCATGGGCAGCCGCTCAGGCGCCCCGTTCTGCCTGTCGTGCTCGGTATCGTCGTCGGCGGAGACCGGACTGGCGCTCACGGAGCGCTTCAGTCGACGTCGATTGCCTGCCGCCCGCCGTACCACCCGCAGTTGGGGCAGACCACGTGCGGCAGTTTGGTCTGCCGGCACTGCGGGCAGACGCTGCGGGCCGGCACCGAGAGTGTCCAGGCGCTGGCCCGACGGCTACGGCTCTTGGCCTTGGAGGTCTTCTTCTTGGGTACAGCCATGATCGGACAGCTCCGTCTCGGGTATCAGGGGCGCAGGGCAGGGCCAGCGGGAACGCTACATCGGTCGCGGCAGAACCAGGGCTCCCGCCATGGGGGAACCAGTCTAGGCCGAATCCGGCGGCACGTCATCCCCCACGCCCGGTGCGTCGCTCCGCCCCGCCGAACCCGCGGCGCCCGCCGAACTCGCAGCGCCCGCCGAACTCGCAGCGCCATCCGCACCGCCACCTGCGCCACCGGCGCCGCTGCGCCCAGCCGAACTCGCAGCGCCGCCTGCGCCACCTGCGCCACCTTCGACATCGTCGGGCGCGACCCGCAGGGAATCGAGGATCGCCCACACGGGATTGATCGGCGCCTCGGCGCAGTCGCAGGTCTGCTCGTTGAGATCGACGCCGCACGCCGGGCACAAACCGGCGCAGTCCTCGCGGCACACCGGCGCCAGGGGCAACTCGAGCAGGATGGCATCGCGAGCCATGGGGGCCAGGTCGAGCGTGTCGCCCGTCAAGGGGTAGGTCTCGGCTTCGTCCACGGCGACCAGATCGCCCTCGCGCAGGCGCGGGGCGCGCTCGAAAACCTCGCGCACCTTGGCGACGACGACGCCGGTGACGGGATTCAGGCATCGCCGGCACTCGCCGGTCCAGATCGACGAGACCGTACCGGTGACCACGACGCCCCCGTCGACCACCTCGACGTCGGCATCGACCATCACGTCGGCGTCGGCCGGCACCGCGCTGCTGGTGATCGCCAGGCCATCCAACCGACCGGTGCGCACCACGTGCTGGCGACCGCCGAGCGGGGGCCGCAGCGACGTCACCGGCACGAGGAACGGATTGGGCGTCATCTCAACCTCCTC
>JAUTXN010000266.1 GCA_030838045.1 Acidimicrobiaceae bacterium
CATCACCGGCTTTTTCGGCGATCTCCCGTCGATGTAAATGATCGGGGAAAAGGGGGGCGATGCTCGGTCGCCCCCTGACGTCCCGTTCAGTCCGGCGCCGCTCGCCACGGAGCCGACTCGCGCCGAACGCTTCGCAACTAGCAGCCGCCCCGGGGCTCGGCGACGCGTACCTTACGCATGATATTGCGCAGGGCGAGCTGGTCCTTGGCGCTGAGCGTATTGATTGACGGAGGCGGGTCGAAGAGCACGTCGAGCGCTTTGGCCCTGGCCGCCTCACCGCCCTCGGTGATCTCGACCAGCTTGACCCGTCGATCGGTCTCGAGGGTGCGGCGCTGCACGTAGCCCCGCTCTTCCAAACCGTCGACGATGCCAGTGACCCACGAAGCGTCACATCGCCAGCCCTTGGCCAGGACACTCATCGGCCAGGCCTGGCCGGGGCCGAGCGACATCAAGGCCTTCAGCAGCGGCGGCGTTACATCGGCGGCCGCGCAAGCGTTATGCAGCCGGTCCATGCTGTCATGACTGAGCATCATTTCGGCCATCAGACGCCAGGCTTCGTGGCCCGGTGGCTCCACACTTGTCTCCACATTCGTACTCTACGCCTGTCAGTTGTGTCAACACAACCATTTACTGGAGTCAAGAAAACGTTTGACGGTTCTCAAGGGATGTGGAAGAGTACTCCTGTCGAGCTGCCGCCGAGGGTGCGTGACCGCACCTGCGCTCCGATCAAACCCAGGGAGGTTCACATGATCCACGTTGCTGATTTCTGTTACCGGAAACGACGCTTCATCCTGGCGGGGTGGGTACTCGCCCTGATTGCCATCATCTTCGCCGGCAGCGCCCTTCCCGCCACACATCGCGCCAGCTACCAGACGCCGGGCGCCGAGTCCACCAAGGCCTACGCATTGCTGAACGATTCATTTCCGGCCCGAAAGGGTGATTCGGTAAAGCTGGTCTTTGCGGGCGATATCAATTCGCCAGCGGTGAGGAGCATGGTCGAGGCGGAAATCGCCAAGGTGTCCTCGAGGCCTCATGTCACCGGCATTGTCAGCCCCTATTCGACAGCCGGCGCAGCGCAGATTTCTCACGACGGCAGGGTGGCGTATGCCGAGGTCGACTTCGATCAGACCTTCGACAAGTTGTTGACCAACGACGCCAACTTCTCGAAGAATTTCCTGAAAGCGGCCGATCCCGGACAGAAGCCCGGCCTCGACATCGAAGTGACAACGCTGGTGGCCCAGCAGAAGCTGGGCTCTGAGGCTATCGGCCTCCTGTTCGCCGCCTTCATACTTCTCCTCGCCTTCGGGTCCGCCATGGCTGCGGGCCTCCCCCTCATCACCGCGGTCTTCGGACTGGCGATCGGTGCGACTCTCGGGGGAATCGCTTCACGCGCCTTCGAAACTCCGGATTGGGCGGCCACCGTGGCCACGATGATCGGACTCGGCGTCGGCATCGACTACGCCCTGTTCATCATCACGCGCTACCGGCAATCGCTGGCCAAGGGGCTCACGCCCCGAGAAGCGAATATCACCGCCATGGGCACCGCGGGACGCGCGGTCCTGTTTGCCGGCGGCACGGTCGTGATTTCGCTGCTTGGGATGCTCACGATGGGTCTCAGCTACCTCGAGGGTGTGGCCGCATCGTCGGTGCTGGCGGTCCTGGTGGTGCTGGCGGCATCGCTCACCCTGCTCCCCGCAATCCTGGGTTTCGTCGGCAACAACATCGACCGGCTGCGGGTCCCGTTCACCGGCCGGCCGTCGCACCAGGGCCAACGGGCCTTCTGGTACCGATGGAGCCGAGTGGTCCAGCGCCGGCCGTGGATGGCATTCGGCGGGGCGGTCGTCGTCCTGGCCATCATCACGGTGCCGGTGTTGTCACTTCGTTTCGGGTTCCCCGACGACGGCAACAACCTGAAATCGGAGACTTCGCGCCAGGCCTACGATCTCCTGACCACGGGATTCGGCCCCGGCTTCAACGGACCACTCTTGCTGGTCGTGGACCTCAAGGCCTCCCCTGATGCCCGCGGGACCCTCACCCGGCTCGGAGATGCCCTCAAACCGTCCGTGACCAATGGCATCGCGTTCGTCTCCCCGGCGGTCCCGAGCCCGACGGGCGATAGCGCCATCATCAATGTCGTTCCAACCAACAAGCCCCAGGACAAGGCGACGGGGCAACTGGTACACCGGCTTCGCACCTCGGTCATCCCGCCCGCCGTCGCCGGGTCAGGCGCCAAGGTCCTGATCGGTGGGTTCACCGCCATCTCCATCGACCAGAGCACCTACATCACGCACCGCCTCCCGCTGTTCATCGGAGCCGTCGTCCTGCTGTCGTTCGTCCTGCTCACCACGGTGTTCCGTTCGCCGCTGGTCGCTGCCAAGGCGGGCGTCATGAACCTGCTGTCGATCGCAGCCGCCTATGGGGTGATGTCCTACGCCGTGCACGGCTCGTGGTTGGGGCGGCTCCTCAAGATCCCCGAGACCCCGATCCCGGCCTTCATACCGATGATCATGTTCGCCATCCTGTTCGGGCTGTCGATGGACTACGAGGTCTTCTTGCTCAGCCGAATCCGTGAGGAGTACCTCAGGACCGGCGACAATGCTGCCGCCGTGGCGGACGGATTGGCGGCCACGGCGCGGGTCATCACGGCCGCCGCCGCCATCATGGTGTTCGTCTTCGGCGTGTTCATCTTCGATCCCAGCATCTTCATCAAGCAGATCGGCCTCGGCCTCGCCACTGCGGTGATCGTCGACGCCACCATCGTCCGGATGGTGCTGGTGCCCGCCACCATGGAGCTACTCGGAGACGCCAACTGGTGGATGCCGCGCTGGCTCGGACGGATCCTCCCCGAGGTCCACATCGACGGCGAATCGTCGGTCGAGGCCGAGCTGGCGACGTTGCTGGCGGAGGAGTCGGTCCCGGCGTAGCTCCCCTCGAGACTCCGCTCAGGTCGTGGTGACCCTGATCATGGCCTGGAAACTTCCGGCATTGTTGGCGACGCCGGAGTCGTTTACGCCGAGGAAGAGCCGGCCTTGGGCTGGGACGTCGAAGTCGTGGGCCGCCCCGATCAAGAATGGATCACCGTCGCCGATCCGAGCGACGAGAGCCCCATGGTTGGCGACCAGGGGTGATCCGTTCACGATCAGGTTGAACCCGCGCAAGTCGAGCCGCGGGTCGCCATCGGGCCCGACGCTCGACTCCGGGTGGACCTTGTCATGCAGGATCGTGCCGGTGGCGGTGATACTCACATGCTGGCCGAAGTTGAGGTCGATGCTCGTATCGGTCCAGGCCTGCGTGGCGGGCACGGCAATCGAACCAGACGTGACAACCGATGTCGTCGTAGTGGCCTCGACCGTCGGCTGGGTCGTGGTCGTGGCCGCCGCCGGTGCTTTGTTACCGGAACCCCGGGTGAGGAGGACGACGATTGCCACCGCCACCAGCGGGGCCAATGCCGCCAGAGCGATTGCCAGACCACGATGCCGGCTGACGATGTTGCCGCCCGATGGGCCGTG
>JAUTXN010000279.1 GCA_030838045.1 Acidimicrobiaceae bacterium
GGGAGCGGGCCCCGGCGCAGCCCCCGGCGGAACGTGGGGACGATGCGGGGGAAGGGCCAGCGGCCGTCGATCGTCTCCAGCAGCGCGCTCTCCTCGCCGTAGAGGTACTCGTCGGGGCCCTCGAAAACGACCACTTCGACGCCCTCGTTCCAGCCCGCGTCCTCGACGTCCTCGATCGCCTCCCGCAGCCGGTCGATCTCGCCCCCGAATGCCTGCTTGGTGGCGACCACCACCAGGTCGGCGCCCACCGCCCGGGCCGCGACCAACGCTCCCTCGATGACGACGTACGGGTTGCGGCGCAGGATGGTGCGGTCCTTGAACGTGCCCGGCTCACCCTCGGCGGCGTTCACGATCACCGTGGTCGGCGCCGAAGGCGAAAGGTTCTCGGCGACGGTCTGCCACTTGCGGCCGGTGGGGAAACCGGCCCCGCCCCGGCCTCGCAGACCCGATGCCAGGACTCGGTCGATGACGGCCGCGGAGCCGATTCGCTCGGCCGTGCGGATGCCCTTGCCACCGCCTCGGGCCACGTGGTCGTCGAGAGAAATGATGGGCCGGGTGTACAACACTCGGTGCACGAGAGTCATGGCCCCCCATCTTACCCCTTGTGATACTTTTCACAAGCTGGCCCGGACGTCGCAGAGGTGCACCCGCTAAAGTCGCAGGGGCCCCTGTTTGTCGTTCAAGCCGGTGGTTGCCGCAACTGCACAGAGAGGGACGCGATGCAGATCGAACCGCTGGTTACCCGAGCCATACTCACGGTCAAGAATTCCGACAGCCTCCGCAGCGCCGCCATATCGATGATGGAGCGAGGTGTCGGATCGGCAGTCGTGATCACCGACGGCAAGCCCACGGGGATCATCACCGATCGCGACGCCCTGCGGGTCATCGCCCGGGGCGAGGATCCCAACGTCCTGAGCGTGGGCGACTGCGTCAAGCGGACGTTGAAGACCGTGGCCGGCTCGCTCGACGTGGTCGATGCCGCCAACGTCATGCGCGAGACCGGGTTCCGCCAGTTGGTGGTTGTCGACGACTCGGGCGCCCTTTCGGGCGTGTTCTCCATGCGTGACCTGGTGGTCGGCCTGCTGGAAGAGCGGGCGGTCTCGGCCTGACGGTGGTTCGTCGGCGGGGGTGACCTCATGGCGAGGCTGCGTCTCGGGGTGGCCCTCCTGTTGCCCTCGCCGCTGGCCGAAGAGGTCGATGGGCTGCGCCGGGCGGTAGGCGACCGGAGCCTGGGGAGGGTGCCGCCCCATATCACGCTCGTACCACCGGTGAACGTACGCCGCGATGATCTCAGCCGAGCGCTGGCGGTGCTGCGGGCCGCGGCGGCCGCCACGCCCCGTGCACTGACCGTCGCCCTCGGTGCTCCTACCAGCTTCCTCCCGGCCAACCCGGTGCTGTACTTGCCGCTGCAAGACGGTGTCGATGCCGTGCGCACCCTGCGCCAACGGGTATGGGCACCGCCGCTCACCCGCTCGCTGACCTGGCCGTTCGTCCCCCACGTGACCTTGGCCGATGCCGCCTCACCGGAGCGGATCGAGGCCACGATTGCCGCCCTGTCGAGCTACGCCGCGGTGGCGACGATCGAGCGGGTCCATCTCCTGGCCGAGTGCCGGCCCGGTCCCCAGTGGCGTCCGCTCGCCGATGTGGCCTTCGGACCGCCGGCCATCGTGGCCCGGGGTGGTCCGCTGGCGGTCGAGCTGGTGCGCAGCCAGCAGGTCGACCCGGAGGGGGCAGCGCTCCTCAAAGCCGAGGGCGCGGCGCTCGGGGTGTCGGATGCGCCGCTCGACGCGCCGCTCGTCGTGACCGCCCGCCGAGAAGGGAAGGTGGTGGGCGTCGCCGCTGCCTGGCTGACGACCGAAGGCAGCCGGTCCGACGTCTTCGTGGCCACGAAGCACCGCCGGCAGGGAATCGGACGCCACCTGCAGGCGGCGCTGCGAGCCGATCCGTCCTATACGAAGCGAATCGCCGAGTAGCGGTTCAGCTTCTTCAGCTGGTGGTGGGCGTCGATGCGGCGCACGGTGCCGGACTTCGAGCGCATGACGAGCGACTGGGTGGTCGCGCCCTTGGCGTCGTAGTGGACGCCCCGGAGAAGCTCCCCATCGGTGATGCCGGTGGCGGCGAAGAAGCAGTTGTCGCCCCGTACCAGGTCGTTCGCCGTCAGCACCGCGTCCAGGTCGTAACCGGCGTCGATCGCCGCCTGGCGCTCGCCGTCGTTGCGGGGCCACAACCTGCCTTGGAGCTCGCCGCCCATGCATTTGAGGGCTGCCGCCGCGATCACGCCCTCGGGCGTGCCGCCGATGCCGAGGAGGATGTCGGCCCCGGACTCGGGCCATGCCGTCGAGATGGCGCCGGCCACGTCGCCGTCGGGAATGAGGCGGATCCGGGCGCCCGTGCCCCGCACCTCGGCGATGAGCTCTTCGTGGCGGGGCCGGTCGAGGATCACCACCGTGATGTCCTGGACCGATTCGCCCTTGGCCTTGGCGACCGCCTCGATGTTCTCCGACGCCGACAAGGTGATGTCGATGACCGAGGCCGCCTCGGGGCCGACGGCGATCTTCTCCATGTAGACGCAGGGGCCGGGATCGAACATGGTGCCCCGCTCACTGGCGGCGATGACGGCCAGTGCGTTGCCACGTCCGAGTGCGGTGAGGGTCGTGCCGTCCACGGGGTCGACCGCCACGTCCACCCCGGGTGGCGTTCCGTCGCCGATCCGCTCGCCGTTATAGAGCATCGGGGCTTCGTCCTTCTCGCCCTCGCCGATGATCACGATCCCGTCCATCGGCAGGGTCTTGAGGACGACACGCATGGCGTCGACCGCCGCGCCGTCGGCTCCCTCTTTGTCCCCCCGGCCCATCCAGCGGGCGGCGGCCAAGGCGGCGGCCTCGGTCACTCGGACCAGTTCCATCGCCAGATTTCGGTCGGGTGCTTGGGGGGTCGATCCGCTCGTCATATGCCGGGAATGTACAAGACCGGGCCGGGTCGTGATGTGCCCGGGGCGAGGTAAATGGGTAGTTTGCTGTCGTGGCAACCACTGTCGAGACTGAGTTGGCCTCGGCGGACGTTGATGAAATCCTCCCGGCGCCTCGAATATCGCTCCAGCAGCGGGTCGATCAGGTGCTGCGCTACGCCCTCCCGGTGGCCACCGGGCTGGTCGCAGTGGGGGTGGTTCTCCGGTTCATCAGTCCCTCCCAACTGTGGCTCGATGAGGCACTGAGCGTCAACATTGCCCGGTTGCCCCTGGGGCAGATTCCGGGCGCCCTGCGCCACGACGGCGCCCCACCCCTGTACTACGCCCTGCTCCATTTCTGGATGCTGGCATTCGGCGACGGCAACTTCGCGGTACGCGCCCTGTCGGGGCTGACCTCGCTGGCCTCGCTGCCGCTGGTCTGGGTGGCAGGCAAACGGCTCGGTGGCCGGCGCCTGGCCTGGGCGGCACTGCTGCTCATGGCCAGTTCTCCGTTCGCCATCAGCTACGCCACCGCGGCGCGGATGTACGCCCTCATGATCGTGTGGGCGCTGCTCGGTTTCCTGGCGCTGGCCCGTGCCCTCGAACGGCCGACCACGAGCCGTCTGGTCTGCGTGGGCGCAGTCACCGCCGGGGTGCTGTACACCCATTACTGGGGCATCTACCTGGTCGGGGTCACCGGCCTGTGGCTCCTGGTCCGGGCCAAGCGCCCCCGGATCCGAGGCATGGACCCCACCGCCGATGAAGCCGACGAAGCCGCCCGGCGGGCCAGTTGGATGTGCCTGCGGGCCATGGCCTTGGGCTCGCTCACCTTCCTGCCCTGGCTGCCCTCGTTCGTCTTCCAGACCCTCCACACCGGCACCCCGTGGTCCAATGCCGCCGGGCTGGGCGACATCCTGAGCGTCCTCGGCCAGTACGCCGGTGGCGGTCCGTGGGGGGCGGCACTGAGCCTGTCCCTCTACACCTTGGTCCTGCTGGGTGTTTTCGGGGAGTCGATCGACGGCCACCACGTGCTGGTCAGGCTCAAAGCCCGGCGTGAATCCCGCCCGATCGCCTTTGTCTTCATGGGGACCCTCATGGTGGCGGTGGCGTGTGGCGCGGTGGCCCAGGCAGCGTTCGTGGGCCGCTACACCGCGGCGGTGTTCCCGCTGTTCGTCCTGCTCGGGGCGCTGGGCGCCACGGTGTTCGCCGACCGCCGGGTCCTGGCGGCGGTGCTCGCTTGGACGACGTGCGCCGGGCTGATCGTCGGAATCGGAGCGGATCTGACCCAGCGGACTGAGGCTGGTCGCATCGCCAGTGTCATAAACAAAGAAGCGAGTCCGAACGACTTGGTGCTGTACTGCCCCGACCAGTTGGGCCCGGCGGCGTCGCGCCTGATCACCGCCAAGGTGGAGCAGTTCACGTTCCCCCGGGGAGATTCGCCGCAGCGCATCAACTGGGTCGACTACCGCCAGGTCATCCACGCCGCCAACGTGGAACAGTTCGCCGAGCAGATGCTGACGCTCGCCGCGGGCCACGACCTTTGGTTCGTCCAGAACCCCAACTATCCGGGGACGGAGCACAAGTGCACCCGGCTCATGGAGTGGCTGTCGACCAAGCGCAACAGCCAGGTCTGGGTGGCGGCCAATCAGGGGACCTATTCCGAATACGCGTCGCTCACCCGATTTCCCGAGTGACGTCCCGATCCCAACAGCCCGGGAGGGCATTTGAGTAAGAGCAATCCGGCGTCGGCCAACGACGTCGTCATCGTAGGTGCCGGGCCGGCCGGCCTCACGGCCGCTTATCAGCTGGCCAAGGCCGGCAAGCCCGCCACCGTTCTGGAAGCAGACTCCGTTGTCGGCGGTATCAGCCGTTCAGCCGAGCGCGACGGCTGGCGATTCGACATCGGCGGCCACCGCTTCTTCACCAAGGTGCGGGCGGTCGAGGACCTGTGGCACGAGATCCTGCCGGACGAGGACTTCCTGCTCCGCCCCCGAATGAGCCGGATCTACTACCAGGGGAAATATTTCGACTACCCGCTCAAGGCGCAAAACGCCCTGTCCAACCTGGGTCCGGTCGAGGCGGCGCGCTGCGTCGGCTCCTACGTCTGGGCGCGGGTGCGGCCGCCCAAGGACCAGACCAACCTCGAGGGGTGGGTGGCGGCCCGATTCGGCTACCGCCTGTACCGGACGTTCTTCAAGACCTACACGGAAAAGGTCTGGGGCGTCCCGGCGACGGAGCTGCCCTCCGATTGGGCGGCGCAGCGGATCAAGAATCTGTCGCTCTCGAAAGCGGTCTGGAATGCCATCCTCCCGAAGCGCAACCAGAAGGACATCGCGTCGCTGATCGAGGAGTTCCAATACCCGAAATACGGCCCGGGAATGATGTGGGAACGCTGCCGCGAGAAGGTCGAGGCGGCGGGCACCAAGGTGCTGATGAACACCGCCGCCAGCTCCATCCGCCACGCCGGCGGCGCCGCAACGTCGGTGGTGGCCAGATCGGAGGACGGCTCGGAGACGGTGTACCCGTGCAGCGCCGTGATCTCGTCGATGCCCATTACCGCCCTGTTGCACTCCATGGACCCGCCGGTCCCGGCCGAGGTCAAGAAGGCCGCCGACGACCTCCACTACCGCGACTTCCTCACCGTCGCCCTGGTCGTGCCCGAGTCGGCCGGTTTTCCCGACAATTGGATCTACATCCATTCGCCCGATGTGAAGGTCGGCCGGATACAGAACTTCGGCTCCTGGTCGCCGTACCTCGTCAAGGACGGCAAGACCTGCCTCGGGTTGGAGTATTTCGTCTTCGAAGGCGATGAGTACTGGACCATGCGTGACGAGGCTCTGGTCGAGTTGGGCAAGCGTGAACTGAAAGTCCTCGGCCTGGTGGACCCCTCCCTGGTGGAGGCGGGTTACGTGGTGCGGATGCCGAAGGCCTACCCCCACTATGACGCCGACTACAAGGCCAATGTGGACGTGCTGCGGGCGTGGTTGGCGGAGCACGCCGCCAACGTGCATCCCGTCGGCCGCAACGGGATGCACAAGTACAACAACCAGGACCACTCGATGTACACGGCCATGCTGACGGTCGAGAACCTGCTGGGCGCCGATCACGACGTCTGGTCGGTCAACGTGGAAGAGGACTACCACGAGGAGAACCGTCCGGCTTCGAGCGCCAAGTCCGGTGGCACAGGTCGCGACGCCCCGATCCTGCCGAAGCGGGGGTAGCCGACGGCTGGTGTCACGGCCGCCATGTGCGGCCGCGGACGGGTGCTCGCCGAGCCGCGATTGTCGCCCGACGGCCAGACGGTGGCCTTCGTGGCGACCGCGGGCGGCCGGGCCGCGCTGGTGGTCGTCCCGGTGGATGGCGGAACCGAGACCGTGGTCACCAGCGCCCCGCCTCCGCCGCCGACCGCCGCCTATGGCGGCGGGACCTTCGATTGGGTCCCATCGTCTGATGGGCTGGTCTACGTGGGCGCCGACCGCCTCCTCTACCTCCAGCCAGTGCGGGGGGGGCCGCCGCGCCTGGTCGTCGGCGACGGTCCCGTAGCGGCGCCGGCCGTCTCGCCCGACGGCGGCCGAGTGGCATACGTCCGAGACGGCCGGCATGTGGCGGTGGCGCCACTGGTCGAGGGAGGCCAATGGCCGGTCCGGCTGTCGGACACCCCCGACTTCGCCCTCGACCCTGCCTGGTCACCCGACGGAAGGACCGTCGCCTGGCAGGAGTGGGATGTGCCGGCCATGCCGTGGGATGACAGCCGCATCATGGTCGCCCCGTCGGACGGTCAGGGGCGGCCCACGGTGGTCGCGGTGGCGCCCGCCACCGGGACGCCGAGCAAGGCGATGGCGGTCAGCCAGCCGCGGTTTTCGCCCGACGGGACGGCGCTGGCATTCCTGTGTGACGTTGGCGGCTGGCTCAGTGTGTGGCGGGCGGACGCGGACGGACGCCATGCCCGGCCCCTGGTCGACGAGGCCGCCGAGCACGGTGGTCCCTCGTGGGGACCGGGCCAGCGCAGCTATGCCTGGTCCTCCGACGGTGCACACCTGGCATTCTGCCGCAACGAATCGGGCTTCGGTCGCCTGTGCATCGCCTCCACGGACCCGGCCGCGGCCGGCGCCCGCGACTTCGATCGCGGTGTCTATGCCGCTCTGAGCTGGGTCGGTGACCGCATCGTCGGGCTGCGAAGCGGTGCCCGCACCCCCGACCAGGTGGTGGTGCTCCGCGCCAACGAGGCGTCCCCCGAACCCGCCTCAGCGGTCCGCGTCACCGTCGCCCGGGGGCCCGTCGCCGGGTTCGAGGCCGCGGGGCTGGTCGAGCCCGAACTGGTGAGCTGGGACGGCGAAGACCTCCCCGGTCTGGGAACGACGGTCCATGGCCGCCTGTACCGCAATCAGGCCGATGATGCGCCTGGCCTCCTCCTGGTGTGGATCCACGGCGGCCCGACGGGGCAGACCCAGGTGGCCTTCAACGCCCGGGTCGCGTTCTACTGCGCGCAAGGCGCCAGCGTGCTGCAGGTCGACTACCGCGGCTCGACGGGATGGGGCCGGGACTACACCCAGGCGCTGCGGGGCGAATGGGGACGCCTCGACGTGGCCGACACCGCCGCCGGCATGCGGGCCGCGGCCCTGCGCGGCTGGGGCGACGCCCGCCGCATGGTGCCCATCGGTGGTTCGGCGGGCGGCATGACGGTGCTTCTCCTCCTGGCCACGCACCCCGAACTGTGTGCCGCCGGGGTGGACCTGTACGGTGTCACTGATTTGTTCGACCTGGACGAGACCACGCACCGCTTCGAAGCGCACTATCTCCGGTCCATCGTGGGCGAGCTTCCCGCCGAGGCCATCC
This sequence comes from Acidimicrobiaceae bacterium, assembly GCA_030838045.1. Taxonomy (GTDB): domain Bacteria; phylum Actinomycetota; class Acidimicrobiia; order Acidimicrobiales; family Palsa-688; genus JALYXV01. The sequence goes on from JAUTXN010000279.1 coordinate 7,784, forward strand.
GGTACACGGAGCGGTCGCCGATCACCGTGGCCGCAGGTATCGCCGCGCCGCTGCTCGTACTCCAAGGCTCGGCCGACAACGTGGTCCCCCGGGCGCAGTCGGAGTCGCTGGTCGCGGCGGTGCGCGCCGCGGGCGGCACGGTCGAATACCACGTCTACGAAGGCGAAGGGCACGGCTGGAACCGGGCCGAGGTCGTCGAAGACGAGCTCGAACGGACCTGGGCGTTCCTTCGTCGCTTCGTCATGAGGAGGCGCTGATGGCCACCACCACGATCTGGTACTGCTCCACGTGCGGCTACGAGGTGGCCGGGCGGGGCGGCAAATGCCACAACTGCAAGGAACCACTCGTCCAGTCTCCGCTCGAGCAACTGGCCGAGGGGGAGGTCGAGGACGAGGTCGGGTACAACCTCGACGAGTGGGAAGATGTGGCCCGCGGTGAGCTGATCGAGGCGCTCAACGCCTCGGGCTTCCGGCATCGTTTCGAGGGCGACGAGCTGGTCGTGGCGGCCGAGGATGAAGACGACGTCGACCACCTGATCGCCAACTTGGGCGCCGACCACGAGCACGGCGACCCGACCGACATGGTCCCGGGAGAGGTGCTCACCCGGCTGGCCGATGCCGCCCGCCGGCTGGAACTCGATCCCACCGACATGATCGCCGACGGGGACCTGGCCGAAGCGGCCGCCGGGGTGTTCGCGATCGACGTGGTGTGGGGGGTCGACGACGAAACGTGGGCTGCGATAGGCCGCGTGACCCGGCGGCTGCTCGGAGCGCTGGGCGCCGACGAGGCGTTGGAGGAGGAGATCTCCGAGAGCGCCACGCTGCTGTCGCGGATGCTGCGCGACCTCGAGGGCGTCGTCCCCGGTTTCGGCGAGCCACCCGACCAGCCTGCGGACACCGCTGCGACGGCCGGCGGCGACGTCGACGCTGAGGTCGTGGGCGACGCGGGCTCGGCGGACGACGACGAAGAAGGCGACGACGAAGAGCAGGCGAGCGGCCAAGAAGACGAGATGGTGTACGAGCTCGAGGATTGGCGGCCCGAGGAGCGGGCCCACATCAGCCTGATGCTCGAGCGGGGCCAGATCGCGTACCACTGGGAGGGGAGCGACCTGGTGGTGGGTGCGGCCCACGACGAGGCGGTCGAGGCGATCTTGGCTGAGGTCAGCCGGACCGGCTCCGACGGGACGGCCGAAGCCGATGACGAGACGCGCTACCTCCTGCTCTCGGACCTGTTCGGGGCGGCCGACCGGCTGGCGGGCGATCCTGAGCACGAGCAGAAGCAGGAGGACGTGGTCATGCTGGCCACGATGATCCAGTCGTGGGCCACACCATTCGCGGTCAGCGACGACGAATGGTGGAAGATCCGCCTACGGGCCAGCGACCTGGCGGAATCGATCGGTCAGCACGCCAGCCGCGCGGTCGTCGAGGACGGCGCCGTCAATCTCCGGGACCTGCTCCGCAAGTTCGTCTGAGTTCAGCAAATTTGTTGTCAAGGCGTGGCAGTCACGAAATGCTATGAACGCGTTCGTGTCGACCGTCAGCTGAGCGGGCCGCTCGCCGTGGCTGCCAAGTAGTTGGCGCTGCCGGCGTAGGCCACGCTGTAGCTGCCCGCGAACAGTCGGGCGTCCCAGGCCAGGGCCCCGCGGCAGGTCGCGACGCCCGTCGGGCCGGTTACCGCCGAGCACAAGAGTTCGCTGCCGCCGAAGAGTGACGTTGTCGAGAACGTCACCGTCTCGCCGGCCACCGCGCCGCCGCTCGACGTCCGAGTCATGGTGGCCGAGAACACCGCAGTCGCCTTGCTCGCGGGCGGCGCCGACAGATGGACCGCGGCGGGCCGGATCGTTTCCGGCAACGCCGCCGATGTCGCAGATTGGAAAGCGGCGTCTCCGTTGTACGTAGCCCGGAGTTGATGGGTCCCAATGGCGAGCGACACGGGGAAGTCGGCGACCCCCCCGCTGGCCAGGTTGATCGTCGTGAGGACCGCATTGGCGTCACTCAGGGTCACGGTACCGGTTGGAATGGCGGTGAGGCTGGAAGCGATCACCCGAGCGGTGATGGTGAGGGGCTCGCCGTATCCCGCCGGATTGGCGCTGGCCGAGAGCGAGACTCCAGGCGCAGGTGCAGGTGCAGGTGCGGGAGCGGGAGCTGGCGCAGGAGCAGGAGCAGGAGCAGGAGCAGGAGTAGGCGCAGGCGAGGGTGTGGTCCCGCTGACTGTGACGGCCGCGTTCTGGTCCAGGCAGGCCGTCATGGGCGCGGCCCCGTTGTTGGCATCGCCACTGTAGGTGGCCCGCCATTTGTAGGTACCCGCCACGGTGGGTGTAAAGCTTCCCGACACGTAGCTCGCCGCACCATTGACCCCGACAGTGGAGCTGAAGACCGGGGTGCCGGAGCAGAACGTGTCGCCTGGCGGGGTCAGCAGGAACGTGATGCTGCCCGTCGGCCGGTAGCCGCCAATGGTTCCCGTGGCGTGGATGGTGGCCGCCGATGGCGCTGCCGCCGTTACGTTGAGGCCGGTGGTCGCGGGCTGAACTATGACGGCAGCCGATGCCTGGGCGCAGCCGGTCGGTCCCGCGGCGGCGTTGGCCCCGTCGCCGCCATACGTCGCCGTCCACCGGTAGGTACCGGCTTGGCTGGTCGTCCAGCGGGCTGAGTTGATCGACGAGCCGTCGACCGCCACGTTGGAAGTGAGAATCGCCGCGGCGCATCCCGGATCGCTGGGCCCGAAGAGCCGGAATGCAATGTTGCCCGTCGGATTGGCGCCGGAGATGTTGACATTGGCGAAGACCTGCAGGCCCACGGTCGTGGCGCCCGATGCCGTGATGCTCAACTGAGTGGCCGCCACGCCCGTCGCACCCGCTGCGGGCGCCAACATGCCACCCAGCCAACATGCGGCCAAGGCCGCAGCTATCACCGTCCACCGCCGTGTCGTAGTCATACTGCCCGGTTAGGTCGGTCGGCGCACCACGGTCCTTGAGCGGGCGCTCACAACGACGCGAAGCCTCCGAACTGCCGACAAGCGCCGCACTTCAGCCGGTTCGTACAACCCCGGCCTACGGTCTACCGTCTTCTGTTGTGCTGCTGGCCGAGCTCGAGATCCGCCACTCGCGTGCCATCGCCCCGACACGCCGGGTGGCGCTCGGGGACCTGTGGCTGCCGACCGAGCCGGCACCTGGGTTCGGGGGAATCCTCTTGGCCGGAATTCTGGCGGGGTACGTCAACCAGCTCGAGGACGACCTGCGCGACGAGCTCGACGCCCTGGTCGACGACCTCGAACGCGGGGCCAGGATCGCCCAGCCGCGGCTGCGCCACCGATTCCAGACCGACGTGGTGGGACTGGACCGCAGCCACCACCGCCTCGTAGGCGTGGGCGAGTCGATGGCATTGGAGCTCGACGACCACGGCGCGGTGCTGCCCCAGGTGCTGGGTGCCGCCTACGCCGCCAGCAAGTTGTCC
>JAUTXN010000353.1 GCA_030838045.1 Acidimicrobiaceae bacterium
GAACAACTCGGCCGTCATTCTGCCGCGTAGCCGGTGCGCGACCGTCGAGCACCGAAAGCCGACTCGGCCGCCGTGTCGAGCCGCCGGGCATGCGTCCGAGATCGCGGGAGTTACCGGCCATCGACCCGCACATCGGGGATGCAATGTGCACGTCACGGACGGTTCCGAGATGGGTGGGTGCGGTCGTTCTGACTCCTCCTCAGAGCGTTCGTGCCGACTTCCCGGCCAAGATGTCGAGAATTCGCGACCGGCTCCGTCCCAGTGGTGCATCCGGCCGGCAGGGCCGGCGTCACGCAAGGAGAACACCATGGCCAAATACCTGTTGCTGAAGCATTACCGAGGCGCGCCCGCGCCCGTGAACGACGTCGCGATGGACCAGTGGAGGCCCGAGGAGGTCGAGGCGCACATCGGCTACATGAATGACTTCGCAGGACGGCTCGAGCGCAGCGGCGAGTTCATCGACGGACAGGCGCTGTCGCCCGACGGCATGTGGGTCCGCTATGACGGCGCGGGGCGGCCACCGGTGACCGACGGGCCGTTCGCGGAAACGAAGGACTTGATCGCGGGATGGATGGTGATCGACGTCGACAGCTACGAGCGAGCGATCGAACTCGCCGGTGAGCTGTCGGCAGCGCCGGGAGCCGGCGGCGAACCGATCCACGAATGGCTGGAAGTCCGACCCTTCCTCACCGCGCCGCCCAACTTCACTCACTGACCGTGGACGACGTCGAGCTCCGCGAGCTCGCCCCATGCGTCTTGAGCGTCCTCGTCGGTCGCGGAGCAGACTTCGCGACCGCCGAGGACGCCGTGCAAGAGGCGCTCATCCGGGCGCTGTCGTCGTGGGGTGATGAGTTGCCCGCCGAACCCACGGGGTGGCTCATCACGGTCGCGTGGAGAGCCTTCCTCGACACGACGCGATCAGAGGAGGCGCGCCGGGACCGGGAGGTCCGATTCGACACCGAGCCACCAGCTGGTGCGATCCCGAGCGCCGACGACACGCTGCGCCTCTACTTCCTGTGCGCGCACCCCGATCTGACGTCGTCGTCGGCGGTGGCGTTGACCCTTCGAGCCGTGGGTGGCCTCACCACCCGCCAGATCGCGCAGGCCTACCTCGTCCCCGAAGCCACCATGGCGCAGCGCATCAGCCGCGCCAAGCGCACGGTCAGTCGGGCCGGTGTCGATCGTCCCGGCGAAGTGCGCACGGTGATGCGTGTGCTCTACCTCGTTTTCAACGAGGGCTATTCGGGCGACGTCGACCTGGCAGCCGAAGCGATCCGACTGACCCGGCAGCTGGCGGCCTTGGTGGACGACCCCGAGGTCCACGGGTTGCTGGCCCTGATGCTCCTCCACCATGCCCGCCGCCGCAGCCGCACCCGACCGGATGGAAGCATCGTGCCGCTCGCCGATCAGGTCCGCAGCCAGTGGGACACCGCGCTCATCGCCGAGGGAATCGGCATCGCACAGGCTGCGCTGGCGCGGGATCAGCCCGGCGAATAAGGCGCAAGCGGCTATCGCCGCGCTCCATGCCGACGCGGCGCGCGTCGAGGAGACCGACTGGGTCCAGATCGTGGAGTGGTACGACGAGCTCCTCCGCTTCGCCGACACGCCGATGGTCCGGCTCAACCGTGCCGTCGCCGTCGGCGAGGCCGAGGGCGCGCCTGCAGGACTGGCGGCGCTGGCCGATGTCGATGAACACGTCCCGCGCCGCGAGGCGGTCGCCGCGTACCTCCACGAGAAGAACGGCGATCTGGAGTTCGCCGCCCGCCTGTATGCCGACGCCGCCCGCAACGCACCCAATCTCGCGGAACGCGACCATCAGATGCGTCAGGCAGCGCGACTGAACCAGTACCTGCAACACCACCGATGACCCTCGACGCGGGGGAAGAAGACCGCCGACTCCTTGGCGAGGGCTCGCTCCGCGGGCGCGCACCTTGGAGATCGCCCAGCCGGAATGACCTCCCTCCTGCAATGCAACACCGAACCGACACGGCACTCCTTGCCCACCCGGACCTGCCCCCCGAACGCCGGCTCACGGCGGCGCGTCGAGTGTATGGCAAGTCCGGATTGCCCGTTTCCGGGTCACCGGAATCGGTTCGGGGGGGTGGATCGGCTGGCTCCCTGTTGGGGAGCCAGCGAATGTGGTCCGAGGCACACTCTTGATATTGGGTGGAGAAGATGGCAGACCGCACCGACCCCAAAGCGAGGACCCGCTTTCCTGGTGGAGCGCATGCTCGTGTCGTTCGACATCGACTGCCACCAATCCGGGTACGTCGATCAGGAGAGGTCGAAGCGATCGAGGTTCATGACCTTGTTCCATGCAGCTGCAAAGTCACGCACGAACTTGTCCTTCGAGTCGTCACCTGCGTAGACCTCCGCGACGGCTCGAAGCTGGGAGTTCGAACCAAAGACAAGGTCGGCGGCGGTGGCGGTCCACTTCACCTCGCCCGTTGCGCGATCACGACCCTCGAACACGTTCTCAGACGAGAGGGATGGCTTCCATTCCGTGCTCATGTCGAGCAGGTTCACGAAGAAGTCGTTGGTCAGCGTCTCGGCTCTGTCGGTGAACACCCCGTGTTGGAGTTGCACGAAGTTGGCATTCAGGGCACGCATGCCCCCGATGAGAACCGTCATCTCCGGGGCGGTCAACGTCAACAGGTTGGCCCGGTCCAGCAACAGGGTCTCCGCCGGCAACTTCTCACCGGCTCGTAGATAGCTGCGGAACCCGTCGGCGGTCGGCTCGAGCACGGCAAACGACTCCACGTCGGTTTGGTCCTGCGAAGCGTCCGTGCGCCCCGGCACGAACGGAACGGTGAGGTCATGCCCAGCATTCTTCGCCGCTTGCTCGACAGCGGCGCACCCGCCCAGAACGATCAGGTCAGCCAATGAGACCTTCGTTCCGCTCGACTGTGAGAGGTTGAAGTCCTGCTGGATCTCCTCGAGCTTTTGCAGCACCTGGGCGAGTAGCGCCGGTTGGTTGACCTCCCAATCTCGCTGCGGCGCAAGGCGAATCCGCGCCCCATTCGCTCCGCCACGCTTGTCGGTTCCGCGGAAGGCGGCGGCCGATGCCCAAGCGGTGGAAACCAGTTGGGGGATGGTCAGTCCTGAGGCGAGAATCTTGCCCTTGAGGGCAGCGACATCCTCCTCCGTGATCAGTTCATAATCCACGTCGGGGACGGGGTCCTGCCACAGCTGGCGCTGCGCGGGAACCAACGGGCCGAGGTAGCGCGAAACGGGCCCCATGTCGCGGTGGGTCAGCTTGAACCATGCCTTGGCAAACGCTTCTGCGAGCTGGTCCGGATGGTCATGGAAGCGCTTCGCGATCGGCCCGTAGATCGGATCCACCTTCAACGCCAGGTCCGTCGTCAGCATCATGGGGGCGTGACTCTTCGACGGGTCATGAGCATCGGGCACCGTGCCCTGGGCCGAGGGATCCTTGGGGGTCCACTGCTTCGCACCGGCGGGGCTTGTCGTCAGCTCCCAGTCGTACTTGAACAGGATGTCGAGGTATCCGTTGTCCCACTTCGTCGGCTCGTTGGTCCATGCGCCCTCTAGCCCGCTGGTGATCGCGTCGACGCCTTTTCCGCTGCCGCAGGTGTTTCTCCAGCCGAGGCCTTGCTCCTCAAGGGGGGCAGCCTCAGGTTCCGGGCCGACGCACTCCGCACCAACTGCACCATGGCACTTGCCGAACGTGTGGCCGCCGACGATGAGCGCAAGCGTCTCCTCGTCGTCCATCGCCATGCGACGGAAGGTCTCTCGAATGTCCCGGGCTGAAGCCAGCGGGTCCGGGTTGCCGTTGGGCCCTTCCGGGTTCACGTAGATCAGGCCCATCTGCACGGCGCCGAGAGGACCGGAGAGCTCCCTGTCGCCGCTGTAGCGCTCATCTCCGAGCCACGTGTCCTCGGGGCCCCAGATGATCTCGTCGGGCTCCCAAATGTCCTCTCGTCCGCCGCCGAAGCCGAACGTCTCGAAACCCATCGATTCCAGGGCGCAGGTGCCGGCGAATATGATCAGATCGCCCCACGAGACCTTCCGGCCGTACTTCTGCTTGACCGGCCAGAGCAATCGGCGCGCCTTGTCGAGGTTCGCGTTGTCGGGCCAACTGTTGAGAGGGGCAAAGCGCTGAGCGCCGCTGCCGCCACCGCCACGACCATCGGCGATGCGGTACGTGCCCGCGGCGTGCCACGCCATCCGGATGAAGAGCGGCCCGTAGTGGCCGTAGTCGGCCGGCCACCAGTCCTGCGACGTCGTCATCACTTCGATGACGTCCTGCTTCAGCGCGTCGAGGTCGACGGTTTTGAACTCCTCTGCGTAGTTGAAGTCTTCGCCCATCGGATTGGACAGGGGAGAGTGCTGGTGGAGAACCTGCAGGTTCAGCTGATTCGGCCACCAGTCCTGGTTCGACCTGGGCCGGGTCCCCTTGGGAGTGGGGGCGGGGATTACAGGGTTCTCGCTTTCGCTGCCACTGTCAGACACGTCGGTCCTTCCTTTCTGGCTGTTTCGTTCTGATGGCTTGTCGCTCTGGATCCAAGGCCGT
>JAUTXN010000009.1 GCA_030838045.1 Acidimicrobiaceae bacterium
CCGTGACCGGCACCGTCTTGACAGCGATAATCGACACCGACACCATCAACACCAACCACCCGCCCGCAACCCCAAAATGCGGACTGATTCCAACCCGAAACTGTCGCGAAGAGTCAGACACGCCTCAGACCTCCAACAACAAAACCCCCGCCAGCCCCGAGCCCGATTTCCTGCAACAAACCCACACTCCACCTGGGTTCGCCGGTCAGACGGAAAAGGGCTGAACTGTCACAGGTCCCCCTTAAAGTCATCACGTGTCGTTGGAACTCGACCGAGCGGCTTGCCCACAGCTCGGCCTGATCACCACCGGGCAGATGCGACAGATCGGCCTGAGCCAGAGGCAGATCGAGTGGCGCGCCGCCAACGGATCGATCATCCCGATCCGGCACCTCGTGTACCGCATGGCCGGATCCCCGGTGAACTGGGAACGAGTGGTCCTCGCTGCGATCCTGGGAGCGCGGGCTACCGCCGTCGCGTCCCACACGACCGCGGCGGCGATCTGGCAACTGCGCCACAGCGACCGGGACACCGCTGGCCTCCACGTCACGGCCGATCGGCGGGTGCAGATGAAGGGCGTCACATGCCACCTCGGCCGGATTACGCCCCAAGAGCGCACCGAGCACCGGGGCATCCCCGTGACGACGCCCGAGCGGACGATCATGGACCTGGCGGGGACCTTGACGGCGCGTCAGCTGGGCGAATGCATCGACGATGCCATGCGGCGGGGCCTGATCCACCTCCCGCGGTTTCGGGTTTTGGTCGAACGGGCCGCCGCCTCGAAACACGGCCGCCGGCTACTGGCGCCCCTCCATCAGGTCCTCGCCGACCGGATCACGGGGTACCGGCCCGACGACAGCGACTTCGAGAAGCGGATGAATGCCGAATGGGATCGGCTCAGGCTGCCGCCCGCCCAACGCCAGTACCGGGTGCGCTGCGGCAACAAGACGTATCGACTCGACGTCGCAATACCGGACAACAAGATCGGCATCGAATGGGAAAGCCTGGAACACCACGGCACCCGATCCGGCATTGACAACGACAGCGACCGGCGAGCGGACCTGGCCGCCGAGGGCTGGGTGATCCAAAGCTTCACCTGGAATACCAGTCCAGAACGCATCGCGCGAGCGGTGTTCCGGCTGTGGAAGGACCGGGGCGGCCAAGTCGCTCCGCCAGGAGAGCCGTGACCGCCGTGAGCGGGGTTGCCTCAAACGGCTGGTCTTGATACGCAGGGACAGTGCCTCGCTTTGAGCCGTTCTCCGGCATTCGTTACAACCCCGCCCACGTGAGCCTGGCGGATGTGGTTGCCCCGCCTTACGACGTCATCTCGCCCGACGAGCGGGCGAGCCTGCAGGCGCAGTCGCCGTACAACTCGGTCAGGATCGAGCTTCCCGACGAAGACGACGAAGATCCGGACCTCGACCGGTACCAATCGGCCGCCCGCCGGATGGCCCGATGGCAGGCGGAGGGGGTCCTCCGGCGCGACCCGACGCCGAGCTTCTACGGCTACCGCATGTCCTATTCCGATGAGTCCGGGGCGCCGCGGCACACCATCGGCGTTATCGGTGCTCTGGGCCTCGAGCCGCCCGGGACCGCGGGGATCTTTCCCCACGAACGAACCACGCCGAAGGCCAAGAGTGATCGTCTTCAACTGCTGCAGGCGACCCAGATCAACACGTCCCCAATCTGGGGTCTTTCGTTGGCGACGGGCCTGTCGGAGGCATTGGAGGGATTCAAGGAGTTGGAGACACTGGAGACACTGGAGACATCGGAGGCATCGGAGGCATCGGAGGCACTGGAGACCAGCACCCCGGCGAGCCTCGTCGTCGACGCCGACGGGATCGAACACGCCCTATGGCCGATCACCGATCCGGCGAGCATCGCCTGGCTCACCGAAGCGGTATCGGGCGCGCCCATCGTGATCGCCGACGGCCATCACCGCTTCGAGACCGCGCTCACGTACCAGGCAAAGCGACACAGCGAGAGCGCCGGATCCCCCCGGCCATACGACGCAGTCATGGCGCTGATCGTCGAGTTGGCGGAACCCCAGTTGTCCGTCCAAGCCATACACCGTTTGATCACCGGCCTCCCGGAGCCGTTTGATCTCGTCGGCGCGCTGGCGAGGCATTTCGTTCTGGCGCCGATCGAAGCCGATGCCAGCGCAACGGGCCTGCTCGAACGAATGGTCGAGGCCGACTCGTTGGCCGTCATCACGACGTCTGGTACGTGGCTTCTGCATCCCAAGCCCGAAACCACCTTGGCTGCGACCCATGATCTCGATTCGAGCCGCTTGGAGGTGGCATTGGCCACGTTGCCGGCGCACGAGGTGACATACCAACACGGATTGGATCTGGCACGCGGCGCCGTCGAACGCGGCGAGGCCCAGGCCGCGGTCTTGCTGCGCCCCGTCACCGTGGAGCAGATCGCGTCGACCGGGCGAGGTGGCGAGCGAATGCCGCCCAAGACGACGTTCTTCTGGCCGAAGCCGAGAACCGGTTTCGTCTTTCGCGAGGTCACAGGCTGACGCTCGTTCCCGAAGCGCCCGACACCGCTGCGCTGTACGAGTGGGAATGCCGCCATGTACTGCAACGCCGCGACCAGGATGTGGCGTTCTGGCTCGAGGTGGCACGGCAGGCCGGCGGTCCGGTACTCGAGCTGGCATGCGGCACCGGGCGGCTGACCCACGCGTTGGCCGATGCCGGCGCTGCGGTCGTCGGGCTGGACAACGACCCGGTCATGTTGAGCGCCGCCTCCGCCGCGAACGCCGGGCGACACCGAGGCTGGCCCATATTCATCGCGGGCGACATGCGCCGATTCGCGCTCAACTGCCGCTTCGGCCTGGTATTCGTGGGCTACAACAGCCTCCAGCTACTGACCGATCCACGCGACATGACCGCGTGCCTGCGCCTCGCTCGGGAACACCTGGCACCGGGTGCGCGGGTCGGAGTCGAGGTCACCGACTTCCAGACCGGCGGGGCCGACGGGCCCGACGACCGCGCCGAGCAACCGCCGGAGCGGCTCGGTGACGCCGAAGGCATCCGACTGACAGGCACGCTCGTCCACGACCTTGAGGAACGGACGTCGTGCTACCGGCGCCATTTCTCGGGCGACGGTTGGACGGTCGACAATCAGATCGTCGTGCGATCGTTGGACCGCCCCGAACTGGAGATCCTCTTGCGGGAGGCCGGCCTCACCGCGGTGAAGTACTGGACCAGCGGGGCCAGCGGGGCCACCCTCCGGGCGCTCGCCGTCCCCTACCAGCCGTAGGCCACCGTCACCGAGGTTGTCCAGGTAGACACCCGGGACGGCGTTCGGCAAGCGCGACTCCCTCGTCCGTCGGCCTGCGCAAAGCCTTGCGCCGACGATCAAACCCGCACCACCCGTCCGCCTGGTCGATTCATGCCGTACCGGTCCCCTCGACCTTGGCCGCAGCCTCACGCAGCGCCGCCGACACCCGCTTGGCGTGGCGGGCCGGCAACACCACCTCGGCCACCACCTCGGTCCGGCTGGCGGTCGCCCCACCCGCTCGGAAGAACCGCCGCCTCACCCGGCCGACCACCACCACCTGGGCATCGATGTCGTAGCCCGCGGCGCTCGGCGGCGCCTCGAACCACACCACGGGCACGGTCTCGGCCCGCCCCGGCCCATCGACGGTCACCTCGAAGCTCACCAGCCGGTCACCCGAAGGCAGCACCCGCTCCTCCGCCGGCCTGGCCAGGCGCCCCCGCAACGCCACCACATTCACTGCCCACCTCCGTCGTCGCCTTCCTCTCTTCTCATGCCGCGGACAGCAGATTTGGGAAAAAGGGGGTCAAACCGGCGAGCGCGCCGCCCTTCTCGCACGTCCTTACTTGGAGAAGGGAGGGGCATGGTGCCTGCGAACCTCAGAAATGACGACGCCGAGGCGCTGATCCTCGACATCCGAGCATGCCGGAATGCGGCAACCCAGGAGGTCGGCGATCGGCCGGGAGGATTCCTCGTCTTCCCCACCTCGGTAGTGACAGTGGCGCAGAAAACCGGCCAGTCCGTCTTCCCGCTTCTCTGCGATCTCGAACCTGGGGCGCTCGTGACTGCCCCTGGCGTGGCCAGAATCTCCGGCCTGGTTGCAGGCGTGACAGTCACCGGCACATTTCATTGGTCGCTCGGCGAAGACGCCGCTCCCCCGGCCAGCTATCGGTTCCAGAGGAACGGAAGGGACGTGCCACCACCGCCGTGGGCGGGTCGACTTCCGGCATCGCAACACCTGCCGGGCGCCGGTCCGCCCAGCCTGGCGCGCCAGAAAGCCCGCATCCGGCGGCGGGGGCGTGACGCGGAATATCAGTTGCTCACCCTCACCGAGCAGGCAATTCGCGGGCTCTGCCGCGGACCGATTGCCGGCACCATCCGATACCGGCCGCAGATGGATATCGACGACGTGGTGCAACGCGGCCTGCAGGCCGCGTGCCGGCTGTTACCCGTCTACGCCTCGAAGGACCGCCCTCCGTGCTCGTGGTTGGGAATGCTGCGGTTGGACAGCCGGCGCGACATGCACCGAGAGATCTCCCGGCTGGACTGGCTACCGGCGGACGCCAGTGCGGCGCTGACTCTGGCCGACGCCGCCGGCGTGAGCCGCCAGAGCGATCCGTCGGCCACGATGGCCGAGCTGGTCGCAGCCGCGGAGCGGGTGGGACGGTCCGTCCCACGCATCACCGCGACCGCCCTCGACGTCGCAATGCGGGCCCCTGCCCTGCTCCTCTACGAGGTGGCTGCGATAGCGGCTGCTGGAGTTCCCGGCCCCGATATCGATGTCGATGACTCCGGCGATGGCGTGACTGCTGCAACCGTGGCCCGGCTGGTCACGAACGATGCGGAACTGATCGCCCTGGCGAGAGCGGGCGACCCCCGCGCACTGAACCGGGTCGGTGCCCAAATCGTCCGCCGGCTGGGCGAACCCGGCGAAAGCCAACCGCAGGCCCGGCGACGATGCTGGGAGCACTTCCAGCGTTCGGGTGAGCTTTTCGCCAGCCCGACGGGCTTGGAGCGCTTTCGTTGCGTTTCGGACGCCCACACCCTGGGGGCGCTGGACAAGTCCCTCGGCACGGCGGCCGGCCTCACCTGCTGCCGCGCGGACAGTTGAAGCCGGTCCTGCGCCTGGCGGCCGTCGCGGTCTGCGGCGGCGTCGTCGGCCTGTTCCTGCTCCCATTCCTGGTGGCGGGCGTGGTCGCCGGCCAACTGGAGCAGACGGCACAACTGGCCGCCCAGTGGGACATACCGCCCGAGGTGGTGCCCGCTCTCCAGGATGCCGGGCAACAGTGGGCGCTCCCCTGGTTCCTTCTGGCCGGTATCGGATCGGTGGCCACGGACTTCGCCCGCCATGCGCCCGACGGCCAGTCCCGCGGTGACGCGCCGGGTACCGCCATCTTTCCCACCGTCACGCCGCCGATCGGGCGCCCGGGCGGCGGCGAGGGGATGTTCCTCGCCAGGCGGGACACCGCGGGATCGGCGCCCGCCGACCCTCAGGACGTACGCGCCGCAGCCGCGTGGTTGGCGGCCCAACTCACCGCGTTGGCCAAGGGTTCTCCGCTCGCACAGCGACCCCTGAGCGACCCCGAGGCAAGCCGGTTCTGGCAACAGGTCATCGCCGCGGCCCCGCTCACGATCGCGTCACCGGCGACCGGCGGGGGGGACGTGACGCCGGTACCGCCGGGCGACAATCCCATCCGCCAGTTCGCCAGCGCGGTACTGGCGCGAATTTCGGCGCCGAGTTCGAGCGCCAACCTCGACGCGTTCGCGGCATGGGCTGCAGGCGAGGGGAGCTGCGCCCGGTTCAATCCACTGGCGACCACCCAGCCGGAACCGGGCGCCACTCCGTTCAACAACCTCTCCGGCGGCGGCCACGTTTGGCATTACCCGTCCTTTGCCATCGGGGTGCAGGCGACGACGACCGCCCTCACGAACGGGTTGTACCAGCCGGTCATCGCGGCGTTCCAAGCCAGCGCGGGCGTGGCCGCCGTGGAAGCGGCAGTCGTACGATCCCCGTGGGGCACAAGGCACTTCGGGAGCACCAGCTACGCCGGCCGCCAATGTGCTGGAGGCGGATCGGCCCCAGGGCCGGCGCCTGGCGGCGCTCCCCCGCCGACGCTGCCCACCGTCGCCGGGCCGGACGCAGTTCCCGCCACCATCGTGGCCCGGGCGATCCAGTACGAGGCCGTGTGGTCACAGATGATCGCTCTCGCCCCGGCCACGACGACACCGTGATCACCGGATCGGCCCCGCGGTGCGCGGCGGTGGCGATCGCCGCCTTCTTCGTGCTCCTTCCCCGGCCCGCCCCGCCGGCTGTACCGGCGACCGGTTGCCCTGTGACGGTCGACGACTCCGATCCGCTGGTGGTGGCCGGGGCGGTGGCCACCTGGCTCTATTGCGGTCCCTCTGCGGGCGCCGGAGCCGCTGTCTCCTCGCACGGTCGGCGGGTCCTCACCAACTGGGCTGCCCGCAACGGCCCGCCTTCGCCCGCGGCCGTCGTGTCTCTGGCGGTCGTCGATCCGCGCACGGCGCCGGTCGTGGTGTATGCCGTCATACGGCGGGCCGGCGACGCGGATACGCGCCAAGTCGTCCTTACGATGTTCCACCGGCCGGCCGGCGGCTGGGCCGTGGACGACCTCACGGTCCTCCGCCGTTAGGAGCCCGGCACTCCCCAACCCGCCGACTCGGCGATTTCCTTGCAGGTGGGGCAGACCGGGAAGCGCCGCGGGTCGCGCCCCGGCACCCAGACCTTGCCGCACAGCGCCCGCACCGCGGTGCCGTTGATGATGCCCTCCACGACACTCGGCCCGGCAGAAACGAACTCGCCGTCGTCTTTGGTGACGCCCTCGAGGACGATGTGTGCCATCCGCTCGTGATCACCTTCGAGCAGCGGATCGGTCCGGGCCGGCGAAGTTGTGCTGGTCTCGGTCACATGCTCAGGGTAGCGTCGCGCCACCCATGACGATGCTGCGCTGGATCCGACTCGTTGGACTCGCTGCCACCGGCGGCCTTTTGGCGAGCATGGTCGTGCTCTGGTCCGGCGTCAGCACCGCGGGCGCCACCTCCCGCGACGGTCTTTGCACCCTCCTGCCGGCCCTGTGCCCGCCGACGACCAAGACCACTCCCACGACCAAGGCTCCGGCCACGACCGCTCCTCCGACGACGAAGGCGCCCGCCACGACGCCGCCCGCCACCACCAAGCCGGCGACGGGGACCACGGCCGCGGCGACGCAGCGTTCCACGACGGCCAACCGGTCGGGTCCTGCGGTGGCGTCGGTCGGCGCGGCCGGACTGTCCGCCCCGGCCATGGCACCGTCGGATATGCCGGCTCTTGGTGCCGACGCCGCCGCTCCCGAACTGGCGGTGACGGCGGCGCCCACGACGACGGTGTTCACCCGGGTGCCGCCCGCGTTGTCGGGCCTCGTCGGTACGACGACCGCAGGACTGCCCAATGACCACAAGTCGTTGCGGGTGGCATTGAGCATCCTCGTGCTGCTGGTGGCGGCAGTTGCCGCCGCCCAACTTCCGCCCTCACGTCGGTCCCCAAGGCCCGCCGGCGACCCGCCCGACTGACCGGCGCCGGGCTGGAAGGGCAGACAACACGCTGGCCGGCTACCCGGTCGCCTTTTCCCCAGGCCGGCCCGCTCGGTAGGCTGGCGATCGTGACCGCCGCCAAGGATCCCCGGGGCACCCCGACCGTCCCCATCACCCATCCTGGGTTTCTGCTGTCGTGTGCGTTCGGCGCCCTCGGGGTGCTGCTGATCCTCGCCGGACTGATCATCGGCGGCCAGGTCATCTTCGTCGTCGGGACGTTCCTCGGCGCCCTGTCGCTGATCGCCGCCCTGGCGTGGCGGGCCGACCTCATCAGCGCCTGGAAGCGGGATCACCGCCGGTAGCTGGATGCGTTTCGCCTTCAAGACCGCTCCGCAACACACGAACTGGGCCGACATGCTGGCGGTCTGGCAGGCCGCCGACGACATCGACCTCTTCGAGTCCGGCTGGACGTTCGACCACTTCTACCCGATCTTCTCGGACTCGACCGGACCATGTCTCGAGGGGTGGACCGCCACCACGGCGCTGGCCCAGGCGACCAAACGGCTCCGCCTTGGCGTTCTGGTGACCGGCGTGTTGTACCGCCATCCGGCCGTCCTGGCCAACATGGCAGCCACGGTCGACATCATCTCCGCGGGACGCCTCGAGCTCGGGCTCGGCGCGGGTTGGAACGAGGAGGAGTGCCAGGCGTACGGCATCGAGCTGGGCACGCTCAAGGAACGCTTCGACCGCTTCGACGAGGCGGTGGAGGTCATCATCGCCCTGTTGAGCAACACCGTTTCCGACTTCCACGGTGACTACTACACGTTGGAAGGCGCCCGCTGCGAGCCCAAGGCGATCCAGCAGCCCCACCCGCCGGTATGCATCGGCGGAACCGGTGAACGGCGAACCCTGCGCAGTGTCGCCCGCTACGCCCAGCATTGGAACTACCCGGGCGGACCCGTGGCGCACTGGGCAGCCAAGCGTGAGGTGCTGGCGGAACGCTGCGCCGAGGTCGGGCGCGACGTTGGGGAGATCGTCACCTCGACCCATGTGCGTTTCAACCCTGAAGCCGGGGTGGGCCAGCTGGCCGAGCAGGCCGCCGCCTTCGGCGACGCCGGTTTGGATCTGGCCATCGTGCAGTTGCCGCCCCCACACGACCCGGCGGTGCTGGAACCGATCGCCGAGGCCCTGGCGCCCCTGCGCTCGATGGCACCCACGTCCTAGGTAGGTTGGCTGGCATGAGCGCCGTGGAAGGACAGCCGACCGTCGACGGGCATCCGCGGGTGTTCGTGAGCCGCCGACGGCAGCTGTTGCTGGCCGGTGGCCTGCTCGCGGTCTTCCTGGCGACGGTGGGCTTGGTCCTGGAACCCGATCCCGAGACCGGGATCAAGCCGATGCCGGGCGACTACCTGTGGGTGGTCATTCCCGGCGTCATCGTGCTCTTGATCCTGTTGCGGCGGGCGATGAAGGCCCGCGTCGTGACCGATGATGGTGGAATCGACGTGTTCCGGGTGGCGGGCCACGAGTACGTTCCCTGGTCGGAGGTCCGAGGCTTCGAGGTGCACCCCACGCCGGGCCGGCAGGGCTCGGCGGTGCGGATCCGCCGGCACAGCGAGGCACTGGAAACGGTTCGCAACGAGATCAACATCCGGCCATTGCGTGACCGCGCCGAGGCCCGGCGCCTGGCGCGGGTGCGGGCGGTGGCGTTCCGAGAGGAGTTGGACGCCGATCGGCTGTCCCGATTGCCGTCGTCCGCCGTCGGACTCCAAGACGCCTCGCGCCTCAACTGACGAAAGGGGCGAGGCTGCCCGCGGTGTCCGCATCGGGCGGCGGGTACGACGCCGTGCTCGTCGTGTCGTTCGGTGGTCCTGAAGGACCGGACGATGTCGAGCCGTTTCTCGACAACGTGCTCCGCGGTCGGCCGGTCCCGCCGGAGCGCCGGGCCGCCGTCGCCGCCCACTACCACCACTTCGGCGGCCGCAGCCCGATCAACGGGCACAACCGGGCCCTCGTGTCCGCCCTGCGCTCGGAACTGGCGGCGCGCGGGCCTGACCTGCCGATCTATTGGGGGAATCGCAACTGGCACCCGTTCCTGGCCGACGCCGTCGGGCAGATGGCTGCCGACGGGGTCCGGCGGGCGCTGGCCTTCGTTACCTCGGCGTATGCGTCGTACAGCGGGTGCCATCAGTACCTCGATGACATCGCTCGGGCCCGTGCCTCGGTGGGACCGCTCGCGCCGGAGATCGACAAGCTGAGGGTGTTCTACAACCATCCCGGCTTCGTCGAGGCCAACGTCGACGCTCTGCGGGCGGCGGCGGCACTTGCGGCACCGGCGGCACCGGCTGGGGCGTCGGGGGCCTCGGGCGCGCTCGGGGCCCCAGCCGTCCGGGTGGCATTCACCGCCCACAGCATCCCGGTCGCCATGGCGACCACGTCGGAGTACCAGCGCCAGCTCAACGAGACGGCCCGGCTGGTCATGGAGCGATTCGACCCGGCCGGCCTGGTGCCGTGGTCCGTCGTCTTCCAGAGCCGCAGCGGCCCCCTGAGCGTTCCATGGTTGGAACCCGACATCTTGGACCACCTCCGGGCACTGGCCGCGAGCGGCGAGGAGCCGGTGATCGTGGCGCCCATCGGTTTCGTCGCCGACCACATGGAGGTGGTCTACGACCTCGACCTGGAAGCGGCGCAGCTGGCGTCGGATCTCGGTTTGACCATGGCGCGGGCCGCCACCGCGGGTGTCCATCCTGCCTTCGTGACGATGATCCGCCAGCTCGTCGAGGAGCGGATGGATCCGGCCGTGCCCAAGTTGGCCCTCGGTACCGACGGGCCGTATCACGATGTGTGCCGGGCCGACTGCTGTCCGGCACCGGCACGCCCGGCGCCGCCGGCGGGCAGGTAGGTTTCGGCGGGTGGCTGCTCACGACGCCGGCGTCCAGGTCACCTGCCCGGGCTGCGGCCAGACCGTCTTGCAAAAGGCAATGATCCCTGTCCTCGGCGCCGAGGGCCTGGGCGTGCGCTATCTGTGCGCCACCTGCGCCCGGGCGCTGATGGCGCCGCGGACCGTCGCCGGAGGCGGCCTGTCAAACGATGGCGACGGCGGTGGCGAAAGTGAAGGACCGGACGCCGCTGACGCCGGACCCGCAGGCGACGCAGGACCCGCAGGCGCAGGCGCCGCCGGCCCAGCAGGCGACGCCGACCGGGCAGAAGAAGGCGCAGCGGACAGGGCAGAAGAAGGCGCAGCGGACAGGGCAGAAGACAGGGCCGCCGCCAAGGTTGAAGACGAGGCCGCCACCACGGGCCCCGGCACCGAAGCCAAATCGGAGCCCGCCGTCGACGGGGCGGAGCGGGGTCGGGAAGCGAGCGACTAGCGACGTTCTCCGGTCGTGAGGCGGAGGAACGCCTCGGCCAGCCGCCCCTCAGGCAACCCTCCGGCTACGCCGTTGGCGGCGAGGAACGCCCGGATGAAACCCGCCACATCATTGGCCGGGTCCAGCTGGCTGGCGTGGCGGAGCAACGCCGCCACCTTGCGATCGAACGTACCGGTGACGTCGACGAAGGTGTC
>JAUTXN010000020.1 GCA_030838045.1 Acidimicrobiaceae bacterium
AGGTCACCACTCGGGCGGACGAGCAATTCGTCGCCGTCTCGCCGGCTCCAGTTGGCGGCCCGGCTCCAGAGCTTCTCGACCGCTCCCGTGCTGTCGGCTCGGCGCAGCGCCGGACCGACGATGGCCACTTCTTTGCCCAAGCGCACCGGAACGGCGAGACACGACGCCGGCAGTCGCTGAATGGTGTCGGCCGGGAAGCTGTCGTCGGAGAAGATCACCGCGGCCTGGGGCATCCGCGCCGCGACCATCGCCGGAATGCCGTCGCCTTCGTGCACCAGGAGCCGAACCTCGGGATGGCGCGATGCCAGGCCGGCCAGCCGTTCGGGTTCGGCGGTCGCGACGATGACCTGGCCGACGCCGGCTCTGACCAGGCCCCGGGCCGCCGGTCCGAGCGCCTCGGGCGGTCCGGCCAGGATCACCCGCGCCTTTCGCACCCGCCGGAAGTCGGCGTAGGGCTGGTCGCGGAAGGTTTCCAGGTACGCCAGGGCCTCGGGGAAGCGTTCCCGTTCGGCGTCACTGGGCTCCGCGACCAGGAGTTGGTCGAGACGCAGCACGAGCCCGCGAGAATCGAGGGTGTTGACCAGATGTTCGACCAGCCGCCGGGCGCTCGCTGCCCCGAGTACTTCGATCAGCTCGTCGATATCGGTGCCGTCTTCCAGCAGCGGCAGGCAGGTGTCGACCACCCGGAACAGGACCGCCGGGCCCCGCATGACGAACGTCGCCCGAGCGCTGGAGAAGTACACCCCGCCGTCGACCGGGGCGTAATGCACGCCGGGTCGGACCCGGAAGAGCTTCATTCGGCCCGTCCCATCCCGAAGGTCCAGTCGAAGTGGAGCTGACCGGCCGGGCGGACCAGTTCGACCATCCATTCGCAGGCGTGGCCGCCCGTGGCTGCCGTGGGGAGCGCCTCCTCGATACATCCGGGCGGCCGGCGCTCCATGAGCCGCGGGAGCACCCGGGTCATGAGGGCGCTGGCCAGGTCGACGTACTGGGGTTTCGACTGGCGGCGAAGCTCGAAGAAACGGTCCCGCGACTCGCTGCCGCTCAAGTTCTCCCAGAGGGTGGGACCGTCGAACAACGACTTCAGCATCACCTCGGCCGGGACGGCGTTCCTGGCCCGCCACCGGGTCATGGCCACGAGGTGTTCGACGTCGTCGGCCGAGTCGGTCCTGGTCGGGAAGTCGGCTCCGGGGTACCAGCGCCGGCGTGAGAGTACGACCTTGCCGACCCGCAACCGCGGGTAGGCAATCGTCGTCGCCGGGGGCTCGGCCGGGTAGCGGCGCCGGTGGAGGTTGCCCGTGATGTCAAGCGCCACCCGCCCCGAGGAGCACAGCCAGGTGGCCAGGCGCACCGGGTACGGGAAGAGCTCCGGGAGCTGGGCGCCCAGCGCCAGCAGCTTGATCGGGCTGCCCGCGGCGTCGACGATCGAGACGGTGTCGGTGCCGATGTCGTGGGCCAGTTGGAGGCCCCGCCACCCGTCGACGTCCAGCGTCTCATCGAGGATCGGGGGATGGGCGTTGATGCTGAGGGCGTGGCAGCCGCGGTCCTCGAGCAGCCGGACGCCGGCCCCGTGAAGCGCCTGCATGCGAGTCCGCAACCGGGCGATGCTCGTGCCTCCCCGGATCTGGTCGGCGTGGAGGAACCGGCTCACCATCGGACCGTGCCCGGCGTAGGTGTCGTTGAAGACGAGGTCGGCCCCGTTGGGCTGCACCACCATCCCGTACGAGGCCGGGTCGAGCCGGAAGCGGTCCGGGACCGCGGCCACGAGCCCGCAGAGATCGCCGGCCGACCAGCAGGCATCCTCGGTCCCCGTCAGCCCGGCGTGCAGGGCGGTCATGGCTTCCCGCCGCACCTTGGTGAGCATCTCCAGCGATCCGTCGGCCGGCCCGACGGATGCGTCGGGCCGCTCGGCCAGGACACGTTCGCGTTGGTAGACCGCCCGGACCAGGGCCTCGGCGTGTTGGACCAGTGGAACCCGGCCACCGGGGCCGAACTGCGCCACGACCTCGGCGGCGACGAGGGCCCGGACCACGTGCATGCGGTCGAACGCCCACAACAACTCGGTGACTGCGCCCAGGTCGTCGAGCGCGCACCGGTGAAGGCCAGGATCGACGAGCAGGGGGTCGAGTACGAAGTCCTCGTTGACCATGAGCTTGGCCGGTCGGCGGGCCAGGCGGCTCAACTCGTCGCCGAGGGTGTCGAGTTGCCGGTTGACGGCGATCCGCCCGGTCGGGCCCACGGTCTTGTCTTCGTGGTCTTCGTGGTCTTCGCCGCCGAGCCGATTGAGGTGGTTTCGGAACTGGCGCAGACCGTGCGGCACCCGGTCGACGCCAGCCGAGGCCAGGTCCCGGAGGGCCTCCTCGACCGGCTCGGCGACGAAATCGTCCCCTCGCCACGCGGTGACGAGGAGGCCAAGCCCCAACGCCACGCCGACCAACCGGTCGGCCGCCGTCTGACCGAGCCCCAGCCGCTCGGTCATGACGGCTGCCAGCGCGGAACGTCGGCACGGGCCGAGGTCGAGCACCTCGACGAGGACCCGGGTCTGCGGGCTCATCGGTGCCGAAAGGCGCCGGATCGCGTCCGGTCCGACCTGGAAGAACGTGATCCGATCGTCGCCGACCCGGGCGGTCGGAGGCAGGGCGATCAATGGGTCGGCGACTTCTGGGACGAGGCCGCCCATGACGTAGTCGAACAACGCTCGGTCGACCTCGACCTGGGGGCTGGCGGTCCCGGGCGTGACCTCGTCCAAGGCCAGCCCCGTCGGGTCGGGCTCGGCCAACCCGACCGCGGTGAAGCGACCGTAGGGACTGGTACGGACCATGGCCCGGGTCAGATACTGCAGCAACGCCCGCTCGGCCTTGCGGTCCTTGGAGTCCACCGCGCCCCGGTTCCGGTAGCGACAGGCGGCGTCGTAGACGCCAGGGGCTGACTGGGCGAGGGTTGTCAGGAAGTCCCCCTCGCCCAGCCGCTCACGCAGCGTGCTGCGCTCTCGAGCCAGCGCGCCATCGACGACGAGGCGCAACTGGGCGTGACAGGCCTGCAGGCGGCGGTGGTTGTCCGACCATCGGGCCACGCTGGCAGGCAACTCGATCGTTAGGTCCGTGGTCGCATGGCCGGTCCGGTCGCGGCCGTTGTGGATGTCGCGGCGCAGGGCGAGGACTCGGCCCCGGATGCTCTCGTGGCATGTCGGGATCAGGGCGAAGAGGTCGTCGCTGACCGCTTCGCCCAGCGCGGCCGCGGCCCGCTCCAGTACCACCGCCTCCTCCAGGAGATGGGCCAGATCGGGGTCGGCCAAGCGCCGGCGCAGCATGGGGTTGACCCGCAGCATCCACACCGGTCCGGCGCCGATCATCGCGACCCTGCCAGGTGGGCTTCGACGGCTGCCAGCCGGGTCTCCCAGGTCTCGCCGAAGACTGCGTCCACGCACTGCGCTATGGCGTGGCAGAGGTAGAACCGCCGGACGGGGCTGATGTCGAGGGCCGGCAGAAGTTCGTAGAAGAGGTTGATCGTCAAGCGGTAGCCGGCGAACCATTGCGGTGATTCGTCGATCACACCGCTTGCCGCGACCGCGGCATGAAACGCGCTCTGACCCTCCCGCGGGCCCTCCCGCGGGTTCTCCCGCCGATCCTCCCGCCGATCCTCCCGCGGCCGGGACGGCGCCGCGCCCGGTGGCGCTGCCCGATCGAGGTCGTGGTCGCTGACCTGACTAGCAAATTCGCTCATGCAGGCGTGGAAGGCGTGTTGCCACTCCGCGGCCGGAGCGCCCGGACGACCATCTCGAATCCGTCTGACGAGCTCCTCCAGGACGGCCCGGTCTTTCCCCATCCGGTTGTCGAACGCCGTGCGGTAGTCCGCAGCGGGCGCCGCCCAGTGGAAGAACGCCTCGGCGTGGGACCGGAACGAGAAGGTGCCGAATCGCAGCCCGTGGGGGTGGGTGGCGGCCAGGGCGAGGAAGGCCTCGGCCACCCGCGCCAGCACGGCGCCCTCGGAGCCGGCGCCCGCGGCGTCGATGAGCGGCGCCAGCAGGTGCGCCAGGCCCCGGGCCCGGAGCAGGCCGAGCCGTCCCTGCCACACCGGCGAGTCGTCGGGGGCCAACAGCTCGGTATGGCCGTGCGGGTGGCGGGGCAGGTACGGCGGTGGCACCGCCTCGATGCGGCCCAGCAGGGTGGCGGTGCGCAGGTACTCCGCCTCGCTCACCCCGATCGGGAATCCGGCGGCACCTTCGGCCAGTGCGTCGCCGATGGCCTGCCAGTCGACCGGGTGGCCGGGTCGGGCGTCGGCTCGCAGGTCGAAGTGCGGTCCGAACCGCCAGCCCGTGGCGAGGTGGATACGGGCTGGCGGTTCGGGCCGATCGGCCAGCTCCCGGGCCAGCGGTGCGATCACCTCCGCCAGGTACCGCCGGCGGAGCCGGGAGTGGACATGGACCCGTACGCCGGTCGCGTTCATGGGCGGCTGTCCCGCGCCCCCGGCGTCACCGTCGCCACTCTCGTCGGGGCGCACCATCCCTGCGTGCGGTCGCCCGCCCGCAGGAATGGTGCACACAGTCGACATCCCCGTTGCCAGCAACTCGGTCAACCAGCGCTCACACGCAACAGGAGGAGCTGGAGGACGAGGAACAGCAGAAGAAGTGCGCCGTGGAGGCGCCCAACTCCGGCAAGGCGACGGCCGAGTTCACGTCGAACACGGTCAGTTCCTCGATGTCGAAATCGCTGAACCCCTCGTCGCTGAGGCTCAGTTCGGTGGTCTCACCCATTTGTGTCCCTTCTCTTGACGGTGGCACTACCTTCAGGCACACCTGCGCCTGAAGCCCGAGCCCCGCGGTGCGAGGCGGTACCCCTGCCAGGTGTCGAACCTGATCGGCGGATGTTCGGGACCGCGTGCTGCCGTTGCACCAGGGGAATCGTTCGACATTGTGGCCGAGCTGTACGAAAGGGCCGATCTATCGCCGCCCGCTCCCGCTCCTGGGGTCGCACCCGCTCCCGGGGCCGCACCCGCACCCGGGCCACGGCTGGATCCTGACCCGCACCCGGGCCGGGACCGGCACCCGGACCCGCACCAGGGCCACGGCCACCGCTGCTTGGCGTTTGAGGGCCGGAGGCCGCTCGAGGACCCGCACGGTCGGTCAACCCAGGAGTTCGATGTAGAGGGCCTGGGTCTGGGCCGCCGGCGCCACGCCGAGGTCGTCGGCCAACATCCGCCGGCATCGTTCGTAGGCGCGAAGCGCCTCGC
>JAUTXN010000295.1 GCA_030838045.1 Acidimicrobiaceae bacterium
CCGACCGGCGTGGCGTTGACAATCAGCTCGGCGTCGCCAGCCGCCTCGATGGAGGCCACCCGTCCGGCCGGGCCGGCAAGGGCCGCCGCTTCCGATGCTGCGCCGGGACGGCGGGCCACCACCGAGACCGCGGCCGCCCCAGCTTCGGCCAACGCCAGGATGACCGCCCGGGCGGCCCCGCCCGCGCCGAGCACCAGGCAACGTCGCCCGACGACATCCCACCCTTCGTCATCTCGGAGGGCGGCGAGGAAACCGTCGCCGTCGGTGCTGTCGCCGACCAGTTCCGAGCCGCGGCGGATCACGGTGTTGACCACGCCCAGCCGTGAAGCGGTCGGGCTCAGCTGGTCCATCTCGGCGGCCACGGCGGCCTTGTGGGGCATCGTCACCGACAGGCCTGACAATCCGAGGGCCCGAACACCGGCCATGGCCCCAGGGACCTGACCGCGCGCAACGGGCAACGCCAGGTAGACCCAGTCGAGACCCAGCGCCGCGAAGGCCGCGTTGTGGAGGACCGGTGACAGAGAATGATCCACGGGGTCGCCGATGACCGCGGCCACGTGGGTCGTCGCCGACGGCCAGCCCGCCGACCGCCCGTCGGGCCACCCGTCGGCCCGCCCCTCGGACCACCCGTCAGTCCGCCCGTCGGACCACGCTCCGGGCCGCCCCCCGCTCAGATCAAGCCTTTCGACTTCGCCTCCGCCTCCAACCTGGCGAACTCGGCCGCCGTGGTGGCGAAGCCGTGCTTGCCATTGGGATCGATCAGCACGTAGTAGATGTAGGTCGTCGTCGCCGGGTTGGCGGCGGCGGTCAACGACGGGATGCCGGCCATGGCGATCGGCGTCGGCGGCAGCCCCTTGAAGCGGTAGGTGTTGTACGGGTTGTCCGATTTCTTGTCGATCTGGGCGGTATTCGAGATGCCCTGCCCGTACAAGAGGGTGGCGTCGATTTGCAGCAGCATGTTCTTGTGCAGCCGGTTGTAGATGACGCTGGCAATGGGGGCGCGGTCCTCGTCCAGCTTGGCCTCACGTTCGACCATCGAGGCGACCACGATCACCTGGTAGGGCGTGATCCCGAGCTTGGTCGCTGCCTGATCGATGCCCGCGGTGGTGGCGTTGTCGTCGAAGGTGGTCACCATCTTCTGCACGATGGTGAGATCGCTGTCGTCGGCTCGCACCTCATAGGTCGCGGGAAACAGCAGTCCCTCGAGGTTGTTCTGCCCGTCCGGCTGGAACTTCGACCGCACCTGGCCTCCGGTGGCGGCGGCCATGAACCCCGCGGCCGAGCGCCCGGGCAGGTTGCCGACTCGCGCCGCGATCTGAGCGAGCGTGAAGCCCTCGGGGATGGTGAACTTCTGGTACACGATCGGCGGGCCCTTGTGCAGCGCCGATATCACCGAGTCGTAGCTCGAGTTCCGGGGCAGTTCGTACTTGCCGGGCAGCAGTGATCCCGCGCCTTGGGCCTTGATGTAGAACCGGAACACGGTGGGGTTGTGGATCACACCCGCCTTGCCGAGGATCGACGCGATGCTGGCGGTCGACGAGTTGGCCGGGATGGTGAACGCCACCGGAGCCCCCCGATGGCCCGGATCGATCTGCTGGCGCACCCAGAACACGCTGATCCCCGCCACCAGCACCACGGCCACGAGAAATCCGAGCAGCCACGGGACCCACCGCCGCCGGCGGTGTCGAACCCGGAATGTGTCCGAGCGCGAACGCCGCCCCGACGGAGGCGCGAAATCGTCGTCCTCGTCGTGTGGCGCCGCCGAGTAGCTCATGGGGCGGTCCTGTCCGCGGTGCGGGCCTCGGACTGGCGACGGTCGAGCCACGACTGGAGCAGCAAGGAGGCGGCCACCGAGTCGACCCGCTGGCGGGCCTTCGGACCGCGCCGCCCCCCGGCCCGCATGGCCTGATTCGCGGTCACAGTCGTCAACCGCTCGTCCACCGTGGCGATCGGAACGGCGCCGAGCAGGGCCGCCCACGCGTCGATCTCGTCCAGCGCGGCGCGCGCCGCGGGGCCGACCGAGCCGTCCAGCGACAGCGGCAATCCGACCACCACACCGACCGCTTCCTCCGCGGCCACCATCCGTGCCAGCGCCCGCCGGTCAGCGCCCACGTCGCCGCTGCGGGCGATCAGGCCGAGTGCGCTCGACACTCGCTGATGGCTGTCGGAGATGGCGACACCGATCCGGACCGTGCCCAGGTCGACGCCCAGCACCCGGCCCGTGGCCGGGATCAACGATCGAGTCCCAGCGTCTGGCGCACCAGTCGGAGGGCCTCGTCGAGGCGGCTCGGGTCTCGGCCGCCGGCCATCGCCACCTCGGGATTCTTGCCGCCCCCGCCACCGACGATCTTGGCCGCCTCGGCGATCAGGTCCGATGCCAACAGGCCGGAGTCCTTGGCGACCGCGGCCACCAGCGCCACCTTGCCAACGTCGGGGCTGCCGCCGAGGACGACGGCTCGTACCCCGGGCTGGCTGCGCACGCTGAGCGCCAGTTCCTGGAGTTGGCGCTGGTCGAGCCCGTCCCGGCGAGCGACGACGGCGCCGCCATCGTCGGTGGCGCTCTCGCCCAACGCCCGGGCCAGGTCACGCAGGCCCGCCTGGCGGACACTCTTCAGCTCGTCCTGGGTGGCCCGCAGCTCGCCCAGCCGTCGTTCGATGGCGGGCAGCAACTCGTCGGGGCTGGCCTTCAGCAACTGCGCCGCCTGGCCGATGACCGTTTCGTCATGGCGCAGCCGGGCCAGCGTGGCCGTGCCCGTCGTGGCCTCCAAACGCCGCAGGTTGGATCCGATCGACCCCTCCGAGACGATCCGGACCGGCCCGATCTGGCCGAGGGCCGCCACGTGGGTGCCGCCGCACAACTCGGTCGAGCGGCTACCGGCTCGCACCACCCGGACGACCTCACCGTACTTGTCCCCGAAGAAGGCGATGGCACCCAAGCGGTCCGCCTCCGCCTTGGGCATCTCGGTCGCCTCGACCGCCTCGTCGGCCAGGATCCGGTCGTTGACCAGGTCCTCGACCCGGGCGATCTCCTCGGCGGTCATGGGCCCGTAGTGGCTGAAGTCGAAGCGCAACCGGTCCGACGCCACCAGCGACCCGGCCTGCTTGACATGGTTGCCCAGGACCTCACGCAGTGCCGCATGCAGCAGGTGGGTGCCGGTGTGGTTGCGCCGGATGGCGGCCCGGCGATCGGCGTCGACCAACACCTCGGCCTCTTGGCCAGGGGTGATGGCGCCTCGCAGCAGCACCGCGGTGTGGCGGTTCAGACCGGGCAGGGCGTAGGTGGTGTCGAGCACGTTGGCCGCGCCACTGGCGGTCTTGACCAGTCCGGTATCGCCGACCTGGCCGCCGCCCTCGGCGTAGAACGGGGTCCGGTCGACGAAGATCTCGATGTGGGGCAGGTGCGGGTGCGTGGCCGCCTCAGGCGGGTCGATGGGGAGGACCGCCAGCACCCGGGCGTTCGCCTGTTCCTGGCCGTAACCCAGGAACTCGGTCGGCCCGAACTGCTCCACGAGCTCCCGGTAGGCACCGATGTGCGCCGCGGCCCCGGCCCCCTTTTTCCCCCCTTCCTTCGACTGCTGGCGCTGGTGGGCCATCGCCTCGGCGAAGCCCGCCTCGTCGACCACCACGCCCTTCTCGGCCGCGATCTCCCGGGTCAGCTCGATCGGGAACCCGTGGGTGTCGTGGAGCCGGAAGGCCACCTCGCCCGGGATCTGGCCGGTCCCGGTGGCCAACGCCTCCTCGAGCATGGCCAGGCCGGCGCGCAGGGTGGCCCGGAAGCGCTGCTCCTCGCGGGCCACCACGCCCGCGATGAACTCCTCGTTCTTGTGCAGCTCCGGGTAGGGCTCGCGCATGACGTCGACCACGGCGTGGACCAGGTCCGCCATCACGATCTCCTCCACGCCGAGTTGGAAGGCGTGGCGCACGGCGCGGCGGATCAGGCGCCGCAGGACATAGCCGCGGTCTTCATTGCTGGGAAAAACGCCGTCGTTCACGAGGAACGTCACGGAGCGGGCATGGTCGGCGAGAATGCGAAGGGCGATGTCCGCCTCGGGATCCGAACCGTACTCACGCTTCGTCGCGACTTCCGCGGCTGCGATGACCGGCCGGATGGCATCGGTGTCCCAGGCCGAGCCGACGCCTTGGAGGATGGACAGGATGCGCTCGAGGCCCGCCCCGGTGTCGATGTTGCCCCTGGGCAGGGGCTTCAGCGAACGGTCGGGCTGGCGGTCGTACTGGGTGAAGACCAGATTCCAGAACTCGAGGTAGCGCTCGTCGCCCCCATGGGCCGGGCCGCCCTCGGGGCCGAACTCCGGGCCCCGGTCGTAGTAGATCTCCGAGCACGGGCCGCAGGGACCGGTGTCGCCCATCTCCCAGAAGTTGTCCTCGCCCATGCGCTGGATGCGCTCGGCGGGGATGCCGATCTTGTCGTGCCAGATGGCGGCGGCGTCGTCGTCGGACTCGTGCACCGTCACCCACATCCGGTCGCCATCGAGACCCAGCGTCTGGGTGACGAACTCCCAGGCGAACTCGATGGCGCCTTCCTTGAAGTAGTCGCCGAAGCTGAAGTTGCCCAGCATCTCGAAGAACGTGAAGTGCCGGGTGGTGCGGCCGATCAGCTCGATGTCGTCGTGCTTGCCCTTGACCCGGACGCACTTCTGTACCGATGTGGCCCGGGTGTGCGGTGGGATCTCCTCACCCAGCAGGTAGGGGAGGAACTGGTTCATACCGGCATTGGTGAACAGCGGCGCTCGCGGATGGTGCGGGATCAGACCGGATGAGGGCGTGACGGCATGACCCCGCTCGGCGAAGAAGGTGGTGAACGCGCGCCGGAGCCCATTGGCATCCATGAGCCATCGAGCCTACCGCCGGTCGGTGACCATGCCGAGGCCGGGGAGCCCGCCGCGGGACCGGCGGCGGATGCCCGGTAGCCGGTCCGGACCCGCAGCGGCCGGCGAATACGAGCCGACAACGGCCGTCGAAGTACGCTCGTCGACACCAGCGCCGGCCTTCATTTCGGCGGCCGCATCCGAGAGGGTGGCGCCGATCGCCATGGTCCAGTTCCAGTACCTGACCCCGGCCGCCTTCGGCCGGGTGCTTCAGCTTCGCCGCCGCCGCCGCATCGGCCGCCCCAGCCCGGACGGCTCGGCGCTCGAACGTTTCGTACCGGGCGCATGACCGGCGCCACCGCGACGGTGGTGAGTCGGGTTCGGGGACCGACGTGAAGCCCGCGGGATCACGTCCCTTCCTTCGCCGCATCATCCTGAACACGGCGATGACCGCCGTTTCCAACGGCTGGACCATCGTGGCCACTGTCATCTCGCTGCCCTTCGTGCTCCACGGGTTGGGGCCCCGGGTCTATGCATGGTGGGTTCTGCTGCAGATCATGTCGGCCAGTACCGGCGTGCTGGCCATCCTCGACGCCGGCTTCGCCACCGCAGTGACGCGAACGGTGGCCACCAGAGCTTCGGTCGAGCGCGAGCGGCTGCTCGGCCGGGTCGTCGGAACGTCGTTAACCCTGTTCAGCGGACTGGCAATCGCCGGTGCCGCGGGCGTCGCTCTCGTGGCGGCGCCCGTCATCCGACGCCTTGGGCGGGTCCCACCGAGCGCGGGCCACGACCTGCGGGTAGCCGTCAACCTCCTCATCCTGCAGGTGTTCGCCGAGCTGGCCCTCCAAGGTTGTGAATCGTGCCTCGAGGGTCTGCAGCGGGTCGACCTGAGCCGCTCCGTCGACATGATCCGCCGGGCGATCATCGCCGGCGGGACGGCCTGGGCGGCAACCGCAACCCACCGGCTGGCACCGACCGAAGCCGCTGTTGCCGGCGCTACGGGGTTCGCGCTCGTCCTGTGCGCGCTGGCTCTCTGGTGGGAGTCGCGGGGCAACCGCCTTGGATGGTCCACCTCCGAGCTGCGGGGAATGCTTTCCTACGCCAAGAGCATCGTGTTGCTTCGGCCCATTTCCGCGCTCTACCAGCTGATGGACCGCGTGATCGTCGCCGCGGTGCTGGGGCCTTCGGCGGTTCCCTTGGTTGACATCGCCGATCAGGTCGAAAGCGGGGTGAGCGTCGTGCTGTCGTCGGTGTCATATTCGCTCTTACCGGGCGCCGCGTGGTTGCAGGCCCGAGGGGACCGGGAACGACTTCGCACCGCGTTGGAAGACGGGACCCGATTCACATTGTTGGTCACGTGGTGCCTGGCGCTGGGCATCGGCATGCTCGCCGATCCGGGGATCCGGGTCTGGCTGGGCGGGCGCTTTGCATCCGTCGCCGGGCCGGTGCGAGTGGCGATGGGGGCGATGGCACTGTCCGCCATCGCGCAAGTGGCCGGGAACATCCTTTTTGGCATCGGCAAAGCCGGGTTGATCCTGCGAGCATCCGTCGTCGGGGTCGCCGTCGACCTCGCCGTAAGTCTCGCACTCGTCCATCCCCTGGGGATCTCGGGGGTCTTCTGGGGCACCGTCTGCGGGTCGCTCGTGACGGTTCCCTGGATATTCGGGTCGACGGCGCGCCTGGTCGAGCGTCCTGCGGCTCGGCTGTTCGTCGAGTCCGCGGTTCCGACGCTCATGGCGTTGCTGCTGGAAGTGGTCGGGATCAGCGCCGCCCTCATCACCTTCGACCGACCACTCGAACGGCTGCTCGTCGGCGCGGTGCTCGGGGGAGCGGGAGCGGCGTTCGGCATCGCCCGATGGGGCTGCCGGCCCGGCGAGCTGCGGAACCTGTGGCGGACGGTGGCATCACGTTCGGACTCGCCGGGCGAGGCCTGATGCCTGATGCCTGACGCCTCCGGGATACCTCCGGGATGCGTGCACTAAGTCGCCGCCGCCATGTGGTCGATCTACTGGCGTGCGTTTGCGCATGGCCGGCGCCGTACACTCCGAAGAGTGGTCCAGAGGGAGAGGTTTCTCTGATCCCCGAACCTAGCCACGTCACCGACGGCGCTCCCCCGGGCCGTCGGCTCGCCGTCTTCACCTCGAGCCGGGGCGACCTCGGTTCACTCGGCCCGCTGATCGAGGCCTTGGCTGCGCACCCCGGTGTCGAGGTCACGGTGATCGCCTCCGGTACCCATACCGCGCCCGTCTTCGGCACCTGGAACCTGGCCATACCCGACGAGGACCTGGAACTGGTGGCGTGTGGCTTGGCGGACGACGACAGTCCGACGGCGCTGGTCGCGGTCGCTGCGCAGATCGCGATCGGAGTCTCGGCAGTGCTGGCCCGGCGCCCTCAGGACATCCTGGTCGTAGCTGGTGACCGCTACGAACTGCTCGGAGCGGTGACGGCCGCGGTGCTCCATCGGGTACCGGTGGCACACCTATCGGGGG
Organism: Acidimicrobiaceae bacterium; assembly: GCA_030838045.1. Taxonomy (GTDB): domain Bacteria; phylum Actinomycetota; class Acidimicrobiia; order Acidimicrobiales; family Palsa-688; genus JALYXV01. Next base: position 7,316 of record JAUTXN010000295.1, read on the forward strand.
GTGAAATAACCGAAGGCGCGATCGACGACTCCATCCGACATGCCGTGACCAAGCTGGCGCATCTCCATTTCTGCAATGCGGAGGAATACGCGGCGCGCGTGCGCTCTCTGGGGGAGGAGCCTTGGCGGATACATGTGACCGGCGACCCCGCGATCGACCGCTTGGCCGGGCTTGCCCGCCAATGGAACGTCGCGGATCTGGAGGCAATCGCCGGACTCGAGATCCGCCACCCGTTCGGCCTCCTCACCTATCACCCGCCAACGCTGGCACCATGGCGGGCGGGTCCGGAGCTCGACAGCCTCCTTGACGGAGCTGGCCAACTGGCCACTGTGATAGCCACCTACCCATGCGCCGATCCCGGTTCGGCCGAGGTCCTCGACCGACTTCGATCATGGGCCAAGCAGCGTGATGGCGTGGCGCTCGTGGAGTCGCTCGGTGATCTGTACCCCGCGGCGCTCGCCCATGCCGACGTCGTGCTTGGCAACTCCTCCAGTGGGTTGGTGGAGACGCCGGCATTCGGCGTCCCCACGGTGAACGTGGGCGACCGGCAGCGGGGTCGGGCGAGGCCCGCGAATGTGATCGACGTACCGGGGGATCGGGTGGCCGTCGCGGACGCCATCTCCCGAGCCCTCGATCCCGCTTTCCGGGCAAATTTGTCGACCATCGCCAACCCCTACGGCGACGGGTGGGCCGGCCAGAGGGTGGCGGACGTCCTCCTCAGTACCCCCCTGGACCGGCTGTTGGTCAAGCGCTTCTGCGACCCGACGCCGACGTGAACGCCCGCCTGAAGGGCATCTGCGTCGGGACCGCCGCCACCATCCGCCAAACGATGGAGTCGATCTCCGATGGCGCGGTTGAGATCGCGTTGTTGGTGGACGACCGAGGCCGCCTCCTGGGCACCCTGAGTGACGGTGACCTGCGCCGTGCGCTGCTCGGAGGCGCCTCACTCGACGGCCCCGTTGCTCCCCACGCCCAGGGCCGATTCACCGCGGTTTCTCCCGATGCCGACCGCGCCGGCGTGCTTGACCTCATGCATGCTCGATCCATCAGCCAAGTGCCGATCCTTGACCACGGTGTGGTCGTCGGTCTTCACGTATTGCGCGAGCTGCTCGGGGCCGAAGAACGCGACAACGTGGCGGTGATCATGGCCGGAGGTCGAGGCACTCGCCTGCGGCCGCTCACCGAACAGCGGCCCAAACCGATGCTGGCGGTAGCCGGTCGACCGATTTTGGAGCGGATCGTCTTGCACCTTACGGGTGCCGGAATCCGCACCATCTACCTTGCGGTCAACTACCTGGCGGACCTGATCGAGGAGTACTTCGGCGACGGGGACGCCTTTGGATGCCGAATCGAGTATCTCCGAGAGGACGTCGGTTGTCCCCTCGGGACGGCCGGCGCCCTGGCGCTGCTTCCTCCGGCGGTCAGCCAGGGCCGTGAGCCGCTCCTGGTGATGAACGGGGACCTGGTCACGCAGTTCCACGTGGGCCGACTCCTCGAGGCCCACACCCGAGGCGTCGGGGTGGCGACCGTCGGGGTGCGCGACTATGTCCACGAGGTGCCCTTCGGGGTGGTGAGCCTGGAGGGCGACACGGTCGCGACATTGGACGAAAAGCCGGTGGCAGTCTGGACCGTCAACGCCGGCGTCTATGTCGTCGAGCCCTCGCTGCTGCGTCATATCGAGATCGGGCGGGAGTTTCCCATGACCGAGCTGATCGCCAGTGCCCTTCGACGGGGCGAGCGAGTCTTCGCGCATCGCCTCGAAGGTGACTGGCTCGACGTCGGCCGGGTCAGCGAGTTACGACAGGCGCGGGGGGAGGAACCGTGAAACTGGGCGGTGCCCGCATCCTGGTGACGGGCGCCGACGGCTTCATCGGCAGCCACCTCGTTGAGCGGCTGCAAGCCGACGGGGCTGAGGTACGGGCGTTCTGCTTCTACAACTCGAACGGCTCCTACGGCTGGCTCGACGAGATGGATGCCTCGGCCCGGTCCGGGCTGGACCTGCGCCTCGGTGACATCCGCGACGCCGGTGCGGTCGATGCCGCCACGGCGGGTGTCGACATTGTCCTCCACCTGGCCGCCCTGGTTTCGATTCCCCACAGCTACGATTCGCCCGCCTCGTTCATCGAGACGAACATCACCGGAACATTCAACGTGCTCGAAGCGGCGCGCCGCCATGGGGTCGCACGGGTGGTGCACACCTCGACGAGTGAGGTCTACGGCACGCCCGCCGTCCTGCCGATCACCGAAGACCACCCGCTGAAGGGGCAATCGCCCTACAGCGCCAGCAAGATCGCGGCTGACAAGCTGAGCGAGGCGTGGGCCTGCTCATTCGACGTTCCTGTCGTCGTCCTGCGCCCGTTCAACACCTACGGCCCAAGGCAGTCCGCCCGGGCAGTCATCCCAACCATCGTGTCGCAGCTACTGGCCGGCCATCGCACCCTGCGCCTCGGCAACCTTCTCCCCCGGCGGGACTTGACCTACGTGGCCGACACGGTCGACGGGTTCGTACGGGCGGCACGCAGCGACCTCGAGCCGGGTCAGGTCGTACAGCTGGGCTCGGGCAGGGACGTCTCCGTGGGCGAACTTGTGAGTACGGCCTCACGGCTGTTGGGCGTCGAGGTCGAGGTCCAGGAGGACGTGGATCGCCTACGACCTCCCCGAAGCGAGGTTCAGGTCCTTCGCAGCGACCCCAGCCGGGCGGCGGCGCTGCTGGGATGGCGGGCGGAGACCAGTCTCGACGACGGCCTGTCTCGAACGATGGAGTGGTTCAAGGACCGCGTCGACGCGGACAGCGCCCTTCGCTATCACCGCTGACGTGGCTCGGATCCCGCTGTGCATACCCGAGCTGGGTGGAAACGCCGCCGCCTACCTGAACGAGTGTCTCCAGACCAACTGGGTGTCCTCGGTCGGCCCCTTCGTCTCCCGCTTCGAGCGGGAGTTCGCGGCGCGGGTTGAAAGTCCCCACGCCGTGGCCTGTGCCAGTGGAACCGCCGCCATCCACCTGGCCCTGCTGGCCACAGGCGTCCAGCCGGGCGACGAAGTCTGGGTCTCCGACCTCACCTTTATCGCGTCGGCCAATCCGGCGCGGTACTGCGGTGCGTCGGTGACCCTGGTCGACAGCGAGGCCGATACCTGGAACCTGGACCCGCAGCTGGTCGTCGACGAACTCGAAGCCCGGGCCAAGCGCGGCGACCGGATGCCCGCCGCCATCGTGGCGGTCCATCTGCTCGGTCACCCGCCGCAACTGGCGCCCGTCCTGGAGGCGGCTGCGGCCCGGGGCGTGCCCGTGATCGAGGACGCCGCTGAAGCCCTGGGCGCGACCTGGAACCGGGGACCCATCGCGGGGCGCCAAGCGGGGTCGGTGTCGACCATCGGCTGCTTCTCGTTCAACGGCAACAAGGTCATCACCTCCGGCGGCGGTGGGATGCTGGTGACCGGCGACGAGTCGCTGGCGACGCGGGCCCGCCACCTCTCGACCCAGGCCAAGATCCCCGGGGTCGCCTACCGGCACGATGAAGTTGCCTACAACTACCGCCTCACAAACCTGGCCGCGGCTCTCGGCGTGGCCCAGCTCGAGCGCTTGGACGAGTACCTCGATCGGAAGCGTGCCATCAGCGAGCGCTACGACGAGGCATTTCGCGGGTTGGCCGGTATGACGACGCCTCCTCGCCAAGATTGGGCCCGGTCGTCTGTCTGGCTCTACAGCCCCCTCTTTGCCACCGGGCAGGTCCGGGAGCGAGTCCGACTGGCGCTGGCCGCGGCCGACATCGAAGCCCGTCCCGTCTGGACACCACTGCACCAGCAGCCGCCATATGCGGCCAGTTCGGTGCTGGGGGGCGGGTTCGTCGCCTCCGACCTGGCGTCGCGGGCGCTGAGCCTGCCGTCGTCGGTAGGCCTGACCGACCAGGAACAGCAAGAAGTCGTGGGCGTCGTCTCGGACGCGTTGACCGCACGGACCTAGCCCAGCCGTTCGCTACTCGGGCACCAGTTGAGCCAGGGTCACCTGCTCCTCGACGTACCAGTGTTCGGGGCCCGTCGTGCGGGACCGGAGCTGAGCGTCGACCACTTTCAACCCTGACCCCTTGGCCAGTGCCTGGACCACGCCCTTGTCGACCAAGGAAACCTCGCCATAGCCGGCCAGAGGGCCAACTGTGATGCCGGTCACCGTTCGTATCCCGGTATCGGACCCCGTCGTCCGGCCGGTCGTGGCCGCGGTGAACCCGAACGACAGCAGGTGACCACCTGGACGCAGGACCCGCGCCGCCTCAGTCCACAGCCGGGGTGCCAGGTCCTCGTGGTTGTGGGCGAACGCCTCGACGTCCAGCACGAGATCGAACACGCCCGAGCGAAACGGAAGCCAGGCGCCGTCGGCCCGCACCACCCGACGGGCACATCCCTCCTCGGAAAGCCGCGACCGTGCATGAGTCAGTCCGATCGCCGAGAGATCGAGACCGACCGCGTGGTGCCCCTCGTGTTCGAGATACCAGAGCTGGGCGCCGGGCCCGCACCCCACCTCGAGGACGTCGAGCGGTCGTCCGATGGCCGCCGCGAGCCGCGACACCGAACGCACCACCTCCTCGGCCGGCCACCGGGCCCAATGGCCGGAGCGGAAGACACCGTCCCAGAGCGTCACGCCGCGACCGCGCCTGGGGGCAGCGGGCGCGCCTGGCCCACCGCCACCGCCTCATCATGGGCGATGGTGTCGAAAACGCGGGCGCCGAGGAGCAGCGGGACCTCCTCGTCGGCGAAGCTGCGCTTGAAGGAGAGTACGGGGTCGTTGTCGTCGTCGCTGGCACCGCCGCCCAGGGTGACCCCCGTGACTCCCGCCTGCACGAGCTCCGAGATCCCGGTCCACAGAGCCAGGCTGGCGGCCCCCGGGGCTTCGCCCCAGCGAGTGGCGAGGAAGTAGGCAGCCCGGGCGTGGCCGGTGAGGAACAAGGCCGTCGCCCCACCGTAGGTGCCGTCCGCGGTCGCTGCGAGGAGTCGACCATCGGCCTGCTCGGCCAGCGTCTGGAACCACGCGTCGTCGAATCGCCACCGCTCGGCGGCACCGAAGGCGTCCATGGCCCGCTGGTAGTGGTGCGCGAACCGGAGCGCGGCCGGGGCATCGAACACCCCCCAGTTGAGATCCAGTTCGCGGCGGGCCCGAGTGATGTCGGATCGACGCCCCTTGCGCAGACGACTCCAGCGCTCGGGCTGGTCGACGCCATGGACGAGGCACACCGGCTTTCCCTCGCCCGCCGACCAGGCGGCGGCGACGACTTGGCGATGAGGCAGCCACGGGCTGAGCAGGAAGACCTCGCTGATCACACCTTGACCGGCCAGCGTCCCGTCGACTGCCTGGCGGCAGATCAGTGCCGCTTCGCGCGCCAGGGCCGGCGCGGCATCAGCCCGCGCGAGGAAAATCGACGGGCCACCGTATTCCGGTGTTCGGGCCAACCAGCGGTCCCGGGGCAATGGCTGAAGCAGCAACGGGTACTGAGCCCGCCACTCAGGGCCCTCGACGACGACCAGGATGGCCCGGCTGCCGGAAGCGGCGCTGACCGCCGCCAGATACTCCCGCCCGCAGTAGGGGTCTGCCTCCTCCTGCCCGAAGTCGTCCCACCGGAGGTCGTCGGTCTCGACGACCGTGGCCCTGGTCACCGGCTCAAGGCTCCAGATCGCGCCACGACAGCCGCCGCCCCCTCGGGACCGGGCGGGCCACGGTCCGGCCGACCGCGTCACCAGCCCGTCCCACCGCGATCCCGTCGCCCAAGGGACGAAGGGGCTCCATGTCTTCAAGAGCCACGACGTCGCCCGCCGCCAGCGCTCGGCGGGTGTAGAGCGCCTTGCGGACCGCAGCGCGGTTGGCGATCTCGTCGGGGGAAGCAGCAGGGTCGTGAAGTCCCCGTGCCAGCGCCCGCAGGGTCTTCACCCACGCGTCTGCCTCGGTGAGCGGCAACGACATGGCATGGTCGGGTCCCGCGGCCTCGGTCCACCAGGTGACGTGCTTCTCAACCGCGACGGCCCCCAGGGCCAGGGCGGCGGCGGCCGCGGCCACGCCGATGGTGTGGTCGGAAAGGCCCACCGGCCGGCCGCCGAGTCCCGCCAATCGTGGCAAGCGTCTGAGGTTCGCGTGCTCGAGGGGTGTCGGGTAGGCAGAGACGCAGTGAAGGAGGATCACGTCGTCCACCGCCCGCAACCGGTCCGTGAGAGTCGTGACCTCGTCGTCGGTCATCATGCCGGTGGACGCAATGACCGGGAGCCCGGAGGCAGCTACCGCTTCGAGCAGCCACGGATTGTCGGCGTCGCCGGAGCCGATCTTCAGCACGTCCGGCCCGATGCCGACGATGTCGCGACAGGCCCGGCGGCCGTCGGGTGTGACGATGAAGAGCAGGCCGAGATCGCGGCTCAACTGCCGCAACGCGACCAGGTCACCAAGACCGAGACTGAGACCGGCGAGCAGATCCCGCTGATCACCAGGCCCCTGATAGGCAGCGTTCGGTGCCTCGGGCGCCAGTAGTTCATCGACCAGCCAGTATTGGAACTTCACGGCATCGAAGCCGGCCTCGGCGCAGGATTCCACCATGGCCGCAGCCTGCTTGGGGTCACCATCGTGGTTCACCCCGATCTCGGCGATCAGGAGGGGAGCCGCCGGCGTCGCCTTCACAGCCCGCTCACCAGCCTGCGAGCCCGGGCCAGGTCGGACGGCTCGTCGATATCCAATGAACGCGTCTCGTCGACCAGGACCAGAGCGATCGGCTCGGCCACCAAGGCCCCGCCGTCGGCCAGCCGAGCGATGCGGGCGGCGTAGGCACCACCGGTGGGGATGGCCAGCGGCGGCACATCTTGGGTGCGGCACTGGGAGAGCTGCGGGGCCAGAGCTCGCGACAGACCGTCGTCGCCTGCCGCCAGGACGAACGCGGCCGTGGGCGCCACGGC
>JAUTXN010000257.1 GCA_030838045.1 Acidimicrobiaceae bacterium
TGATGGTGAGGGGCTCGCCGTATCCCGCCGGATTGGCGCTGGCCGAGAGCGAGACTCCAGGCGCAGGTGCAGGTGCAGGTGCGGGAGCGGGAGCTGGCGCAGGAGCAGGAGCAGGAGTAGGCGCAGGAGCAGGAGTAGGCGCAGGCGAGGGTGGGGTCCCGCTGACTGTGACGGCCGCGTTCTGGTCCAGGCAGGCCGTCATGGGCGCCGCCCCGTTGTTGGCATCGCCACTGTAGGTGGCCCGCCATTTGTAGGTGCCCGCCACGGTGGGTGTGAAGCTTCCCGACACGTAGCTCGCGGCACCATTGACCCCGACGGTGGAGCTGAAGACCGGGGTGCCGGAGCAGAACGTGTCGCCGGGCGGGGTCAGCAGGAACGTGATGCTGCCGGTCGGCTGGTAGCCGCCGATGGTTCCGATGGCGTGGATCGTGCCCTGCGATGGTGCGGCGGCCGTAACGCTGAGGCCGGTGGTCGCGGGTTGCACAATCACAGCCGCCGATGCCTGGGCGCAGCTGGTCGGTCCGGCGGCCGCGTTGGCCCCGTCGCCGCTATATGTCGCCGTCCACCGGTAGGTTCCAGCCTGGCTGGTCGTCCAGCGCGCTGAGTTGACCGACGAGCCGGCGACCGCCACGTTGGACGTGAAAATCGCCCCCGAGCATCCGGAATCGCTGGGCCCGAAGAGGCGGAATGCGATGTTGCCCGTCGGATTGGCGCCGGAGATGTTGACGTTGGCGAAGACCTGCAGGCCCACGGTCGTGGAGCCCGATGCCGTTATGCTCAACTGAGCGGCGGCCACCCCTGTCGCACTCGCCGAGGGTGCCAACATGCCACCCAGGCAACATGCCGCCAATGCCGCACCCACCACCGTCAACCGCCGTGTCATAGTCATCTGACGGGTTAGGTCGGTTGGCGCACCGCGGTCCTTGAGCGGGCGCCCACAACGACGCGAAGCCACCGAATTGCCGACAACCGCCGCACTTCAGCCGGTTCGTACAACCCTGGCTTACGGTCTACCGTCTTCTGTTGTGCTGCTGGCCGAGCTCGAGATCCGCCACTCGCGGGCCATCGCCCCGACCCGCCGGGTGGCGCTTGGGGACCTGTGGCTGCCGACCGAGCCGGCACCTGGGTTCGGGGGCATCCTCCTAGCCGGAATTTTGGCAGGGTACGTCAACCAGCTCGAGGACGACCTCCGCGACGAGCTCGACTCCTTGGTCGACGACCTCGAACGCGGGGCCAGGATCGCTCAGCCGCGGCTGCGCCACCGATTCCAGACCGACGTGGTGGGACTCGACCGCAGCCACCACCGCCTGGTAGGCGTGGGCGAGTCGATGGCATTGGAGCTCGACGACCACGGCGCGGTGCTGCCCCAGGTGCTGGGTGCCGCCTACGCCGCCAGCAAGTTGTCCTACCGGGTGCGGGGGAGCGTGTTCCGGCTGTTGCGCCGGGCCACGCGGTGGCATGCCGACAACGACGAGCGGCTGATCGGCTACCTGACGGGCGACGAGGCGTCCTACCGACCCTGGCGGACCGCCCACGACGAGTACTGGGCCCTGAAGGTGCTGGGCTTCAAGCCCGACGCCGACCCGACCCGATCGGCCGTGCTGGCCCGGTTCCGCCAGCGGATCTTCAACGCCCACCCCGACCACGGTGGGGCCAGCGATCAGGCCAGCGAACGCATCACCGAGCTGACCCAGGCGAAGCGGATCCTGCTGGCCGACCTATGACGGTCGAGGGTGCGGCGGGCGGCGTTCCCGTGGCCGTGCTGCTGGCACCCGGCGCGGGTGCCGACCGCAACCAATCGGCGTTGGTGGCCATCGACGAGGCGCTGGCTCCAGCCGGCGTGGCGGTGCGGCGCATGGACTTTCCCTACCGCAAAGCGGGGCGCCGGGCGCCCGACCGAGAACCGGTGCTCCTTCGCTCCGTGGTCGAGGAGGCCCAGGCACTGGCGACCGAAGCCGGGTGCCCGCCCGAGGCGATCGCCATGGGGGGCCGTTCGATGGGTGGTCGCATGTGCTCCATTGCCGTGGCTGACGGCTTGCCCGGCGCGGCGCTGATCCTGATCAGCTACCCGCTGCATCCTCCCGGGCGGCCCGAGCGGCTGCGGACGGAGCATTTTCCCCGATTGATGTTGCCCTGCCTGTTCCTCTCGGGCACGAGGGACACCTTCGGCACCCCCGAGGAACTGACCGCCGCCACCGCCGCCATTCCCGGCGCCGTGACCCATCAGTGGCTCGAGGGAAAGGGTCACGGGCTGCGGGGCTGCGACGCCGCCGTCGCCGAGGTGGTGCGGTCGTTCGTCACGGGGCTTCGTCGTCCGGGTTGAGTTCCTCGAGCGGGCGGCCCGCCGTCTCGGGGTAGGCCCGCACGATGAGCACGACCAGCACTGCCGGACCGATGGCCAGCACCGCGAAGGCGGGCGCGAAGGTCCGGAAGCGGTCCGACAGGGCACCGGCCGCGACCAGGCCGGCGACGCCGCCCGCGGCATAGGCGGCCGCCACGAGACCGGTGGCGCGGCTGCGTTGCCAGGTCGGGAACAGCTCGGGCCCGTACACGCCGAGCGCCGGGGCCACGGCGTAGCCCAGCACGCTGTCGGCCACACCCCACGCCCACAGGGGCCATCCCCGGGACACGTACAGGGCGAGAGTGGTCACGATGCCGCCGCCGGTCCCCACGGCGGCCACGAGGCGGCGCCCGCGGAGGTCCGCCAGGCGGCCGCCGAGCAGGACGCCGAGGCCTCCGATCGTCCCGCAGATGAGCGAGAAGGCGCTGATCCGGGTCGCCGAGAAGGCCCGCTCGGTCCGGAGGAACTCATTTTGGAACTGGCCCGACGGCGTGGCGAACAACGAGAAGAGGAACCCGCCTCCGCACAGCAGCGCCAGGCGCCGGGAGTGGTTGCGGTTGCGGTTGCGGTTGCGGGGTCGACCGGACCGGCCGGTGGTGCGCCGCCACCGCCGGCTCTCGGGCAGGTGGCGGCGGGCCGACGCCACGAGGGGGACGAAGACCAACGCCCCGGCGAAGGGCAGCCGCCAGCCCCGGGGGCCGAGCCCGGCGAGGGGCAGGGCGCCCGTTGCCAGCCCACCTCCGAGGCCGACTGACATGGTGAGCACGGCCAGGGCCCAGGCCCGCGAACCGGCCGGCATCTCCTCGGCGGTCAAGACGCCGACAAGGATCAGCAGCGCCGCGGTCAAGGCCACCGCGAGGATCTGGGAGAGCGCCAGCCACACGAGGGAGGGCGCCAGCGCCCCGAGCGACGTGAGCGCGGCTGCGCCGGCCGCGCACCCGAGGATCAGCCGGCGCCGTCCCCGCCGGTCGGCCAGCATCAGGATCCCGAGCGCCAGCACCACGTTGGCTCGTACGACGCCGAGGGCCAGTCCCTGGTCGGCACGCGACGCCCCGAACTCGGCCGCGGCGTAGGTCATGGTGAGACTGAGCAGCGCCCCCACGTAGCCGATCACCACGGCCAGGGCGCACACCGTTGCCAGCACTTCGGCGGCCCGCCGGTCGAGCCGCTGGGGGGGCGCCCACCACGGCTGGGGCCTCTTGGGAAGGAGGGGTGCAAGCGTCTGGCGGAGGGGGAGGGTGAACAGGGCCGAGAAGTACGGCAGGCCCAACTGGAACTCGACGGTCTGGGTCACCCGGCCCGCCTGGCCGGCCCGGCCCGCCTGGCCGGCCCGGCCCGCGGCGAGGCCGGCCTGGGTTGGCGGGCCGGCCTGGGTTGGCGGGCTGGCCTGGGCTGCCTGGTCCGCGGCGAACGTCACGGTGCGCCGGTAGTTCCGCAGCGGCCCTTCGGCCTGGACGAAGACCCCGTCGCCGTCGGGGCGTTCCAGGATCAGGCCGTCCCGGGGGCGGAGCACGCGCTCGACGTCGGGGGCGTCGAGCACCGACTCGGTTGTGACCTTCATGCCAAGGGCAGGACGTACCGGGCGACGAGCAGGTAGTGGGCCGCCGCGGCCACGACGGTCAGGCCGTGGAAGACCTCGTGGTAGCCGAACAGCGTGGGCCAGGGGTTGGGCCGCCGGAGGGCGTAGACGGCCGCGCCGGCGGTGTATGCCAGACCACCGCCGATCATGAGGCCGAGACCGGCCCCGCCGAGGGCCGACCCGAGTTGCGGCAGGGCGGCGACGGCGGTCCAGCCGACGACGACATAGGGGAGGACGACCGCCCATTTGGGTGCATCCAGCCAGAACAGCTCGATGACGACGCCGACGGCGCCGCCGATCCAGACGACGGCCAGGATGACCAGGGCGGTCGCGCCCCGGAGCACGAGCGGGGCGATGGCGGTGTAGGTCCCGGCGATGAGGAAGAAGATCATCGAGTGGTCCACGCGGCGCATGATCCGCCGGGCCTGGGGTGTCCAGGTACGCCGGTGCAGCAGCGCGCTGATGCCGAACAAGGCGGACATCGAGGCGGCGTAGATCATCACGGCGACCGTCGGCCCTCCGCTCGGGGCGGCCAGGACGAGGGCCGGTCCGGTGACCAGCGAGACGAGGAAGGCCATGAGGTGGAGCACCCCGCGCAGGCGTGGCTTGACCGGCGGTGGCGCCTCCTGGCGTGTCCCGACCGCCGGCGGCTCGACAGTGTCGTGGGCGACGGGCACCGGGAGATTCTGCCAGTGGTTCGCAGCCCGGTTGGTTGCAGCGGCAATACTTGGCGGTCGTGAGCCAGATCGTCGTCCGTCCCAACGGGCCCCTCGAAGGGACCCTCCAGGTTGGAGGGGCCAAGAACTCAGCGCTCAAACTGATGGCGGCCAGCCTGCTGGCCGAGGGGGAGTACCACCTCCGCAACGTGCCCTCGATCACCGACGTGGACACCATGGCCGAGTTGCTGGTGTGCATGGGTGTGGCGGTCACCCGCCCGGCGCCCCACGAGGTCATCCTGCGGCGGGGAGCGGACTGCGGGTACGAGGCGCCCTACGAGCTGGTCGAACGGATGCGGGCGTCGATTGTGGTGCTCGGCCCCCTTCTGGGCCGCATGGGCCGGGCTCGGGTGGCCATGCCGGGCGGCGACGACTTCGGTTCGCGGCCGATCGACATGCACCTGTCGGGCTTGGAGCAGATGGGGGCCACCTTCGAGGTGCGCCACGGCTACATCGAGGCGACCGCCGACCAGCTGATGGGCGCCCGGATCGTGCTCGAGTTCCCGAGCGTCGGGGCGACCGAGAACCTGCTGCTGGCCGCGGTACTGGCCAAGGGCACCACGATCATCGAGAACGCCGCCCGCGAGCCTGAGATCGCCGATCTGGCCGCCTTCCTCAACCGGATGGGCGCCCTGATCGTGGGCGCCGGTACTTCGACGATCGAGGTGGAGGGGGTCGAGGAGCTCGAGCCCGCGGATCATACGGTCATCCCCGACCGCATCGAGGCTGCCACCTACCTGGCGGCGCTGGCGCTGGCGGGTGGTGAGATCACCATCGAGGGGGCCCGGCACGACCACATGGACATGTTCATCCGCAAGCTGGGCGACATGGGGATGCGCATCGCTCCGAGCAGCAGCGGGCTGTGGGCCTTCGCCAACCGGCGGCTCACGTCGGTCGACGTGTCGACGCTGCCGTACCCCGGGATCGCGACCGACTACAAGCCGTTGTTCGTCACCATGCTCAGCGTGGCGGAGGGGATCGCCATCGTGACCGAGAACCTGTTTGCCGGCCGCTTTCGGTACGTCTCGGAGTTGATCCGGATGGGAGCCGACATCCGTACCGAGGGCCGCCACGCGGTCGTCCGGGGGGTGGGGCGGCTCTCGGGGGCGCCGGTGCGGGCCAGCGACATCCGGGCGGGCGCGGCGCTGGTGGTGGCGGGCCTGGCCGCCGAGGGCGAGACGGTGGTGGCCGACGCCGAGCACATCGACCGGGGCTACGAGGACCTCCCGGGGCGGCTGCGATCGCTCGGGGCGAAGGTGTTCCGATCCGACGACGCCAGTGATGCCGGAGAGGCCGTGGCCGATGCTGATGCCGTGACGGAGGTTGACAACGGAGGCTGAGGAAGGCGCCGAGGCCGGCCGCCTGGGTCCCGCCGGCCGCACGGGACCCTCGGGTCCCTCGGGTCTCTCGGGTTCCTCGGGCCCAGCCCGGGGCGCTGCGGTTGCTCGTCGGCGGGATGCGGCCGACCTGGTCGTGGCTTCCCGGGCGGGGGACCGTTCCGCCACCGCCCGGCTCATCTCACTGATAGAGCGGGGCGGCGACGGGGCCCGCCAGGTCGCCCGGCTCACCTTCCCCTACGGCGCCGACGCCTACACGGTGGGCATCACCGGGGCGCCGGGCGCCGGGAAGTCGACGCTGAGTGACCGGCTGATCGGCGAGCACCGCCGCCGGGGGGACACGATCGGGGTCCTGGCGGTCGATCCATCGTCGCCGTTCAGCGGGGGCGCCCTGCTCGGCGACCGGGTGCGGATGCAGGACCACACCCTGGACGACGGGGTGTTCATCCGGTCCATGGCGTCGCGCGGCCATCTGGGGGGCCTGGCTTTGGCCACGCCCGACGCCATCGCGGTGCTGGCCGCAGCGGGCATCGCCACGGTGCTGGTGGAGACCGTCGGAGTGGGCCAAGTCGAGATCGAGGTGGCGGGGGCGACCGACACGACCGTGGTCGTCGTCAATCCGGGATGGGGCGACGCCATCCAGGCCAACAAGGCCGGCCTGCTCGAGGTGGCGGACGT
>JAUTXN010000351.1 GCA_030838045.1 Acidimicrobiaceae bacterium
CGATCACCTTGCGGACGTCGTAGGAGCCGGTCGCCTTGACCGGCAGGAGGTCCGCCAGCTCGGGAGTGGGCCGGTCGGGAGGGTCGTGGCGGGGCCCGAGCGGTGCCGTGTCGTCGGTGTGGTCGGGCAGGAACGAGAGGATTTCGCCCAAGGCGTCGATGGCATCGCCTGCGGTGGCCACGGCGAGGGCGGCCACGCCGGTCGAACGGGAGTGGACGGCGGTGCCGCCGAGTTGGGCCGGGGTCAGCTCCAGGCCGGTCATTTGCGCCACCATGGTCGGCCCCGACAGGTACGCCAAGGCGTCGGCGCTCATCACGACGATGTCGGCGATGCCGAGCAGCAGCGCCGGTCCGGCCAGGGCGGGGCCGACGACGGCGAGGAGGATGGGCACGACGCCCGACGCCGCGGTCATGGCCTTGGCCGCGGCGCCCCATCCGTGCAGGGCGGGCAGGCCGGCGTGCACGTCGGCGCCGCTGGTGGACAGCACCGCGACGAGCGGGAGCCGCACTTCCAGCGCCAGGCGGGAGGCGGCGGCCATGGTGGCGCTGTCGGCGTCGCCGAGCGCGCCACGGCGCATGGCCGGGTCGACGCGTACCACCACGGCCCTGCGGCCGTCCGGCCCGAACAGTTCGACCGCGGCCGACGTTGATCCGGGCACCAGGGCCCGCAGCGCCACGCGGGTGTCGCCGGGCGCCCGGGGGAAGCTAGGGGGCGGGCTCGACAGGCGTTCTGGGGGGCGAGGGTCGGGCGTCTGGTCGGCCGGGATGACGACCGTGGGCTCGGCTGCGACTGTCGGCTCGGCCGGGGCCGGGGTCGGGGTCGAGGTCGGGGCGGGGTCCGGGACTGCGGCCGGGGCGGGGTCCGGGATTGCGGCGGGGGCCGGGGCCGGGACTGCGGGCGGGGCCGGGACTGCGGGCGGGGCCCGGACTGCGGCCGGGGCGGGGTCCGGGACTGCGGCGGGGGCCGGGGCCGGGGAGTCCGCGTTGTCGCTGGCTTCGTCCTGGGCGTGCCCTTCAGTCGTCGGCTCGGCGCGGGGCATGGTTATGGGACAGCCTGGCCGCGTCGGGGGTTACCCGGCCAGCCGCCGGTCACCCGATCGCTAGTCGTCGCTCTCCAGACCCCGGGCGATGAGGAAGCCTCGAGCCCGCTCGGTCTTCGGATACCGGGCGACCAGGTCCCAGAAGGCGCGGTCGTGCCCGTGGACCGCCAGATGGGCCAGCTCGTGCACGATGACGTAGTCCAGCACCCATCCCGGCTCGCCGCCCAACCGGGAGGAGATGCGAATGGTCCGGTCGGTCGGGGTGCACGAACCCCAGCGTCCCTCCTGGTTGGTCACCCACCGGATGCTGTCGGGCGCCGGCAGGCGATACCGGGTGGCCAGCTCCTTGGCCCGTCGCTCCAGGTCGACCTCGTCGGTCACCTGCTTGCGCTCCATGCGCCGGACCATCTCGGTGACCCACCGCTCCTCCTCGACCTTGGTCATGGTGGCGGGGATCGACACCCGGAGCACACCGTTGACCCGGCGGGCTTGCACCGTCTTGCGGCGCCGGGCGCTGCGGACGACTTCAACCTTCATGGCAGCGAAGCTAGCGGGCGGGTGTGTCCATAACTGGGGACCTCCTGACCTCGCCGCCCTCTCCCTCACCGTCGTCGGTCTCCGGAACATCACGACGGAGCAGCGACACCACGGCACCGGGCCGCAGCCCGGTTGGCGTCGCCTCGATCCAAAGACCGGCGAGGTGGGCGAAGCGGCGCGCCGGCACATCGAGCGAACGGCACAGGGCGCTGATGACGCCGCCATGGGTGATGACCAGAACGACGTTGCCCGGCCGCGCCAGCGCCACTCGGGTGACTGCGGCGTAGATGCGAGCAACGAAGGCGTCCCGCTCCTCCCCGCCCGGGGTCGAGAACAATCGGCCCCGGCGCCAGGCCTCGATTTGGCCCGGCCATCCGGCCTCGATCTGGGGCCGGGTCAGCCCGCTCCAGGCCCCCACGGCGTACTCCCGGAGGCCGGCGTCGGTACCGATTGGTCCCGCGACTGCGGGGAGCCCGAGGGTGATGCGACTTGCGGTCGCACGAGCTCGTTGCAGGTCGGAGGACACCACCGCCGTGATGCCCACCGGCCGCAGGAGCCGCCCCGCCTCAGTGGCCTGCTCCTCGCCTTGGGGCGACAACGGGGGGTCAGCCTGACCCTGCCAGCGACCCTGGGCGTTCCACTCCGACTCGGCGTGGCGGAGCAGCAAGAGACGGGTCATCACCCCGAGTCAAGCACGGCCAACCCGGCGTCCGGCTAACGTCATGCCGCTCACCGAGGTCGAACCTCGAGGTCGGATTGGAAAAAAGGCAGTACCCCTGACGGGTCCTATGGCTACCCTTCGCCTCTTCGCCGCGGCACGTGAGGCCGCCGCCACGTCGGTCGAGACGATCAATGCCGGTACCGTTGGTGCTGTGCTGGCCGAGGCGGGCGCCCGCCATGGGGCGCATTTCGTCGCCGTACTTGGGCAATCCCGGGTGTGGCTCAATGGGGAACCGACTGATCTCGATGCGCCGGTAAGGGACCGCGACGAGATCGCGGTCCTCCCGCCGGTGTCGGGGGGCTGCGCGACGGGCTCGGAAGAGGGGCCGGGCCGTTGAGCATGAACGAGGCCGCCCTGGTGCGGGCGGCCGAGCACGTTCGTGCCGTGCCCCCGCAGGCGCGCTCGCGCCCCAACCTCCCTCGGGGTGCACCGCCCGCAGTCACGGCCGCAGCGCCCGTCGCCCTGCACCCACCGGCGGAGCCAACGGCCCAACCGAAGGGGACGTCGAAACCGCGCCACCGAATCGTGCGCCGGCGAAGTCCTGGCCGGCCCGCGCTTTCCCAGCCGACCGGTCCGCACATTCGCCTCGGGATCCTGTGGTGTGCCGTCACGCTCGGCGCCCTCCTCGCGGGCCCGGCGTGGCTGACCGCCTGGCTGGCGCTGGTGGCGGCCATGGCCGCCGGCTCCGCGGCTCGAACCTGGGGCACGGCCGTGGTGGTGCAGCGCCTGCCGCACAACCGGCGGGCCCGGGTCCAGCCCCCCGCCGCCGTCGCGGCCCTCTTCGCGGCGTGCATCACCGTGGCGGGACTGGCGGGCGGCCTGGTCGTGGCCGTGGTGGCCGCGACCGTGGCGGTCGCACTGGTGGCCGCGGCCACGTTCGGCCCCCTTGGCCAGCCTGACGGCCTCCGGAGGGTCGTCATCGTGCTCGGGCCCGGATTGGCGGCATCGGGCCTGGTGATGGCCCGGGCGCAGGGCCTGGCCATCGGCCTGGTGCTGGCCGGCATGGTGACGGTCTTCGACTCGTCGGCCTTCCTGATCGGAACCGGTGCCCCCAACAGGTGGGAAGGCTCGGTGGCGGGCGTGGCCAGCATCGCCGCCTTGACCTTGTTCGTCGCCGCCGTGCTGGCCCCACCGTTCACCGGTGCCAGCCCGTGGTTGCTCGGGGGCGCGGCAGCGCTGCTGGCGCCCGTCGGTCCGGTCGTCGCCCGATGGGTCACCGGTGACAAGGACGCGCCCGTGCCGGCGTTGCGCCGGCTGGACTCGCTGTTCCTCGTCGGCCCGGCATGGGTGGCCGGTGTCGCCCTGGTGCTGCACCGCTGACGGTCGTGCCTGGCTCCCTCAGCGCGGTGGCCCCGGCGGTCAGGCCTTCTTGGTCTCCCAGAAGATCTTGTCGATCTCGGCGATCTGGCTGAGCAGGTCCTCGGCCACGGCGACGTCGTTGGTCTGCTTGGCCGCACCCGCGGCCTTGGTGGCCTTCCAGAACAGCTCGTGCAGGTTGGGATGGGCTTCCAGGTGCGGGGGCTTGAAGTAGTCGGTCCACAGCACCCAGAGATGGTGCTTGACGAGCTCGGCCCGCTGCTCCTTGATGATCACCGCTCGGGTCTTGAACACGTCGTCGTCGGAGGCGTTGAACTTCTCCATGCACCCTTTGACCGACTCCGCCTCGATGCGCGCCTGGGCGGGGTCGTACACCCCGCACGGCAGATCACAGTGGGCATGGACCGTCACGGGCGCCGAAAATCGGTCGAGCGCACTCAGTAGAGCGGGGAGGATCCGCATGCCAAGCTCCTTGCTGTGAGGGGGTTTTGTTTGACATTAGTTGCTAAATCCGGTGTACCCACCTAGTCATCAACTCGGTTGGCTGTTCGGCCGGGTGATCGTCGAGGGATCGAGCATGGAACCGACGCTGCGCGCCGGTGACCGGCTCCTCCTCGTCCCGGCGGTCCGGTTGCGCCCGGGTCACATCGTCGCCGTGACCGATCCTCGCGACGCCGACCATCTGTTGGTGAAGCGGGTCAAGTCGATCGACCGAGTGCAGCACTTCGTCATGGTCGAAGGGGACAACCCCGACAAGAGCACCGACAGCCGCGTGTTCGGACCGGTCGAATGGCGAGCCGTCATGGGTCGCGTCGTCTACCGATATGCGCCGAGCGCGCGCACTGGACCGATCGGCGGACGCCGATGAGCGGTACGATCGCCTGGGATGGCATCTGCATCGCTCGAAGCCCTACTGCAACCGGCATACCTCGAAGGTCTGCCGTCACTCCCGATCGACGAGATCAGGAACCGTCGCGACCAGGCCACTGAGGTCGAGGTGGGCCTCTCCTATGTTCGCCGGCTCGTCCAGGGCCGGCTGGACATCGTGCTCGCCGAGGTACGACAGCGGGAGACGGGAGAGCCGGGCGGCGACATCGCCGACCTGGTCCAACGGCTTCCCGAGATCCTGGGAGAGCGGGTGCGCGGACCGGGCACGGGTCGGCTGCCGACGCTGATGGCCCCGGCCGAGCCGGAGCTTTCCGAGATGCACCGGCTGGACGAGATCGTCGATGCCGAGTCCCTCGGCACCCTGCCGCAGCGCAGCGACGCCGAGTTGCGCCAGATCGTCGACTCCTTGGCTGAGTTCGAGCACGAGGTGTCGGCCGGTCGCCGGTCGGTACACGACGTGATCGACCAGTTGCAGGACGAGCTCGTCCGCCGTTACAAGAGCGGTGAAGCCAACGTGGACACCCTCCTCGCGTGACGACTCTCAGGTGACTGCGCGGTCGTGACCGAGACCAAGGGGCGGGTCGTGCTGGTTGTGGATGATGACGACATGATCAGGCGGCTGGTGCGCACGGTGCTCGAAGCCGACGAGTTCGAAGTCGCCGAGGCGACCGACGGCGAGTCGGCCCTGGCGCTGGCCACGACCACCGAACCCGCAGTCGTCGTCCTCGACATCATGATGCCGGGACTCGACGGCGTCGAGGTCTGCCGGCGGTTGGACCACGAACGGGTCAAGGTGATCGTCCTCACGGCGCGCGACGACCCGGACCTGGAAAATGACTGCCGGGCGGCGGGTGCCAACGCGTTCGTCACCAAACCGTTCTCGTCGATCGAGTTGCTCGACCTCGTCGCCGAACTCATCGGGTCCTGACATGACCACCGACGTGTTCAATGTCGATCCCGGCCTCTCGGACCCTGAGCGCTTCGAGCGTCAGCTCCACCAGCTGGCTAAGGACGCCGTGGCCGCCTACCGCAAGGCCAAGTCCCGGGCCACCGAGCTCGAACAGGCGCTGGCCACCTTGGAGACGGCATTCCTCGAGACGGTCCGTTCGTTGGCGTTCGTCGTCGAGGCCAAGGACGCCTACACCGGTCAACACCTCGAACGGTGCCGTGTCTACGGCGTGGCGGTCATGAAGGAGCTCAAGATCCACGACGAGTACCCCGACGCCCAGTACGGCTTCTTGTTGCACGACGCCGGCAAGGTCGGGATACCGGAGCGGATCCTGGGCAAGCCGGGCCCGCTCACGGCGGCCGAATGGCGGGTCATGCGAACCCACCCCCTGATCGGCTACCAGATCGTGTCCGGCATCCCGTTTCTCAAGAACGCGGCCGAGATCGTGCGCTCCCATCACGAGATGTTCGACGGTTCCGGCTACCCGGCCGGGCTCCGGCGCGACGAGATCCCGGTTCCCGCCCGGGTCTTCTCCGTGGTCGACGCGTTCGACGCCATGACCACCGACCGCCCCTACCGCGACGCGTTGTCCCTCGACCACGCGGTGGGCGAGTTGCGCCGGATGGCCGGGACACAGTTCGATCCCGAGGTGGTGGACGCGTTCGTGCCGTTGGCGGAGGAGTACGCGCCACCCGGGTTACCTCAGTCGATCCGTCAGCCCTAGGCTCATCGGCCGATGGCGGAGCTGCCCGACCGTTGGCGTGAGCTGGGAGAATTCATCCGGGAGCAGCGGTCGGGAGCCCGGCTCTCACTGCGGCGGCTGTCGGACATGGCCGGGATCTCCAACCCCTACCTCAGCCAGATCGAACGCGGGTTGCGGAAGCCCTCGGCGGAGATCCTCCAGCAGATCGCCAAGGCGTTGCGGATCTCGGCCGAGACGCTGTACGTGCGGGCCGGGATCCTCGAGGAACGCGTCGACGGCCCCGGGTTGGTCGACGAGATCCTCCGGGACGCGACGCTGAACGAGGACCAGAAGCAGACCTTGATCCGGGTCTACCTGTCGTTCGTCCACGAGAACACCAACGGGGGCATTCCGGTGGCGGCCCGAACCGGTGCCGGGAGCAGTTCGGGTGGGAGCGGCGCGGGAGGCGGAGCCGCGACCGTGGTCGCGACCGGCGACGGCCCCGATGCCGCCTCGGCGTAATCGGGATTGAGGGACGCCGCCCTCGGATCCGCGCGTCTTGGCGGACTTGTTACCGCTGGGCGGTAACAACCCCGCCGAGAGACATAAACCCGTACAAGAGTCTCGCTTGGTTTCGCGCACGGGGCTGGACGCGACCGGGGCGTCGTGTCGCGGTGCCAAATTCAGACCCCCGGCGACGCGGGCTTGGTGGGGGCGGGGATTTTCCCCAGACCGCCATTGGCAGCCGTGTGGGATAACCGGGCGGTACGGGTAGGGTCTCACCGACCGTGCGCAGCCTGGCCGTCCTTTCGCTCCACACCTCCCCGCTGGCCCAACCGGGTACCGGCGACGGCGGGGGCATGAACGTGTACGTGCGGGAGCTTTCGTCCGCCCTGGCTCGTTCGGGCGTCACGTGCGACGTGTTCACCCGGGCGTGGCTTCCGGGCCAGCCCGCGTCGGTATCGGTGGAGCCCGGGTTCCGGGTCCACCATGTGCCCGCCGGACCGGTGGCCCCTGTCGCCAAGGAACTGTTGCCGGGAGTGATCGGCGAGTTCACCGACGGGGTGGCGCAGCGGCTGCGCCGGTTGGCCGCGGCGGGGATCGAGACCGATGCCATCCACGCCAACTACTGGCTGTCGGGCGTGGCCGGCCACGTGCTGAAGCATGAGTTGGACCTGCCGCTGATCTCGACGTTCCACACCCTCGACCGGGTGAAGGCGGAAGCGAGTCCCGAACAGCTCGACGCCGCAGAGCCGGCCCGCCGGGCCCAGGCCGAAGCCGAGGTGATCGGCTGCTCGGATGCGGTGCTGGCGTCGTGCTCGGTCGAGGCGGAGCAGCTGATCGAGTTGTACCAGGCCGACCCGGACCGCATCGAGATCGTGGCGCCGGGCGTGGACCATGCCTTCTTCGCCCCCGGCGACTACCGCCAGGCGCGGCGGGCGTTGGGTTTCCCGGCCGATGCGCCGCTGTTGCTGTTCGTCGGGCGGATCCAGCCGTTGAAGGCGCTCGGTGTGGCGGTCGAGGCGTTGGGCCACCTGGTGCACGGGCCCGCGGGCGGCCAGAGGTATGGGCGGTCGGGCGGTTCGGGACCGCTGCACCGGGCGACGCTCGTGGCCGTGGGAGGCCCGAGCGGGCCCCAGGGCGAGGAGGAGATGGCGCGGGTCCAGCTGGCGGAGGACCTGGGGATCGCCGATCACCTCCGGCTGGTCCCGCCCCAGGGCCACGAGATGCTGTCAACGTATTACCGGGCGGCGGACCTCGTGATGGTTCCCAGCCGTTCGGAGTCGTTCGGCTTGGTCGCCCTCGAGGCGTCGGCGTGCGGCATTCCGGTCGTGGCGTCGGCGGTCGGTGGGCTGACCACGCTGGTGGATCACGGGCGGACCGGTTTCCTGGTCGATGGGCGCGACCCCAAGGTGTTCGCCGACTATGCGGCGCGAATCCTGCGTGACCGGGACCTGGCCCGCAGCATGGGCGACGCCGCAGTTCGACGGGCACGGGGCTACACCTGGGCCGGTGCCGCCGAGCAGTTGCGCCGGCGCTATGCCGAGCTCACCTCGCGCAGCCTCGTCCAGTGCCGCTAGGTCCTGCTTGGTGCAGTACCGGAGGGTGCAGTGCCGGTCGGAGCGGCGCCGGTTGGTGCCGTGCCGGTTGGTGCGGGCGGCGCGGGGTGCGCGGGGTGCCCGGGGTGCCCGGGGTGCGACGGGAGCGGTGCGGGGTGCGCGGGCGCGCCGGGCGCGCCGGGCGTGCCGGGTGTGGTGCCGGTAGAGCGGGCATCTGACGAGGAGCTGGGCCGCTACCGGGACACCATCGACGCCTGGGCGGACCACGAGGCGGCGACCAACCCGCTGATCGGCGCCGTCGAACGCGACCGCTCGCTTTCCCGGTGGTATGTGCGGATGCACGGCGAGGAGAAGGCGGTCATCACCTTGTGGTTGACGCTCGGCCAGCGGACGCTGCACTACGAGAGCTACTTCATGCCCGCGCCCGTCGAGCAGCGTGCCGAGTGTTACGAGTACCTGCTCAAGGCCAACCTCGCGCTGTTCGGGATGCGCTTCGCGATAGGCGCCGAGGACGCGCTGTACCTGGTTGGCCAGATGCCGCTCACCGCCGTCGACGGGGCGGAACTGGACCGGATCACAGGCTCGGCGTACGCCTACTCGGAGCGGTTCTTCCGGCCCGCCATGAAGATCGGATTCGGCGCGAAATTCGGGCGCTGATCTGCACCGGGGCTGGCTGAAGAGTAATGAAAAATCATGGCGAGACGTTTGCTGCATCGCTTTTCGGGCGATACGCTCGGCGTCGCTGAGGACCCGGGGGGCGGAGCTCGTTCCTCGTTCGGGGAAGTGCGAGGGGCGCCGCGAGGTTCCTCGGGGCCTCGGCTTACACACTGCCGGTCGGGGCGCCGAGTCGTAGAGTTGCCCCCCGTGGCAGCCAAGTTGATCGTCGTCGGTGGCGGCAAGATGGGTGAGGCGTTGGTCGCAGGCCTGCTGGCGGCCGGATGGGCGAAGCCCGATGAGGTGGTCATCGCCGAGGCGCTCGGTGCCCGGCGCGATCAGTTGCTGGCGCCTGACGGGCTGGCAGGGCGCTACCCGGGTCTGGTGATCACGGCCTCGCCGCACGACGCTGTGGGCGCGGAGGCGGGGGGTGGGCCGCCGGGGGATGGTCGGGCGGGGGGTGGGCAGGCGGGGGGTGGGCGGCCGGGCGCCGTCGTGGCCGTGAAGCCGGGTGACACCGAGGCGGCGTGCCGGAACCTGGCCGAGGCCGGAGTGGGCCGGGTGCTGTCGATCGCGGCCGGGGTGACGTTGGCCCGGCTTCAAGAGTGGCTGGGCGAGGGGGTGCCGGTTGTGCGGGCCATGCCCAACACGCCGGCACTCATCGGGGCGGGCGCCGCGGCCATCGCTCCCGGTGCCTTTGCGAGCGGGGATGACCTGGACTGGGCCGAGGAGATACTCGGGGCGGTCGGCACGGTCGTGCGGGTTCCCGAATCGCAGCTGGACGCGGTGACGGGGCTGTCGGGGTCGGGGCCGGCGTATGTGTTCCTGGTGGCCGAGGCGTTGATCGAGGCGGGCGTGCTGGTGGGTTTGCCGCGGCCGGTCAGCCAGCAGCTGGCGGTGCAGACGCTCCTCGGATCGGCTCGCCTGCTGGCGGAATCCGACCAGGGGCCCGAGGCGCTCCGGGCGGCGGTCACCTCGCCCGGCGGTACCACCGCCGCGGGGCTGCGGGCTCTTGAGGCGGCTGCGGTGCGCAGCGCCTTCCTCGATGCCGTGGTGGCGGCCACCGAGCGGTCGCGGGCGCTGGGCGGCTGAGCGCGGGCGTGCGTCTTGGCTGCCCGGGCGCTCTGGGCCGGTGCTGAGCTGGGGTTCTGGTGCGGATCCGTCACCCCCTGGCGGTATCAAACTCCTGCCAGAGCATCAGACCCGGGCCAGAACGGGCGGACGCGCAGCATCTCCTCGCGTTGCCACTTTGCGTCGGGGCCGCGGTGGCGTACGCTCATGTGGCGGAGAAGGGTGGTGTATGCGCGTGCCGTCGAGCGAATCCCGAAGCCGGTTCGTCACCGTGGGTGAGGTGGCCAACTTGCTGCGTGTCTCCAACATGACCGTTTACCGGCTGGTGCAGTCGGGACAGCTGCCTGCCATCCGGGTGGGGCGTTCCTACCGGATCCAGGAAGACGACGTGGACAAGTACCTGGCCGCTCAGTACACCCAGGCAGGCTGAGGGTCCTGAGCCGGCAGTACCGGACAATCTCGTTCCTCTCCGACTACGGGCTGGCGGATGAATTCGTCGGCGTGGTGCACAGCGTCATCCG
>JAUTXN010000352.1 GCA_030838045.1 Acidimicrobiaceae bacterium
CGTACTCGAAGCCGCCGCCGCCGACCGGACGACGCCCCTCGAACGGGGGACGTTGGAGCGGCTCCAGCAGGTGTTGGCCCCGCAGCGGGCCGTGGTCGTGGGCCGCGAATGGCGCTACCGCCTGCAGCTTCACGTGATCGCGATGACAGAAGCCGAGGCGTTGTTCAGCGCAGCCGCCCGGTGGCGCGACGCAATGCAGCTCATCGGGCTGCCGACGTGGCCGCTGGCGCACGCCGAGGTGCTCACCGTCGAGGAGTTCGACCGGATCCAAGCCGAGGCGCCGGACCGTCCCCCCCGGCGTGACCCGATCTCGGTTGGCGAAGGGGGCGACGACCAGGCCGATGACCTTCTCGCCCGTGCCCTGCGGGACTCGCTGACGGGCCTGGCCGGCCGGGAGCTTTTCGCCGACCGGGTCCGAGCGGCGCTCGCCCGCGACGAAAGGGTGGGCGAGGGGGAAGCCGACACCGACTGGTTGGTGTTCGTCTTCGATCTCGATCAGTTCGGGGCGTTCAACCGTTTCGAGGGCGCCGTCGCCGGAGATCGGGTGCTCGCGGTCCTGGCCTCACGGATCAGCCGGGTACCGGAGTACGCCGCCGTGGCCCGGTTGGGAGGCGACGAGTTCGCCGTGCTGGTGCGAGACAGGGGCGCCGGCGCGGAGCACATCGGGGTGGGACTGCTGGAAATCATCCGGGCACCGATCGAGCTCGCCGATGGCGCGGTCGCGGTGACGGCCAGTGTGGGGGCGGCCACCAGCGCCCGGATGAGCTATCCCGACGACCTCATACGTGACGCCGCCACGGCCATGTGCGTCGCCAAGGCCGACGGTGGCGACTGCTTCCGGCGATATGACCCCGGGGTGGCGGTCGACGACCGGCGCCTGGAGTTCGACGCCGACCCGGCGCCCGACCGCCTGGCCAACGTGCTGTTGCTCGAGCGGGCGGCGCTGGCCGCCAACGAGTGCCAGAGCCTGGAGGATGCGGCGTCGATCGTCCTCCAGCAGGTGTGTGCCCACGCCGGGTGGCCGCTCGGCCATCTCAGCCTGGTCGACGCGACCGGCGAGATGGTGCAGCCGACCTCGGTCTGGCACACAGCCGGACCCAACCACTTCGAGCCGTTCCGCCAGGCCTGCGACGCCATTTGGCTGGGACTCGGGCAGGGGGCGGCCGGCCAAGCGCTCGAAACCGGGAAGCTGGCGTGCATCGCCGAGATCAGCAGCGCTCCCCGGTTCCCAGCGCCACTGGCCGCGGCGGCGGCCGAGGTCGGCATCCGGTCGGTGGCC
Organism: Acidimicrobiaceae bacterium; assembly: GCA_030838045.1. GTDB lineage: Bacteria > Actinomycetota > Acidimicrobiia > Acidimicrobiales > Palsa-688 > JALYXV01. Next base: position 1,280 of record JAUTXN010000352.1, read on the forward strand.
GCATTTCCGATCCTGGTCGGTTCGGAGGTGGTGGCGTTCCTGGAGTTCTACTGCTCCGGGAAGCGGCGAATCTACGAGGCGTTGCGCGAGGTCATGACCGGCGTGTGCGTGCAACTCGGACGCGTCGCCGAGCGCGGTCGGGCTCAGGACGCGCAGCGCGACAACGAGTTGCGGCTGCGCGCCTTGCTCGCCACCTCCGGAGCGATGATCATCCTGATCGGCGCGGATGGCGGCGTCATTGCCGACTACCCGGGGACGTCGGGCGGGTTGGGCTATCCCCAGGGATCGACGTCGGGTCGCCTGGGTTTCGAGTTCGTGCACCCCGACGATCTGGCCCGCACCGCCGAGGCATTCCGGGTGGCGCTCGAACACTCCGGTGTGGGCGACCCGTTCCGGTGCCGGGTCCGTGACGCCGACGGGGCGTGGCGGTGGGTCGAAGCGGTGGGCAACAACCTGCTCGACTACCCCCCCGTCGGGGCGATCGTGATCAGCGCCGTCGACATCGATGAGCGGGTCATGGCCGACGAGAACTTGGCTGCCGCCGAGGAACGCCTGAGCCACGCCGGCGAGGTGTCCCGCCTGGGGTTGTGGCATGTCGTAACCGCCACGGGCGAGTTCGGGTGGACCGACGGGGTGTTCGAGATTCTCGGCCTACCGGTCGGCCGCCCGCTGACCCTGGCCGAGTTCATCAAACAGGTGGTGCATCCCGACGACCGGGTCTACGTGGCGCAACGGGCCGCGTCGCCCCCCCGGGGGCAGGCCTGCCATGTCGTCGAGTTCCGCGTGATCCGGCCCGACGGTGTGATCCGGCGAGTGCGCACCCGCAGCATGGCGGTCGGGGGCAGCTCCGGTCCTCTGACCGTCGTCTCCGGGTCACTCGAGGACGTCACCGATTTCCAACCGGCGGACGAGTTGGCGGGTCGCACCGGCGCGGCATAGTCCCTCGGGCAGCCGGGTATAGCCGCGCGTATGACTGTGTCCGGAGCGCTGGCTCGGCCCATGTTGGCCGGGATGTTCATCTACGGGGGGCTGGACGCACTCCGTGACCCCGAGAGCAAGGCCAAGGCGGCCGACGACGTCGCGCCCATGATCGCCGAGGCCCTGAAGCTGCCGACGACCGACACGGTCCTCCTGGTGCGCGTCAACGGGGGGGTGCAGGTCGTGGCGGGGACCCTGCTGGCGTTGGGCAAACGGCGCCGGTTGTCGGCGCTGGTCCTGGCGGCGTCGTTGGTACCCACCACCTACGCGGGCCACCGGTTCTGGGAGGAAGTCGACGAGGAGCGGCGGGCGCAGCAGCGGGTCCAGTTCCTGAAGAACGTCGCCATGCTCGGGGGCCTGGTGCTGGCGGCGGGCGACACCGGCGGCCGTCCATCGGTCCCTTGGGTCGCCGGTCGGGCGGCAAAGCAGGCCATCGGGGCGACGGTCGCGGCGGGCGTAGCGACCGAAGAGGCGGCCAAGCACGCCGTCGAGTCGACCAGGACAGTCACCAAGAGTGCCACCAGGACCGCCACCAAGAACGCCAAGGCCGCCGCCAGAAGCGCCAAGGCGGCGGCCAAGAGTGCCCACGGGGCCAGCGGTTCGGCCACGAGTTCCGCCAAGAGCACCGCGCAAGGCGCCAGGGTCGCGGCGGCGGGCGTGGTCGCGGCGGCGTCGAGCCATGCCGCCGACCTGACCAAGCAAGCGGCGCAGGTCGCACATGCCGCGGCGTCCTCCGACTTCGGCGCCGACCTGACCAAGCGGGCCCGCAAGGCCGCCAAGAAAGCCCGGAAGTCCGATCTCGCGGCCGAGGCGCAAAAGCTGGCCAAGGCGGCCAAAGAATCGGAGCTCACCCGTCGCGCATTGAAAGCGGCCAAGAAGGCGGCCAAGAAGGCGAGGAAGGCCGAGGTCACCGACCGGGCGCTCAAGGCGACGAGGAAAGCGGCCAATAGGGCGGCCAAGCGAGCCAAGGCGCAGCAGGCACAACTCGCCAAGCGGGGCGCGAGGGCAGCCAAGTCGGCGCGCAAGAAGGCCCGTACGTCGCCGGTGGTCCCCCACGCGACGGCCGCCGCGAGCAAGGTGCAGCATGGCGCCTACGACACGGTCGAATGGGCGAAGGAGCTGGCCGGCCACGTCGCCTCGAACGGCGCGGTCGAGGGAGCCCGTGCGCGCGCCGGTGCGATCGTGGACCGGGCGAGCGACGCCCTTCCGGTCGGGTAACGGCCGCCCGAGAGGCGGGCGCGATGACGTGCGGCATCAGACGGCAACGGCCTGACCAGCACTTCTCCACGAGATCAACCATGACTTGGGTGCTGGCTCGGCGGCCACGGTCGCGGTTCGTGCACCCTCGGAGGCAGCGCGTCCAGTAGGGTCCCCTGCGGTGAATGTTCCCGACGACCGCCGGTACACCAACGATCACGAGTGGGTGCTGGCCGACGGTAGTCGTGCCCGGGTAGGGATCACGGATTACGCCCAGGACGCGTTGGGCGACGTCGTGTTCGTCCAACTTCCCGAGCGGGGGACGACCGTTTCGGCTGGGGACTCGTTCAGTGAGGTGGAGTCCACCAAGTCGGTGTCCGATGTCTACGCACCGGTGAACGGCAGCGTGACGGAGGTCAACAATGACCTTGTCGACGCGCCGCAGCGCATCAATGAGGATCCGTACGGCGCCGGTTGGATATGCGAGATCGAGATGAACGACAGTTCCGAGTACGGCACCTTGATGGATGCTGAGTCGTATCGCCAGTTGATATCGGCATAGCAGGATGGCGAGGGGGATAAAACGCCGGTGACGGGCGTGTTTTGCAACCAGTGCGGGCACCAGAACCCCTCCGGCTCCAACTTCTGTTCGTCGTGCGGCGCGGTCCTCGAGCACAGCGTGGATGACGAGTCGACGTCGACCACCATCACGTTCCTGCCGCTCGAGTCGGCCGGTGACGTGGCCGAAGAGGAGGTTTCGGTCACCATCGACGAGGTGCCCGAAGGGTTCGGGGTGCTGGTCGTCAAGCGGGGACCCAACGCGGGCTCCCGCTTCGTGCTCGAGCACGAACGGACCGAAGCGGGCCGTCACCCCGAGAGCGACATCTTCCTCGACGACATCACCGTGTCGCGGCGCCACGCGGAGTTCCTCCGCCAGTCCAGCGGCTACCAAGTACGTGACGTCGGCTCCCTCAACGGCACCTACGTCAACCGCGAGCGCATCGAAGAAGGGACGTTGCGCAACGGCGACGAAGTGCAAATAGGAAAGTTCCGGCTGGTATTTCTGGCCGGAGTCAACGAGGTGTAGGGGCGGTGGCCGAGCGGGCCCATCTCTCCATCGGCGAGGTCCTGTCGCTGCTCCGGGAGGAATTTCCCGACGTCACCATCTCCAAGATCCGGTTCCTCGAGAGTCAGGGTCTGCTCGACCCGGAGCGCACGCCATCGGGGTACCGAAAGTTCTACGAGGAGGATGTCGAGCGGCTGCGTTGGATCCTGCGCCAGCAGCGGGAGAACTTCCTGCCCCTCAAGGTCATCAAGGGCCGGTTGGTGGACCACCCCGAACAGCCGGCGCTGGTGGAGGTCCCGCCCGAGGTGCTCCCGGCCGCGCCCGAGGCCCCGGCCGCGACTTCGATCGCCCCCGGTCCGTCAGGCGGCAACTACACCCTCGACGAACTGGCCGAGGCGACGGGCTTGAGTGAGCAGGCGATCGACGAACTGGCGCGCTTCGGGCTCATCGGCAGCCGGGACGTGGGTGGCACGGCCTATTTCGACGAGGAGGCGGCGACCATCGCCGCCCTGGCCGCCGGCTTCGCCCACCACGGAGTCGAGGCCCGCCACCTCCGGATGTACAAGAACGCGGCCGAGCGGGAGTCGGCGCTGTTCGAGCAGATCGTCATGCCGCTGGTGAAGCAGCGCAACCCCCAGGCCCGCCAGCACGCCGCCACCGCCCTCGAGGAGCTGGGCCGGCTGAGCAGCGAGTTGCGCCGTGCCCTCCTGCGCCAGGCGCTCGGCAAAGCCTTTTGATGACCCCAGCGGCGGTGGCCCCCCCGCCCCGCCCGCTGATCGGCCCTGACGAGCTCCGCGCCGCGGTGGCCCGGCTCGGGGCCGAGTTGAGCCGCGCCTACCCGATGGGCGTGCTGCTCATCGGGGTGCTGAAAGGCAGCGTTCCCTTCCTCGCCGACCTCATCCGGGCGATCGACACCGATGTTGCGGTCGACTTCCTGGCCATCTCGGCCTACACCGAGGGCACCGGGCGGGTCCGCATCGTCAAGGACCTGGAAGGCGACATCTGGGACCGCGACGTGGTCCTGGTCGAGGACATCGTCGACACCGGCCTCACGGCTACCTACGTGCTCGGGGAGCTGCGCCGCCGAGGGCCCCGCAGCGTGGAGGTGTGCACTCTGCTCGACAAGGCCGTCCGACGCCTGGTGCCGGTATCGATCCGGTTCGTGGGCTTCGAGATCGGCGACGAGTTCGTGGTGGGTTACGGGATGGATTTCGGGGAGCGCTTCCGCAACCTGGAGTGCATCATGGCAGCCGACGTCCACGCGCTGCGGGCCGACCCCAATGCCTACTTCGACGCGCTCTACACGAGGTAGGTTTCTTCCATGGTCGAGATGCATCTGGCCGCCGTTCGAGTAGAGCTTCCGACGAACACGCCGATCCTCTTGCTCCAAGAGGCCGAAGGTGCCCGCCGGACCCTCCCGATATACATCGGCGCGGCCGAGGCCACCGCGATCGCCTATGCCCTGCAGGGCGTTCCCACGGCCCGGCCGATGACCCACGACCTCATGCGGGACATCCTGGGCGAGCTCGGCGCGGTCGTGGACTGCGTGGTGATCACCGAGCTGCGGGAGAACACCTTCTTCGCCGAGCTGCGACTCACCCTCGGCGGGCGCCGCCACACCGTGTCGGCCCGGCCGTCGGACGCCATCGCCCTGGCCACCCGACTCGGCACGACGATCTACGCCGAGGAGGCCCTCCTCGACGCCGAAGGCGTGGTGCTGCAACCCGACGACGAACCCGATGCCGGTCCCGACCAAGACGAGCTGGAGCGCAAGTTCCGGGAGTTCATCGAAGGCGTCAAGCCCGAGGACTTCAGCCCCTGAGCGTTCCGGCCGGCCGCGATCGCCCACCCGCGGGCAGCCCGATTGACGGCCGCCCCCGGTGGGCGTATTCTCCTGACACTGGCGTAACTACGCCGCTGTCACCGAACGGACAAGGGGAGAGGCGTATGGCTGGCGACAAACAGCCGGACGAGGGGTATCGAGGACCGCAGGTGTGTTCGATCGTCGGTATCACCTACCGGCAGCTGGACTATTGGGCCCGGACGGACCTGCTGCGCCCCTCGATCAGCGAGGCCCGGGGCAGCGGCACCCAGCGCCGCTACTCGTATTTGGACCTTCTCCAGCTGAAGGTCATCAAGCGCCTGCTCGATGCCGGTATCGACCTGCGCCACGCCCGAAAGGCGATCGACTGCCTGCGTTCCAGCGGGGAGGACATTGCGGCCGCCAACCTCGTGATCGAGGAGGACCGGGCCCTGCTGCGCTCAGGCGAGGAGATCATCGACCTCTTGCAGGGCGGCCAGGTGATGTTCAACATCACGGTGCCCATGGCCAAGGTGGTCTCCGAGGTCGACGCGGCCATCTTGGAGCTGGGGGCGTAGGCGATGGGCGCGGCGGCCGAGAGCCCCCGCTTCGCCCACCACTCGGAACGCAACTTCGCCGGTCTGCTCGACTTCTACGGCATTGCCTGGGAGTACGAGCCCACCGAGTTCATCCTCGACTGGGACAGCGAAGGCCGGCCTCTCCAAGGCTTCCGGCCCGACTTCTACCTGCCCGCCTACGATCTGTACATCGAGCTCACCACGCTCAACCAGCGGCTGGTGACCAAGAAGAACCGCAAGGTCCGACGTCTGCGGGAGCTCCGCCCCGACGTCAACGTCAAGGTGCTGTACCTGCGGGATTACGTCAATCTGCTGATGAAGTTCGGGCTCGAAAGCGAGCGGACGGCAAGCGCCTAGGGCACCGCTAGATTGCCCGTGATGTCGGACCCTGGTGATCGCCGCTCGCCCCTCGACGCGGCGCATCGCCGTCTCGGGGCCAAGATGGTGCCCTTCGGTGGGTGGGACATGCCCCTCGCCTACCCGGCCGGGACCATCGCCGAGCACCTGGCCTGCCGCCAGGCGGCCGTCGCCTTCGATGTCAGCCACCTGGGCACGGTGCGGGTGAGCGGTCCCGACGCCTTCGATCGCCTGCAGGCCACCCTGACCAACGACCTGGCCAAGATCGGACCGGGCCGGGCCCAGTACACGCACCTGCTCGACCCGGCCGATGCCTCGGTGGTCGACGACATCATCGTGTGGTGGGTGGACGAGGACGTTTTCGACGTGATGCCCAACGCGTCCAACACCGACCGGGTCGTCGCCGCCCTGACCGGCGAGGGCGGCCCGGCCGAGGACGTCACCGCCACCCGGGCGATCATCGCGGTGCAGGGACCCGAAGCCCGTGAGCGGCTCGAAGCCGTGGCACCCGACGCGGCGTCGGTGCCCCGGTTCCGCGTGCGCCGATTCGAGTGGCGCGGCGCGCCCTGTGTCGCCGCGGGAACCGGGTACACCGGCGAGGACGGCGTCGAGGTGGCGGTGCCCGCCGCGGCGGCCGAGGACCTCTGGCAGGCGCTGCTCGACGCCGGGGCGCAGCCCGCCGGACTCGGGGCGCGCGACACCCTGCGCCTGGAAGCGGCCTTGCCCCTCCACGGCCACGAGCTCGGACCGGGGATCACGCCCCTGCAGGCGGGCCTCGGCTGGGTGGTGGCGTGGGACAAGCCCAGCGGCTTCTTGGGCAAGGACGCCCTGGTGGCGGAACGCCAAGCCGGTGTGGCCCGCAAGCTGGCCGGGCTTTCCACAACCGGGCGCCAACCGCCGCGCGAGCACTGCCCGGTGATCGTCGACGCAACGCCCGCGGGCGCGGTCACCAGTGGAAACTTCTCACCGGTACTGGGCCACGGGATCGCCCTGGCGTTGCTGCCTCCGGGCATCACGGCCGAAGCAACGATCGAGATCGAGGTCCGGGACCGCCGGATGGCGGCCACGCTCACCGCCCTGCCGTTCGTCCGACGCCGCGCCAAGGGCAACTGATGGGCCACTACGTCCCGCACACCGACGACGAACTGGCCACCATGCTGGCCACACTCGGCCTCACCTCGCTCGACGAGCTGTTCGACTGCATTCCTGCCGCCCTCCGCCTGGCGGGCGGCCTCGAACTGGCCGACGGCCTGTCGGAACCCGACACCCTCGCGGCCGTCGCGGAACTGGCGGGGCGCAACCACGGCGGGCTGGTGTGCTTCGCCGGAGCCGGCGCCTACGACCATGGGGTCCCGGCGGCCGCCCGGGCGCTGCCGTTCCGTTCGGAGTTCGTGACGGCGTACACCCCCTACCAGCCCGAAGTGGCCCAGGGGGTGCTCCAGGCCCTGTTCGAGTACCAGACCATGGTCGCCCGGCTGGCGGGTCTGCCGATCGCCAACGCGTCGTTGTACGACGGTGCCGCGGCCACGGTCGAGGCGGTCAACCTGGCCAGCGCCGCCACCGGCCGCGACACGGTGTGGGTCAGCGGCGGACTCCACCCCCACTGGCGCGCTGCCCTCGCCACGTTCGCCGCGGGCAGCGGCCACGAGCTGGTCGACATCGCGCTCCGAGACGGCCGTACCGGGTGGCCCGAGGCCGGATCTGGGGAAAAGGGGGTCCCGGGCGCGCTGGTCGTCGCCTCCCCCAACTACCTCGGGTGCCTGGAGGACCTCCCCGCCGCCCGGTCGGCAGCCGACGCAAACGGCGCCCGGCTGGTGGTGGCGGCCGACCCGGTCTCGGCCGGCCTGCTGCGCAGCCCCGGCTCCCAGGGGGCCGATGTGGTGGTCGGGGAGGGGCAGCCGTTCGGGACCCCGCTGTCGTTCGGGGGGCCCTACCTGGGCCTGTTCGCCTGCCGGGCCGAGCACGTCCGGCGGCTGCCGGGACGCCTCGTGGGCGAGACGGTCGACGTCGAGGGCCGGCGGGCGTACGTCACCACCCTGCGGGCCCGCGAACAGGACATCCGCCGGGAGAAGGCGTCGTCCAACGTGTGCACCAACCAGACGCTCATCGCGGTGTGCTGCATGGTCCAGCTGGCGTGGCTGGGCACCAGCGGGCTGCGGGAGCTGGCGCTGCGCTGCGCCCGAGGCACCCGCTACGCCCGCGAGGCGCTGCTCGCCATTCCCGGCGTCGAGCCGCTGGTCGACGCCCCTGTCCTCCGCGAGTTCGCGGTGCGCCTCCCGGTCGACCCGGTGACCGTCATCGAACGGATGGCCGAGGAAGGCTTCCTGGCCGGTGTCCCCGTCGGCCTCACCGACGGCGTGGCGTGCGATGAAGGTGACGGGCGCAACGGACTTCTGGTTGCGGTCACCGAGCGGCGCACCCGGGCCCAGATCGACGCCTACGCGGCGGCGCTGGAAAAGGTGATGGTGTGACGGCCCCCCCGGTGGACGCGGCGCCGGGCGGCCAGGCCCGGTCGGCCCCGCTCATCGGGCGCGACGCCGAGCCCACGATCTTCGAGATGTCGGTGCCCGGCCGGCGGGCCTGGTCCTTCCCCCGGACCGAACTCCCGGAGTGGTCGGCCGAGGAACTCGTTCCCGGGGCATACCTGCGCCCGGAACTCCTCGATCTGCCGGAGGTCTCCGAACGCGACCTGGTGGGGCACATGACCCGGTTGACGCACCGCCAGTACTCGGTCGACCTGGGCGCCTACCCGCTCGGGTCGTGCACCATGAAATACAACCCGAAGGCGTGCGACGAGGCCGCCGGCCTGCCCGGACTGGCGGGCATTCATCCCTCGGCGCCCGCCAGCCTGACCCAGGGGTGGCTCGAGCTGCTGTGGCGGCTCGGCGACATCCTCTGCGAGATCACCGGCATGAGCGCGGTAACGTTGCAACCCCCGGCCGGCGCGGCGGGCGAGCTCACCGGGCTCCTGCTGATGCGGGCCTGGCACCAGGCCCAAGGTCAAGGCCACCGGCACAAGGTGCTGATCCCCGACTCGGCCCACGGCACCAATCCGGCGTCGGTCACCCTCAGCGGCTACGACACCGTGACCATCCCGACCGACCACCGCGGGCTGTTGGACATGGCGGCGCTGGCCGACCGGCTGGACGGCGCGGTGGCGGGGATCATGCTCACCAATCCCAACACCCTGGGGTTGTTCGAGGAGGACATCGTCCAGATCGCCCAGGCGGTCCATCGGGCGGGCGGCCTCGTTTACTACGACGGGGCCAACCTCAACGCCATCCTCGGCGTGACCCGACCGGGGGACATGGGCTTCGACATCGTGCACCTCAACCTGCACAAGACCTTTGCCGTTCCCCACGGCGGCGGCGGCCCGGGGGCCGGTCCGGTGGCGGTGTCGCCCCGGCTGGCCGAGTTCCTGCCGGGACCGATCCCGACGCGCATGGACGGCGGCGGTTTCGATTGGGTCACCCCGCCCCGCTCGATCGGCCGGGTCCATTCCTGGCATGGCAACGCCCTGGCCCTCGCCCGGGCCTACACCTACATCCTGCTCAACGGCGGTGACGGCCTGCGCCGGGTGGCCGAGGGGGCGGTCCTCAACGCCCGCTGGCTCCGGCAGCGGCTGGAGGGCACCTATGACTCGCCCTTCGAGCGTCCCAACCTGCACGAGTTCGTGGTGTCCACTGCGACGCTCAAGCGGAAACGGGGCCTGCGGGCCCTCGACGTCGCCAAGCGACTGTTGGAGGAAGGGTTCCACGCGCCGACCGTCTATTTTCCCCTGATCGTCGCCGAAGCGCTCATGATCGAGCCCACTGAGACCGAGAGCCCCCAGACCCTCGAGGCCCTGGCCTCGGCGTTGCTGCGTATCGCCAAGGAGGACGGGGAGGAGGCCGGGAAGGCGCCGCGCACCACGCCGGTCGGCCGGGTCGACGAAGCCCGGGCGGCCCGCCGGCTTATCCCGACCTGGGACGCCCGGGAGCGACCGATTTCCTAGTCGGGTCTGGTGCCGTACGAGGCGGGCGGAAATGCTTGGCAATCCCTAGGCGGCGGGCTGGAAGAGCAGCGTGAACGGCTTGGTGCCCGCGGGCCGCGGGACGGGCAGCACGGTTCCGTCCACCGAAAGCGACATGCCGGCCGGGTTGCCCAGCCGGACGCTCACGCCGCCGGTCGAGGCCGCGGTGGGGACAGCCCGGCGGCCGCCGGGACGAAGGGTCCCGGAGAACATGACCGGGCCCTGGCCGAGGCGGGACTTGATCTCCACCCAGCACGACGCGGTCGCGACCAGTTCGACATCCGCCGAGGGGCGTTGCAGGCGGTAATGGGCCACCAGGTTGTCGTTCGACACCAAGACGACCGACGGTCCGCCGGCCGGAATGGTCGATGTCGATGCCGGTGCCGGTCCCGCGCCGGCGGCGGGCTTGGTCGTGGTGGCGTGCGTCGGTGGTGCCTGCGTCTCGGAGGTCGTACCTGAGTGGCGTGACGCCAGGTACCACCCGGCGCCGACCGCCACGAGCACGGCTGCGATCAGGGCGGCGGCGACCGGCGACCCCCACCGGCGCGCCGGACGCGACCGGCGGTGCCGCGGCAGATAGGTGGCCGGGGGCGTGACGCCGGGCGCCGCGCCATCGGCCCGCTCGGCCAGGGTGCCCAACACGTCGAGGGTGCGGTGGTGGCGTTCGACGGCGTCGCGCTCGGCCAGGGCCCGCCGGGCGGAGTGGATCGTGAGGGCTACGGCGACGGCGACGATCACCGCGATCAGGATCGGAGTCATGCGTGGTCGCCGGCCTCGACCCTAGAGGAAGTGGTACCGGTGCAACTCGAACAGCCAGGACATCGCCACGGCCGATACCACGACGGCCGAGGGGACACTCAACACCTTCCACCGGGGACGCACCGCGACCAAGACGGCCAGGACGACGAGTACGAGACCGAAGGGGTTGGCCGCCCAGGCGCCGTGGCTGTCGCCCCGCAACACCGCCTTCACGCTCGTGGTGAGGCCACAGAAGGGACAGGGGACGC
>JAUTXN010000374.1 GCA_030838045.1 Acidimicrobiaceae bacterium
TACGGCAGCTTCTGGAGTTGCTGGAGATGACGGGGGCCTCGAGTGGAAGTAGGTTGAGCCACCGCCCAGATGCTCTCTGCAGGAAGGGAGGGAACCGTGCCCCACCGCCGTTGAGCCCACTTGTCAGCCGCCCGGTCGGGTGGCCACGGTGGCGTCCCTCCACTCGCCTGACCTCGCCCGTCGGGAATCCGTAGGGAACGCAGCCAGCTTCAGAAGAGAAGCCCCGCCAACAACCTACACAGAGAGTAAGGCATGAGCGACTACCACGATGCTTTGGAACGCGTCATCACAGAGTCAGTGGCACCGGCTGCCCGGGAGGTGGACGAGCTGGGCCGCTTCCCCGCCGATTCCGTCAAGGCCCTCGGTGACGCCGGGATTCTCGGCCTGACGTCAGCGGCGTCAGTCGGCGGGGCGGGCGAGGGCCTGCGAGCGGCGGCCGGCGTCGTCGAGTCGCTGGCATCGGTGTGCGGTTCGACCGCCATGGTGACGTTGATGCATTTCGCAGCCACTGCTGTATTGGAGGCCCATGGCCCCGAAGCGACCCGTCGGGCGATCGCCGAGGGCCAGCACCTCACGACGCTGGCATTTTCGGAGGTGGGTTCGAGGAGTCACTTCTGGGCCCCGTTGGGCACAGCGACCGCGACTGCAACCGCAACCGCAACCGCAAGCGGTGAGTCCGCTGACGACGTCAGCTTGACCGCCCGGAAGAGCTGGGTCACTTCGGCCGCCGCGGCGAAAAGTTACGTGTGGTCGAGCCTGCCGTTGTCGGCGGTCGGCCCCATGACGTTGTGGCTGGTGCCTCACCCGTCGTCGGGCCTCACGGTCGGCCAGCAGTTCGACGGCCTCGGGCTGCGGGGCAACGGGTCGGTACCGGTGGACGCCGAGGGTGTGGTCGTCAATCGGGCCGCCATGTTGGGCCCCGACGGCGAGGGCTTGAACATCGCGCTGTCCGTGGTGCTGCCCTGGTTCTTGATCTTGTCGGCCGCGTTCTCCATCGGCCTCATGGAGGCAACCGTCGCCGAAACCGGCCGCCACCTGACCTCGACGAGGCTGGAACATCTCGGCGCCCGCCTCATCGACCAGCCGTCTCCGAGGTCGGACTACGCCCGCATGCGGCTGGCCACCGACACCGCCCGGGCGCTCCTGAACGACACCCTGAACGCGGTCGAATCGGCCCGCCCCGACGCCACCTTGCGGGTCCTCGAGGTCAAGGCGGCGGCGGCCGAGGCGGCGCTCTCGGTGACCGACCTGGCCATGAAGGTGTGCGGCGGGGCGGCGTTCCGCAAGGAGCTCGGTATCGAGCGCCGGTTCCGCGACGCCCAAGCTGCGAGGGTTATGGCCCCGACCACCGACGCCCTGCTCGACTTCATCGGCCGGGCCATCGGCGGCCTCGACCTGCTCGGGTAATGGCGGTGACGGAGGACGACCGTGGCGGGCAATCGGACGTGCTGCTCATGGGCGCCGTCGCGTACGACCCGAAGGTGGTCACCATCTGGGACGGCTTCCGGCGATGGTTGCTGGCCCACGACCTGCCGTTCGACTACGTGCTGTACTCCAACTACGAACGCCAAGTCGAAGACTTGGTCGCCGGTCGTATCCAGGCGGCCTGGAACTCGCCGCTGGCGTGGGTCCGGGCCCGCCGCTTGGCCCAACGACGCGGCGCCACGGTCTCGGCCCTGGTCATGCGCGACACCGATCAGGACCTGTCCTCGGTGGTGGTCGTCCGGTCCGACTCTCCCGCCGCCAACGCCCGCGACCTGGCCGGAGGGGTCGTGGCGACCGGCGCCATCGACTCGCCCCAGGCGACCTTGCTCCCCATCGACGCCCTCCGGATATCGGGTCTCCGACCGGGCGTAGACGTCACCATTCGTCGATTCGACGTCGGGGTGGGGTTGCACGGGGACCACATCGGAGGCGAACGCGACGCGGCGCGAGCGCTGATGGCGGGACAGGTCGACGCCGCCTGCATGATCGACGCCAACCACCTGGCGTTCACCAAGGAGGGGACACTGACCGCTGGAGCGACCCGGATCGTCTGCCAGACCGAGCCGTTCGACCATTGCAACATGACGGTCATCGACTCCGCCCCAGCAGCGTTGACCGCTCGGTTCGGGGAGCTGCTGCTGGCCATGGATTACGCCGATCCCGACGTCCGCCCCCTGCTCGACCTCGAAGGACTCACCGCCTGGCAGCCGGGACGGGTGAACCGTTACCAGGCCCTGGAACGCGCTGTCGACAACACCAGGTTCTACGACGCCGAAGGGAGGATCTGCGCTGCCGACTATCGCCCCTGACGCCCACCCCACCGTGGACCTCGGTGCCCTAGGCATCGACCGGGGCGGCCACCTGCTGGTCGCCCGCGCCCTCCAAGGCCTGGCACCAGGTGACACCGTCGAGGTCCGGGGCCACGACCAGCACCTCGGGCTGCACCTGGCGGCGTGGGCGCGCGAACATGGTCACCGCGCCGAGGGAATGAACATCACGAAGGGAAAGGCATCCGACGCCCGCTGGAACGGCGCCGAGCGGGCAGGCGTCCCTGGCCCGACGGTCTGGGAAAAGGCGCCCCTTCGATGGGGGCTGGCGGCGCGAGGCGCACTCGTCGAAGCCGGAGGGCCCGACCTGTCCGTCGCCGACCTGGACACCAAGGCTGCCGTCTGGAGTGACCTGGCGCCGAGGCTGTACGCACAAGCCGCGGCCGCCCAATGGGACCCGGCGACGGCAATCGACTGGACGATCGCGCCCCGACTCCCCGACGACATCGAACAGGCCGTCGTCCAGGTCATGACCTACCTGATCGAGAACGAACAGGCGGCCCTGATGGTCCCGGCCCGATTCCTCGGCCGGATCCACCCCCACTACCGGGAAGTGACCCAACTCCTGGCAATACAGGCGGCCGACGAAGCACGACACATCGAAGTCTTCACCCGCCGGGCGCTCCTTGTGACCCGCCAACTCGGCGTCTCCGGAGCCGGCGGCCGGGCCTCCCTCCAATCGCTTCTCGACGAAACCGACTTCCCGATCGCATCGTTCCTGCTCTCCGTGCTGGGCGAAGGCACCTTTCTCCACCTCCTGTCATTCCTCGAACGCCACGCCCCCGACGCCGTCACCGCCCAGATCTGCCACCTGGCATTGCAGGACGAGGCCCGCCACGTGGCGTTCGGCCTCGGCCACCTCGAGGAACAACTGCAAGCCGAACCTGAGCTACGGCCGAGGCTGCGCCAGGCCATGGAACGCCGCCACGACGCCCTGGCCTCGACATCGGGCCTCAACGACGAGGTCTTCGACGCCCTCGTCGTTCTCGCGGCTGGAGGCTGGACGCCAGAGGCCATCGGCCGGGGGCACGAGGCCGTACAGCAACTCCAGACCGACATGGACGACGGACGCCGCCGCCGCCTGACCCGGCTCGGGTTCTCACCGCTGGAGGCGGCTGAGCTCTCGGCCCTGCACACCCGGAACTTCATGTAGCAGCACCAACTCGCGGCGACGGGGCGCATCTCGTACGAGGAGGCGATCCCGGTCTGGGCGCTACATCGTTTCGACGACCGAGGTCACCCCGTGCCTCTGGTGTCGAGCAGCCGGGTCGCGTTGTGCGAAGCGATGGCGGTTTCCGCGGCCTGATCCCAGATGATGTCGGTGGCCGCGCTGGTATAGAAACACAGGTTGCCGCCGGAATCGGGCTGCACCGCGACCGCGTCGGCGATCGTCTGGCCGGCCGCGAAGTTGATGTTCGACGCCAACGGCCGGTTGAGCGCGCACGGGTAGGCGGTGACCCAACCCGGGCCGGTCGGATTGGTCACCGTCAAGGTCCCAAGCA
>JAUTXN010000310.1 GCA_030838045.1 Acidimicrobiaceae bacterium
ATCACACTCGGCGATGGTCGGGTGTCGCGGCCCTGCTCGAGACGAACCAGGTAGTCGATACTGACCCCGGCGAGGGTCGCCACTTCCTCGCGGCGCAGACCCGGTGTCCGCCGGCGGCCGCTGTCGGGCAAGCCGACGTCACCCGGCTGCAGCTGATCGCGACGAGCACGGAGGAACTCGGCCAACGTCGTCACACTCACCATGATCCCACAGAAGCCGGCGAATCAGCCTGGCCCTGCCAATACCAGGATCAACCCGGCCTTCTCGGACCGATGCGGTGAGCGCAGGATGCGTGACATGACCACCACCACCAACCCCACCACCGTTTCGCTGCCCCTGGTCCCCGGCCGCTGGGCCGTCGACACCAACCACTCCTCAATCGGGTTTACCATCCGCCACCTCGGCGTGTCCAAGGTGCGAGGGCGCTTCACCCGCTTCGACGCCGAGGTCGTCGTCGGCGAGACCCTCGCCACGACCACCGTCAACGCCACCGTCGACGTCTCGTCGATCGACACGGCCAACGCCGACCGTGACGCCCATGTGCTCTCGGCCGACCTCATCGACGTCGCCAAGCGACCCACCATGGTGTTCCGCTCCGCTCGGGTCGCGGGCGCCGGATCGGAGTATCAGATCGACGGTGAACTCACCATCGGAGACGTCACCCGTCCAATCGTCCTCGCCGTCGAGCTGGGTGGCATCGAGGCCCCCTTCCCGGGCGCCCCCCGCCACGCCGGCTTCGAGGCGACAACCGAGATCCGCCGCAAGGACTTCGGCATCGACCTCGCAATGCCGCCCGGAGTCAAGGTCGTCGCCCTCGGCGACGTGGTGAAAGTCGAGCTCGACCTTCAGCTGCTCGAACCCGCCAGCTGACCGTCGGAGACGACGGTCCCCTGAGCCATCCCGCCCCGGTTATCGGGACGCCCACCACCGCAAACCTCGAGCACCTCGCCGCCGCCGTCGCGGCGAGCTGACCCTACCCATGCAACGGATCTACCCCTCGCCGAGGTACCAGGAGGCCCCCATGTCCAGGTTCTTCTACCAACTGGGTATCGAGGCGGTGCGCCGCCGCCGCTTGGTGGTGGCCGCCTGGCTGGTGCTGCTCGTGCTCCTGGCGGCGGGAGGGTCGGCGCTGGGTGGCAAGCTCTCCGACAACTTCACGGTGTCGGGGGTCGACTCCCAGAAGGCGCAGAACCTCCTCAAGTCCAAGTTCGCGTCCCAGGCCGGCAGTTCCGCCCAAGTCGTCGTGCGCGCCCACAGCAGGAACCCTCACCGCGGGCGCCGACCAGGATGAGCTGGCCGCCACCATGGCCGCAATCAAGGCGCTACCCCACGTCGGTGGGAGTGGAGGCGGCCCTCGTGATCGCGCTGTATGTCGTTTATGACGCCAGATGTGGCTGCATCGCCGTCGCTCGGAGCGCGACTACACCACCCGTCGGACCTCGTTGCTGCTCGCCAGCGCACTGGGCTTGGTGGGATTCGTGTTCTTCCCGACTGCACCACCTCGTCTGGCCGCGGTCGGCATCGCGGACAGCGTCTCCCATGCGGCCGTCAACTTGAACTCGACGTCCCTGCGCTGGCTGTACCACCCGTACGCGGCTATGCCCAGCATGCACGTGGAATACGCCACCTTGGTCGGCTTCAGCCTGGCACACCTTGGGCGCCGACGTCTGTGGCGGTCGCTCGGCGTGCTCTACCCGATCTGGGTAGCCACCGAGGTGACCGCGACCGGCAATCACTTTGTCCTCGACGTCCTGGCCGGAGTGCTCGTCGCCGGAGCCGCCTTGGACGGGGCCCACCTCATCGGGGAGAGGGTCGCCTGGCGTTCGACCCGGACCACGGGACCCGTGCTCGCACCGTCCGTTCCCCAGCCTGCCCGAGCGGCCTGATTCCGATGACCGCGATCGCGCACACGCCCTCCTCGCCGGTGCCCAACGTCGACACCGACCGCCCACTCCCCCACCCGCGCCGTGCACTCACCGTCGTCGCCCGGCGCACTGCCACCGCCCTTGTCGCCGCCATCGTCGTGACGACCGCGTGGACCCATCGCCATCAGCTGGGCGCCGGGTTTCACCTCCTGAATCACCTCTCGTGGTGGTGGCTCCCGGCCGCCCTTCTGCTCGAGGGTGCCTCACTCGCCACCTACGCCGAGATGCAAACGCGCCTGTTGCGTGCCGGCGACGTCGACATCTCGGCGTGCGCAGTCACGAAGATCTTGATGGCCGCCAACGCCATGTCAGCTTCTTTACCCGGCGGTGTGGCCTGGTCGATCCCATGGTCGTGGAAGCAGCTGCGCCACCGCGGTGCCGACCGCAGGCTCGCCACCTGGGTCGTGCTCGTCGCCGGGGCCCTGTCATCCTTCGCCCTCTTCGTGATGGTCGTCGCGGGAGCTGAACTGGCGGGTGACCACGGACCGGTGGCGTCGCTGCGCTGGTCGGCCCGCGCCCTGGCAGTCATCCCGGCTGCGGGAGGCCTGCTACTAGCGGCAACCCGGAGCCGGCGCCGGCGCCAAGCGCCTTCGGGCAGCCGACTGGCCAAGCTGTACGACCAGACCCGGGTGGTCCGGCTCAGCTCCGAACGATGGGCAGCCGCGTTCACCCTGGCGCTCGCCAACTGGCTTCTCGACCTCGCCTGCCTGACCGCCTGTCTCGCCGCGGTCGGTGCGCCGATCGAGTGGCGCGACATTGTCGTCGTCTACGCCCTGACCCAACTGATTCTCGCCTTACCGTTCACACCCGGCGGCCTGGGCGTCGTCGAAGCCAGCCTGACCGCGCTCCTGGTCAGCTACGGAACACCCGCCCCTTCGGCTATCGCCACCGTCGTGCTCTATCGGGCAATCACGTTCTGGGTTCTCGTTCCCGCCGGCTGGGTCGTGTGGTGGCGGCTGGACAAAGGGCCCTCTCAGCTTGGGAGTTCAACGCGGCCTCGCACCTGGCGCCAACCCCCGGAACAGCGGTTCGAACGCCGCTCGAGCGTTTGATGAAAATGGATTCGAAAATGTTGCATCTGCGATCGGTGACGAACCAACCAGGTGAGGCTCACACCCATCCCCCTTGCCGTTGGGCCACGGTGTCGAGTGGACCCGTGATCGGCGCTGCCGTGGCGCTCGTAGCCGGATCCCTTGGGCCGCGGCTGCGTTCACCTCCCATGATCGAGCAGGGAGATCTGTTCGGAGTGCGCGAGCACCGACCTGTGTCCCAGAACGCGGGGCGAGACAGGGCGGCTCGGGTAGCACCAAACGCCGGGTCGTGCCCAGGCTTCCAGCGGCGGGTGACCGCCTGGGCGGGTAACTCGCGTGCCTACCGAGGCGCGGGATGGCTGGAAGGATAAGCAGTGGGAGACTCCGACGAACAGTGGCGTCGAAAGGGTGCGACGCTCATCGACAAGACGGCCTCGAAGGAATACGGTCTCACCCACGCGAGATCCTCGCGGCAATCGATGCTGGTCACCTCCAATATCGCGTTAGTTCGATCCATGGGAACCCCTGGTTGAGACTCCTGCGCCAGGAGGTCGAGGTGCTCATGGCCAGTACCTACAACGACACGCTGCACAAGCAAAGCGGGCCAAGGCTGAGTTGGCTCAAGTCAACTCGGAATTGAAGCAGCTACGGGTCGGTCGCGGCGCTGTAGGAGCAGCGATCGAAATTTCTCGTCGATTTGAGCGAATGACGACCGGCAGTCCCCTCTCCCGAACTGCCGACCCTCCGAGCGGGGGGGATCCCGACGTTGGCGTCCCCCCGGGTGCCGCCGAACGCCGGCTCGGGGACCACTGCTCATGATCTCCAGCGAGAAGGATTGTGTTTCCCTGGGCCCGGCGGCGCCGCTGCGGTAGCGCGATGTGCTGCGTTACCCAACGGGGCGTGGCGCCTTGAGCCTTGGCCTCGGGTGTCCTGGAGGCTCCGGAGTGTCCGCGGAAGCCGGGCGTAATTTCGATGCAAACTATCGCCATGACGGAAGCGGCTGAAGAACCCAGGCGTGACGCCGACGGTGCGCTGGTTTCACTACTCCTGGCGCTGACGGTCGTGACGGGATTCGTCGACGCCGTCTCTATCCTCCGTCTCGGCCACGTGTTCGTCGCGAACATGACCGGCAACGTGGTCTTCCTCGGCTTCGCACTGGCGGGCTCGTCCGGATTCTCGGTGTCGGCATCGCTGGTGGCGCTGGCGGCGTTCCTGGCAGGCGCCGCCACCTGGGGGCGATTCCCCATCGAGGGTCGTCGGGCGGCGCTGGCGGGGGCCGCGGCCGTGGAGGCAGTAGTCGTGGCGGCGGCCATGGTCGTCGCGGTCGCCGCCCACGGGTCGGGCGAGCGCTATGCCATGACCATCCTGCTGGCGGTCGCCATGGGCGTGCAGAACGTCACGGTTCGGAAGCTGGCAGTGGCCGATATGACAACGACGGTCCTCACCATGACCCTTACCGGGCTGGCCGCGGACGCCCCGGATGTAAGCAAACCGAACTCCCATACCACTCGGCGCGTGGCCGCAGTCGGGTGCATGCTGGCCGGAGCAGTTGCTGGCGCTGTGGTGGTGCTCCACGCGTCGACCGGATGGGCCCTCGGCGTGGCGACGGCGCTCCTG